>CAYYQY010000004.1:0-58196 GCA_964473905.1 uncultured Dehalococcoidales bacterium | reverse complement strand
AGGGCAGGCGTTGCTGGCATCCCTCCGTGCCAACCACGATCTAGAAGGTGCTCGGTGGTGGATAAGAACGTCATTCCCTTTCTATCGGAAAACAGGAAAGAAAAGGAAACCATGGTATTTGACGGGCAGAATTGTATCCTGGAGCGGGCGCTGAAACCGGACTTCGCCTTTATACGCGCTGCGGTGGCGGACACACTCGGTAATCTGAGGTACCGCAAGACGGGCAGGAACTTCGGGCCGGTGATGGCAGCTGCAGCCAGAATTACCATCGTTGAGGTGGAAGAGATAGTAGCCCCGGGCGAAATTCCGGCTGATGATGTACATACACCGGGGATATATGTCCAGCGATTGGTTAAACTACCCCCGCTTTATTGTGCCATACAGTGACTGTCCAGACGGAGGGTGAGCACATGAAACTACAAGGTCTTTCCCGGGAGGGGATTGCCCGGCGTGCCAGCCTGGAAATTAAAGACGGCGAGTATGCCAACCTGGGAATCGGCATACCCACGCGCATCAGCAACTGGATAGCAGGTAGAGACATAATACTGCACTCGGAGGTCGGTATGATTAACACCGGCCCGCTGGTTTCAGGCGCTGATAACGAACTATTCAGCCTGAATGCTGCCTGCGAGCCGGTGGCCGAGCTTCCCGGGACAGCCTACTTTGATATCGTGGAGTCGTTCGGTATGATACGTGGCGGGCATGTAGATGTTACGGTGATGGGCGCCTTTCAGGTCAATGACCGGGGTGACTATGCGGGCTGGACGACCCGGCCCCGGAGCGATCACTGCATGGGTAATATTGGCGGTTCTATGGACCTGGCTGTCGGGGCGAAAAGGCTCTATATTGCCATGACGCATACTACACGGGAGGGTAAGGCCAAGATAGTGCGCCGGTTGAGCTACCCGGCTACCACCAGAGGTAAGGTAAATATCATATTTACCGATATCGCCGTGATTGCAGTAACTCCGGATGGGCTGTTGCTGCGGGAGATATATCCCGGGATGACGGCGGAAGATGTTCAAGCCGTAACCGGGCCCGAGCTGATAATCAGCCCTGATTTAAAAGAGATTGATGTGCAACCGGTTTAGCCTACGCCCAGGATCTCTCGTCTAAAATTACCTGTCTTTGATCTGGGATAGAACCCTTCTCCACGAATTCAATCCGGTCAAACTTGACCCGGCACAGGCTCTGGAAGCTTTTATTCAGGTCGCTGGCGAGCTTATCGCGGTCGGCGCTTTCATCTTTAAGCTCAATATTTGCGGTCATCTCGTCCCGCTGGGCAGGACGCCGGACGACTATCTGGAATTGGTTAACCGCCTCAAAACCGAGGATAACCTGTTCCGCCTGCCGGGCAATAACGAACATACCCCTTACCTTGACCGCGTCACCAGTCCTGCCGACGATACTGACCAGCCGGCTGGCAGTCCGGCCGCAGGGGCATGGTTCATTGGTGTAGGAGGACATATCACCGGTGCCAAAGCGGACGAGCCCCCATGCCCTGTTGTGGACGGGTGTCACCACTATCTCGCCTATCTCTCCGGGCCCAAGCTGTTTGCCCGTTTCCGGGTCAACTATTTCCACTATGTATTCATCCATGAAGTGCATGCCCTCTTTCTGGCGGCACTCGTAGGCAATGGCCCCGCCCAGTTCGGTAACAGCATAGGCTTGCGAGGTGGCAATCTGGTAATCCTCTTCAAATATATTACGCAGCGAAGCCGGGAGCATCTCGCCGGTAAACCAGGCGCGTTTCAGGTGATAGTCGCGCTTGAAATCGTGCCCCATTTCCTCCGCTTTCTTTATAGTGGTCATCAGGAAGCTGGGCGTTCCGACGAATCCCGTCACTTTCATATCGCGCATGATTTGCAGCTGGTTTTCGGTACTGCCGGTACCGGCAACGACAACGGTAGCGCCACAATCCCTTATCGCCTCGTGAAACAGCATTCCGGCTGGAGACAGGTGGTAGGTAAAGGTGTTGATGACGATATCCCCTTTTCTGAAGCCCGCCGCGTAGAACGGTTTGGCAAACCATTTGATGTAGGCGCTATGGAGTGGTTCGTAGATAGGGCCTGGTGATACAAATATCCGCTCCACGTCTTTCGGGGGAATGGTCAGGAAACCCCCGTAGGGGGGTCTTGTTTTCTGTAGCTCTATGAGTTCAACCTTGCTGGTTACGGGCAGTTTTTCCAGGTCTTTTATACTGCGGATTTCGGCCGGGCTGACACCGGCTTTATCCATTTTTTCTTTAACGGTGGGGGCATGCCGGTAGGCATGGTCAATAGCTTCAGCAAGTCTCCGGGCCAGGTATCTGCCCCGTACCTGGTGAGACATGGTCTCCTTTTCATCAAAATACTCGTCCTGTCTATCTTCTGAAACTATAGCCATCGCTTGCGCCTCCTGTAGTGTTTCACCTGCCGGTAGCTCTTCTTGGTGCCCACAGCCGATAGGCCCATGTAAAATTCCTTCACGTCCTCGTTATTTTTAAGGAAATCGGCACTGCCGTCAAGGACGACACGCCCGTTTTCCATGACGTAACCGTAACTGGCGATGCTCAGGGCAATCCTGACGTTCTGCTCCACGAGAAAAATTGATGTCTTATAATCGGTATTAAAAAGCTGGATAATCCGGTAAATCTCTTCAACCAGCTTGGGGGCGAGACCCAGTGACGGCTCGTCCAGCAGCATGAGCTTGGGGTTGGACATCATAGCCCGGCCGATGACGAGCATCTGCTGCTCGCCTCCGGAAAGGTAGCCTCCGGTATTATGCCTGAGTTCCTTTAGCCGCGGAAAGTAGCGGTAAACCATGTCCAGCTCTTTTCTGACACTGCGGCGGTCGCCGCGGTGATAGGCTCCGACCAGCAGGTTCTCCTCGGCGCTGAGGTGACCGAATACGCGCCTTCCCTCCAGTGCCTGGATAATACCCAGTTTACCGATTTCCTCGGCCCTCTTTTTATCTATCCTGACCCCGTTCCACTCGATACTGCCGTCGGTTACTTCGCCTTCCTCAACATGGAGCAGCCCCGATATCGCCTTGAGGGTGGTGCTTTTACCGGCACCGTTGGCTCCCAGCAGCGCGACAATTGAGCCGTCCTCCACGTTAACGGAAACGCCGTGGAGTACCCGTATAACATTGAGATAGGTGACCTCAATGTTATTTAACTTGAGCATGCGCCGTTCTCCATTCAGCGGGGCTCCGCTAACGCGGAGCCCCGGTTATTTCTATCCTGCGTCGAACCATTCGTAGTCTTCGTACTTGATTAGCGGTGCCTCGACCCAGGGACTCGGATTAGTAATTTCACCGTCCGCTATCTGGTAAATCCTGTTGTATTTGGTAAGACGGTTATCTCCGGGAGTATAGCTTACCGGGCCCTGCAGCCCGTCAACTGCGTAGTCTTTAAGTTTCTTAATACCCTGAGTCTCCAGGGCTTGCCGTGCCGCAAGGTCTCCTTTGGCGAGCGTCTCGTAGTCTACACTCTCCAGGGCTGTTCTCAGGATTTCGGCAATAATCAGGCTTTGCGCCCAGGCGATGATATAGTCCATATTACCGGCATCATCCGGGTGCAGTCTCTCGCAGTATTCCACAACCTTGGCCATGCCGGGCACGTCTTCTCCCCATAATACGGTAGGGAAGGTCCCGTAAACTCCTTCAACAACGTCAGCACCGGCGATATCAATCAGGACTTTGGTAAAGCCGGCATGGGCACAGCCGATGGTAATGCCGGGGTACATGTCCATTTCGTAGGCATTCTTGATGATAAGGGCGGTGGGTGCCGGTGTGCTGGAGATGAACAGAACGTCCGGGTTTTGTTCCCTTATTCTAACCAAGGATTCCATCTCGGAGGTGGTAGTTGTGGTGTGCTCCTCAATAGCCACAATCTCGATACCCAGCTCTTCGGCCTTGGCGCGGTAGGCATCCCGCGCTCCCGAACCGGTAGAGTTGTTGAGCAGGTGCAGAGCAAATCTGGGTTTACCCTCTCCTTCCCAGATATTCTCCAGATAATAATTGGCGAAGGCCAGGGCATCGTCTCCGTAATCCGGCATCTGCCCGTATATATGCTCAGGCGGTCGGTAGAGTATCGGGGAAGTGAAGCAGGCTAGGCCGGGTAACTCGTTCCGGTTGGCCAGTTCCATGGCTGCACTCATCATCTTGGATGAGACGGTGGTGAACATCAAACAGCCCTCGTCCTGAAACTTCTTAACGTTGGTGACTACCTTGGCCGCGTCATAGCCGTTATCCAGCCAGACCGCCTCAATGGGGTAGCCGTTGACACCCCCAAGCTCGTTGTTGATGTACTCAATGGCATCAAGGTTGCCGTGAGCGAGCGGTCTCCCTTTTTCCGCGGCTGGCCCGGTTGAAGGTGTGGTAATACCTACCTTCAGTACCTTTACCGGTTCTGCCGCGGGACCACAACTGCTTAAGACCGGCAGTACGACCAGCAGCAGTGCCATAAAGACCAGACAGGTCACCACTACAGGTTTTCTGTTTTTCATTTGTCCCTCCTCAGTATTTTTTATGTTCATTGGTAAGAGCCGATAGTAAATATTTACCTGCCTAATATGAAAATGGCCAGAGACGGTAAGCGGCTTTTGATAGCATCCAGCGATGGGCGAGCCCTCTCGGTTCCAGTATCAGAAACAGGATGATTACCAGACCGAATAGCATCGGGATTAAGCCTGTCGCGAATCCAGCGGGCAGTGAGGGTAACGTTCCCTCCAGTAGCGGCACGATTTCTACGGTCAGTATCTGCTGTAGCAGGCGTATAAAAACTACGCCCAGAATCGGGCCGAGCGTTGTCCCCAGGCCGCCGATGACTAGCATGCCCACATAAAGAATGGACTCGGATATGCTGAAATATTCGGCATTCATGAAGCCGACCCAATGGGCCATTAGTGAACCGGATATACCAGCGAGGAAGCAGCCGATAAAGAAGGCGAGCAGCTTATAGCGGAAGAGGTTAATACCCATAACCTCGGCGGCTAGGTCGTTATCCCTGATAGCAATAAATGCCCTGCCTACCCTGGTTCTGGCCAGGTTTTTTGCGAATAAAATACAGATGACGGTGATACCCATTATCAGATAAAACTGGCTGGCCTCACTATCGAAGACGAAACTGCCGATAGCGGCGTAGGGCACCTTGATGCCCATGAAGCCGCCGCTTACCGACCAGTGGTTGATAACCCAGATAATTATGAGCTGGGCGGCAATGGAGGTAATAGCCAGGTAGAAGCCCTTAACACGCATGGAAGGAATCCCAAAGATAAGGCCGATTAGCCCGGCAGTAAGCCCGGCACAGATTAGCCCTACGATAAAAGGAAGCTCCAGGCGGTTAGTCAGGATGGCTGAGGTGTAAGCGCCAACGGCAATAAAGCCGACATGCCCGATAGATAGCTGCCCGCAGTAGCCCATCAGGATATTCAGGCCGGTGGCGGCGATTAAGGTAATACCAATTAGGTTGACGACGCCCAACCAGTAGCTGCCAAGGTACAGCGGCGTGGTAAAAAGCAAAGCCAGGAAAGCAAACAGCATTACCCATTGCGTTTTTGTCCGCACAATGGCCATGTCTTCGGCGTAGGTATAATTACGTGTTCCACAGGGTAAGCCCAATCTACTATATCCTCTCTATGCGTACTTCACCGAACAGACCGAACGGTTTAAAAATCATAACAATGATGATGATAATGTACGGGATAATATCCTTGATTCCGGGCCAGAGAGACGGGAAAAAGTGATAAAGAAGACCGCTGCCCAGGCTTTCGGAGAGCCCTATTATCGGGCCGGCCACCATACAGCCCAGGAAGGAGTTCAGCCCGCCGAGTATTACCACGGAAAACGCCTTGAACCCGGTCTCAACCAGGCCGTAGGTAATGCCGCTGATGCTTGATATCAGGATACCGCCGATAGCAGCCACTACACAGGCGAACATCCACGATGTGGAGAAGATGCTGGTCACCGGGATGCCGCAGGCCTGTACCGCCAGCTGGTCATCGGCGGTGGCTCTCATGGCAATTCCCATCTTGTGGTACCTGAAAAATAGGGATAAAAGACCGAACAGGATTAGCGATACGATAACTACCCATATATATTCCTGTGAGACCACGGCACCGCCAATGTGGATAGGCTCTTTGGGGAAGAGGCGCGGCAGCGCGTCCACGCTCCATGGCCAGATGAAACTGACCACGCCTTCTATGAAGTAGCCCACGCCCAGCGTAACGGCGATAAGGGTGAGCGCCGGCTGAGCGATGAGCGGGCGCAGGGCGAACCTTTCAATAGACCAGCCCAAGGCAAGGGTAAACAGCAGTACCAGGAAGAAACCCAGCCATAAGGGAAGCCCGGCCTGGACCAGCATGCCGTAGGTAAACCACGAGGAAAACAGCACTATCTGTCCCAGTGCCAGATTAGCGACACCGCTGGATTTCCATATCAGGGCAAAACCCAGGGCAATAAGGGCATAGACCATGCCCACGGTGATGCCGATGATGGCGTACTGTAGAAGCATTTGAGTGAAATCAGCCAATTTGGCACCTGCTTCTCATCAGATACTCCTTACCTCGATATCGGTGCTGACCGTGCCTTTTCTACCGTCTCTATAGGTTACCGGCGCATTTACCGTTATCTTCTGGTCGTCTTGGTACATGCCATCAATCAAGTATTTATAACGTTCCTCCATGAAATCCCGTCGCAGCTTCCGGGTGCGGGTAAGCTCGGCCTCGTCCGGGTCAAATTCCTTATGCAGCAGGGCGAATTTTTTTACCCGGGCGGCTTCGGGCAGGTAGCCGTTTACCCGCAGCAGGTCCTTGCGCACCAGGTCGGCGACCTCCTGTTTCTGGGATAAATCAACAAAAGTGGTGTAGGGGATACTGTTGCTTTCCGCCCATTTACCCACCATGGTAAAATCTATGTTGATTAGCGCCGAGACAAATCCCTTATCTTTATCGCCGATGACCATGGCATCTTTTATGTAAGGGCTGAAACGGAGTCTGCCTTCTATATACTGGGGAGCATATTTGGTGCCCGAGCTGAGCTCTCTCATATGTTCCAGGCGGTCTAGGAAGATTAAATGACCATCCTCATTAATGTGGACGGCGTCCCCGGTTTGGCACCAGCCGTCTTTTAATGCGGCCTCTGTCTTAATATCATCTTTGAAGTAGCCGGTAAACATGCAGTCGCTTTTGACGAGGAGCTCTCCTCTGTCGGTTATTCTAACGCTGACGCCTACAGCTGGCCGCCCCACGCTTTCAAATCTAATCTCCCCTTTGCCGTGGGAAGATATGAAACCGGCTTCGGTACCGGCGTAGTTCTGTCTCAGCTCAATGCCGATAGCGTGTATTAACTGAAAGGTGTCCAGGCTGAGAACGGAGCTGCCGGTAACGGCGAATCTCACATTGTTGAGACCCAGTTGGTCTTTTAAGGGCCGGAACAGGAGGAGATGGGCGATGGTATGCAGAGCCCGCCAGAAGATATTCGGTCTCTGCCCGGCGAAGCTCATATCGGCTATTTTTCTGCCTACCGGCAGGAAGAGTTTATAGGCCAGGCGTTTTAGGGGGTGGGCATCAATCATCTTTACCTGGATAGTGCTGACTACCTCCTCCCACTGCCGCGGGCCGTAGATGACGAAGTTGGGGCCAACCTCGCGCGTATCTTCGGCTATGGTCTCCGGTTCTTCGGGGAAGTTTAATCTGGCGCCGGTAAGCAGGTGAGGAATGGTGGCAAAAAAGCTGTCGCCTACCCACGCCGCCGGGAAATTGGACATCAGGTCGTCGTTTTCGCTCAGCGGATAGCGGACAACGAAACCCCGCGCCGTATTTACCAGCGCGCGGTGGGTAAGCAGTGCTCCCTTGGGCAAGCCGGTGGTTCCCGAGGTATAGTAGATAAAGGCAATATCGTCTTCCCTGCCGTTACCTACATTCTCTTCAAATAGACCCTCATGTGTCTTACCGTACTCTTTACCCAGCTCTACTACATCTATAAAGCTGGTTATGAGCGGGTCGTCATAGTTTTTCAGCCCTTTGGGATCCCAGTAGATGACCTTTACCAGTACCGGCAGTTCGTCCTTGATCTCCAGGAACTTATCTGTCTGCTCCTGGTCGTTGACGACGGCGAACCTGGCGCCCGAGTGCTCGGCGATGTATTTTACCTCGGAGGGGATGGAGTCAACGAAAATACCGGTGACAATGCCTCCGGCAGCCTGTGTGGCAAAGGCTCCCCAGAACCACTCCGGCTCGTTGTCGCCGATAATGCAGACCACGTCTCCCGGTTTGAGTCCCAGACTAATCAGACCCAGGGAGAAATACTTGACGGTATCGTAGTATTCCTGCCAGCTGTAGCGCTGCCATATACCCATCCGTTTCATACACATGGCCGGGCGCTCGCCCCATTTCTCACGGTTACCCGTAACCAGTTTAGGTATCGTATCCAGATTATCCATGGCAGTTTTAATGCACCTGCTCCTTTGCCTGACCGGAAAGTACAAAAAAGCACCTCCCGCCCGGGAGGCACTTCAATCCAAGAACTAATCGCTTATTTTTCGCTAATAACCCGATTATTTACCAGTATCTAACCTCCTCAAGCGCACTCCGGTGCGCTTGATAAAGATGAAATTGCGTTGCTCCGTACTCTTAATCAGGTGCTTCATTATAATAGTTTACTATGAACGAAGATAGAGAATTCTAACATAATATATTTAAATTGTCAATAGGCACCAAGGATTTTACACCCTTTTCCATCTATTCAACGCGTGTCAGCCCCTCGTGGGCTATTTCTATCTCCTCGATAACGCTCTCGTTTAAGTCGGCTGCCACATAGGCTCCGGCTATCCGGCAGGGCCAGCCGTCTTCAAAGTCCCACTGCGCTACGGGTTCCATATTCCTGTCCAGCATAATAATAGAGCCATTTGTCCGCGCAGCCTCCATCTCGCCGTCTGTTACCTCCTGCCTCCAGTCCCACATATCCATATTGGCAGTGATGCCCCGTTTGAGGATAATATTGGACCATTTTAACCGTCCCGGTATCTTGCAGTAGATTGCGTTCCCGTCTTCATCAGTCATTTTCTGTTCGATAACCCAGTTCTCGGAACCAAGGCCGCTGCATTCCGTGAAGTAACCGGCTGTTTTACCCTCAATCTCCAGCAAGAAGGTATATCCTGCTAGCGGGTCTCCCATATCGGCGGCCCCTCGGTCGGTTGTAATAGAGCCGGCAGCCTGCGCCGGGTTAGCTGGCAGGACCGGTGTTCCTGCTAAAGTCCCGATTAGTGCCATAGCCAGCATCCCCGATAGAACCAGGGTTAGACACACGCCGGCGCCGACCAGATAGTGCCATTTCTTTTTCAAAGTAATCCCCCCTGTTTTTATAATAGACTTCTGGCAAAATTTTATACGTTCAGTATACTAATGTCAATAATATCACTCCTGAATTAGCATGCCGGTGCCTGCTGTTTTGCCTTTCTCAAGAGCGCAGATACCCGTGTGTTTCATATTACTCTGGTTGAATGCAGTATCTGTTGTAGGATTGAGTTCGGGCTCTTATATCAAGTTGAGCCTGTAACCGAATGGCTACTGCTCCCCCGCCGGAATGCTGGTGCCGGTGGCTTTGGCAATGAGTTTGCCTTCCTGGTTGGTGACCGTTATCTCGGACAGGCCCACGCGCCGCCCGCTCTTTACCACCCGGCATTCGGCAATGAGCCGGTCTCCTGTCTGGGCGGCGGCCAGGATATGGGTGTTGAACTGAGTGGCTACACTGGGGTAATAGATAGAGTTACAGCCGTAGCCAAAAGCCTGGTCGGCCAGTGCCATGATAATACCGCCGAACACCAGACCCTGGAAGTTCAGGTATTCCGGTTTAACCTCCATCGCTATCCTGGCGTATCCCGGGCTTAGCTCCTGCATGCTCATGCCAAGAAATGAGGCTACCGGGTCATTTTTTTCTCTTGCTATAAGCTCGGTAATATTATCGTTTATGCGTTCTTCCCTGTTTACAGCTTCATCCAAAGTGACAACCTCTCAGTAATGATTTTGCTAAAATGGCATGAGGTTTGCATATAAGTATTACGTTTTGACCGATTATATCACGGCTTACCTATCAGAAACGAGTGGCAAAGCGTCGGGTATATATAATGTGCGTGTTGACAAAGCGGTGGGGTATTACCGCATAATATATGCCAAGTGCCGGATTACAAGGAGGTAGCCATGTCTATCTATCTGATGCTCACCACTTTAACCGATAACGGGAGGCAGGTTATTCAGGAAGACCCGGAAAGGCTACGGGAAATCAACAAAGAAGTAGAGTTTATGGGGGTCAAAATCCTGGCCCAGTATGCCCTGTTGGGTCAGTATGATTTCGTCAATATACTTGAGGCCCCCAGCAATGAGACCATAGCCAAGCTGGCAATACGGCTGAGTGCTAAAGGGACGACCCAGACACTGACGTTGGCGGCTATCAGCGTGGAAGACCTTATCAGTACGCTAAAAAGTAGGGAGACTCCCTGGTAGGCAGTGAAAGCCTGAAATAGCGTCTGGATATCTGCCGCTTACCCGGGGGTTATAGCACGGAATAAAACCTAGCAATCAAAAATCTTTATCATGGCGCCGCCGGGGCCGGCCACGGTAATGGCTCTGGTTATGCCGTAGAAAATGCCGGGCATGTGGCTGGCGTAAAGAGGGTACATCCAGAGTACTATACACAGTGAGAAAAAAATAATGCCGCCCATCCTGCGGGCAGCCTCGAGCATGATAAAGCAGTGTACCAGCGCCAGTGTAAAAATGAAGTTGGACGGTGCCGGGATCCAGCCTACCTGCTGAATTTTAAAACTATTGGTAAAAAAGTACATGGGGATAGCAAAGGCTATCACTGCAATCAATATGTCGTACCAGGGCAATTTTGTCTTGCCTTTTTTGCGCAGCGGCAGTATCAGGAAGATAGCTGAGCCAAAGAGCGCAAAGAGCAGGTAATAGTAGCCGGTATTGGAGAGGGTTTTCCCCTCTATACTGATGGAAAACATAAATGCCACGGCGAGACCAATACCGACAACGGTTAATAGAACAAAGATAATTTTTATTACCAGGGGTAGATTATCATACCTGACAGCTTCATATTCGACCTTGAATGCTTCTTTGTTTCCCCCTTCTTTTACTTCTTGAGCCATAATCAAGTTACTCCATATTTCAATACATGTTAGGGTTATCTGTGATTAGCAGTTGTTGCCCTGACGGGTAGGAGCCGGTAATCTTAATTGAAATGGTGTGGATATATCTGGCGGGGGTAATTTTTGCATTATCGTTTAGAAGCCCGGCTGTATGGCCGGTAATAATCAGCGCTTTTATCCGGTGACGGATGGCGGTATAAAGGTCTGGTAAAATTGGTCTTAAAGACGGCAGGCTGTTCAGGCAGAGTGCGGGACATGTTAAGGGGCGTAACTCGCTATCTCTTAAGTTCAGAGATTTTAACTCACGAGATTTAAATATGCTTATGTATGCTATCGGTAGTTTCACTTATGTACTTATTACCCTGAAATCCGGGTTATATGAATTACAAGAAATTGCCAACCATAATCATGGTCAGCAAAATTCAGGTGCTCTGCTGGCGTACTTATAAAGCGAATACTACAGTTGTACTATATAGGTTTTAATGTATAAGTTAAGACTATAATTCACCCCTTATTTATCGGGTTGTCAATACCTTGCGTTATAACGAGAATGAAAGGATAAACTATAATTATGTGGGTAAGCGGAATAGCAAGTTACTGTACGGATCAGTATTGCATGGCCTGTATTGAGGCTAGTGTGTGGAGCAGCTGATACACGGGTCGTACGCCCTGACCAGCATTTCGCAGAGTAACTGGAGCTCATCTGGTCCCTTCTCCAGGTTATCGCGGACTAGAGATTCCAGGTCAAGCTGGATATTGGCGTGATTTTCGTTGGTGGGGACGACACAGTTGGCTTGAACAATATTGCCGTTTTCGTCGTAGGTATAATCATGTATTAGTAGTCCGCGCGGGGCTTCAACAGCGCCGATGCCGCGTCCGGCCTTTACCTTGACCGTCCTGTCTTCGGCCTGAATACCCGTCTCAAGCAGCCGGTCAATGATAGCGATTGACTCCTCAATTTCATGAGTGGTCTCGGCAACCTGTGCCGGGGTGTTCAGGAAGGGATTGGTACACAGTGGTTTTAGCCCCAGCCGGTCAGCTGCCTCTTTAGCCTGAGGGTTAAGCTGCTCGTAGTTATTATTGATTCTGGCTAGTGCCCCGACCATGAAGGACTCCCGGGCATTCTTGGTATACTTGGCCGTAGATTGAGGCACACAGTATTCATTGGTAACGTCCAGGTAATTGTCCACGCTGGTGATACCGGTGTCGGTAGAGGCTATGTCACCATCGGTGAAGGTATATTCATCGGGATGTTTGAGCGAGATATACTCGGTTTCACGGGTAAAATCCGGCAAGACCAGGCTCTGGAACAGATCTACCGTGGCTGCCATGTCCGGCAGTGCCTCCTGTAACCGGGTCTTGATTGATAACAGCTGCTCTTTACCGGGGAGCCGTCCGAAACCGTTAACTATAGCCGCCTGAGGGTGCACCGCCCGTCCGCCGATAGTCTCCATGATATCGTTACCCAGCTTTTTCAGACGCAGGCCGCACAGGACGGCATCTTTGTGTGATTCCATGAGGGCGAAGGCACTCGGCACGCCCAGGAAATCCGGCAGGGCGAGCAGGTAGATATGGAGAATGTGGCTTTCTATGACTTCACCGGCGTAGAGGAGCTTTCTTAATAATACGGTCTGCTCCGAGGGTTTTAGGCCGAAAGCAGCCTCAGTGGCTTTTATGGATGCTATTTGATGAGATACGCTACAGATGCCGCAGATACGGGAGGCCAGCACGTGAGCGTCATACCAGGGTCTTCCCCTGAGCATGACTTCAAAGAAACGGGGCGATTCCGTTACTGCCCAGGTCACTTCGTCTATCTGCCCGTCATGAGCCCTGACTATTATGTTGCCGTGCCCCTCCACTCTGGTAAGGTGGCGGACACCTATTTCAATCTTCTTCACTTCCATATGCTCTCCTGGAAGGTATTAAACAGGCTAAACCTGTTCATTATCTCGGCTACGGACAGGCCGGCCTTCTCCAGTATTTCCTTCTCCGCGTTTACGTTAGGGTCGTCAATGAAGCCCCGGCAGCCCCAGCAGGTAGCGCCGCCGGTAACACAGGTAGCGTGGCAACCGCCGCGTGTTACCGGGCCCAGGCAGGTCATTCCCTTCTCAAAGACACAGGTATTACCGGCCATCTTGCACTCGGCGCAGACGGGATTATTGTACTGTTCCGGTAGTTTACTGATGAGTATCGCCTGTAAAGCACGTATAAAGTCCTCTTTTTGAATAGGGCAGCCCGGGATGAAGAAGTCTATAGGTATCACCGCAGATATTGGCCGGGCGGGAATGGAGTCATAGTAATTAGCGCTCTCGCCGTAAACGGCTGTAAGGGCGTCAACCGTGCTGTAAGAGTTCCTCAGACAGTTGACTCCGCCCAGAGAGGCACAGGCGCCGATGGGTATTACCCTTTTTGCCCTCTCCCTGATTTCATGCAGCCGGGCAATCTCCGATTCCCGGGAGCAGGCGCCGTCAATAAAGGCTACATCGTAATAGTTACCTTTATCTGTTATTGCCTCCCTGAAGTTGACGATGTCAAAGGCGGCTAACAGGTCGGGCATTTCTTCTTCGCAGTTAAGTATCTGAAGCTCGCAGCCTTCACAGCCGGTAAAATCGAAGACAGCAATCTTTATTTTCATACCTCTGTCTCCTTGAGCTTGCTCAGTTCCTCGTAGCTGAATACCGGGCCGTCCTGGCAAACGTATACGTTGTTTATCTGGCAGTGCCCGCATAAGCCTATACCGCATTTCATCCGGCGCTCAAGCGACATCAATATCTGGTTTTTGGCTATGCCCTTCTTGAGACACTCGGCGGCAACATAGCGGTACATTACCGGCGGGCCGACTATGAGGGCCGTTGTTTTTTCGGGTTCAAGGGTTACTTTGGGGAAAAGCGTGGTTATTACGCCAACACTGCCGTGCCAGGCTACGTGAAAGGGGCAGTGGTCTATCGATTCCAGCAGTTCTATATCCGGTCTATTACGCATTCTATTAAGCTCTTCCGGGAAGAGTTGCGCCGCCGGCTGACGGCACCCGTAGAGCAGGATTATTCTGCCAAACTGCTCGCGTTTGTCCAGCGCATACTGTATCATGGAGCGCAGCGGTAAAACGCCGATGCCACCAGCCACAAAGAGTAAGTCGCGTCCGATAAGCTCGGGTACCGGAAATCCGTTGCCAAAAGGGCCCCGGATACCCATGGTATCACCGGGGTGGAGCCGGTGTATGCCGTGGGTTACGTTGCCAATTGTCCTGACTCCAATCTCAAAGGAAGCATCCCGGGTAGGCGACGAAGAGATGGAGATTGGCGCCTCGCCCATACCCATCACGGAAACCTCAACAAACTGGCCGGGAACATGTGTCAGGTGACTTCCGTCCGTAAATTGCAGCCGGTACAGCCTCTCTGTAGCGGAGAGGACGTCTACTTGGAGGATTTCCGCCAGTTTGGGTATATAGATTGATTCTTCGGTATCAGCGCTTAAGGTCATTGCCCCACCTCCCCGGCTAGGCGGTTATAGGCGGCAACGGGGCTGGCGATATCTACCAGACAGGCGTTAATACAGCGTCCACACCCCACACAGCCCAGCTCGCCCCAGCGGTCTAACATGTATTTGCCTTTACGATATAAACGGTGCCTTAGCCTGTCGGTGCCGGTAGGCCTGAAGTTTTCACCGCTGGCTACGATGGCAAAGTCCTGGAACATGCAGCTGTCCCAGTAGCGGCGGCGCTCGCCCTCGGTAAGTTTCAAATCAATTTTATCCCGCACATTAAAACAGACGCAGGTCGGGCAGACCATGGTACACGAGCCGCACGAAAAACACTTTTGCCCCAACTCTTTCCACATGGGGCTCTCCCAGGAAGCCTCCAGTATCCGTGGTATTTCCTGAAAAGGCATATCCAGGTGCAGCTGATATTTCTCCAAAGCATCCTCGCGAAGCTTCTCCCGCTGCTGTATACAGGCGTCGCTTGCCTTCCTGGCATCAAAATATTTTTTTATAAGGTCGTCACCTTTACTTGAGCCCACCTCAATCAGGTAGTCATTGCCCAGGTCGGTAAGCCACAGGTCAAAAATATCCGGGGGCGTGGTTGTTCCCATGCTGGAAGCAAAGCTGAACGGCCACGGGTTTAGGCAGTCAATACCGATAATGGCGGTGGCGCTACGCCTTGCCCTGTAGTTTACGTCAATATGTTTACCCAGAAACACGGAGTCTGAAAGCTTGACCGCGTGCAGGTCAAAAGGGTGAATACCGATTATAACGGACGGTTTTGCCTTCAGGCTGTGATGTACTTCGGTATCTGAGATTAGACTGAACGTAATTAAAGATTCCCGGGGAGGCATAAAGAACTTGCTCGGGGGTAAAACGGAGACAGGGTAGTCAAGACAAAGCTCGTCGGCGGTAGACAGCTTCTCCAGAGCGTAGCTTTTCATTTTCTCAGTTATGCCGTAAACCTCGATTTCCCCAATCATCCCGTCTACGGATAAGCTGAAATCCACTTTGCTCGTGATATACATTTCGCTTAAGCCTTGCGTGGATTATACCACGATCATTTTATTAAAAAAAGTGCCTGATTGTTTTTTCCTGTGGTCATTTTATGGCGAAGATAAGGGACTGCGAAAAAGAAGTTGCCAATTTACAGCGCCAGAGGTATGGCTAAATTTGCAGCGGTGTATTATATTATTAATTTGTTCCACATATTCCTGGAACTTGATATCGGCGAAAATATACCGGGAGGTAATGCTATGCATGAGTATGATGTTATAGTCATCGGTTCTGGCAGTGGCATGTATATCGTTGACGAAGCCCTGTCCCATGGTTTGAAGGTGGCCCTTGTGGATAAAGGGCCACTGGGAGGTACCTGCCCCAATCTGGGTTGCATACCGTCCAAGATGCTGATTTATGCCGCAGACAGAATAGTTGAAATAGAGGAAGCCGGTAAGCTCGGCATAAAAGCCGGGATTCACAGCATTGACTTCAACTTCATCATGGAACGGATGAGAGAGGGCGTACAGGAAATTCAGAGTCACATGAGGCAAAGCATTTCACAGTTGAGCGAGCTGGATTTTTACGAGGGCGAGGGACACTTTGTTCCCGACTACACTATTGAGGTCAATGGCGAAAAAATCAAAGGGGGGTATATCTTTATTGCCTCCGGTTCTCGCCCGGCTGTACCGCCGATAAAAGGATTGGACGGTGTTGACTATCTGACCAACGAAACGGTGCTTGAGCTTAAGGACAGGCCGGGGAGTCTGGTTATTATCGGCGGCGGCTATATTGCGGTGGAATACGGTCATTTCTTTGCCGCTATGGGTACGCAGGTTACCATACTGGAGATGGCTGACAGGCTCGTTCTGGCTGAGGAGCCGGAGGTATCGGGACTGCTCAAGGAGGAGTTAAGCCGGCGTATGAGCGTTCGTACTGGTGCCCGTGTTGAAGAGGTGAAGCGGAGAGACGGCGGTGTTGTCGTGGTGGCCAGGGATAGGGCTGCCGGCGTAACGCATGAGTTTGACGGGCAAAGGATTATGGTAGCGGTGGGGAGAAAGTCTAATGCCGACCTGTTAAGGGTAGAAAATACGGGTATAGCGCTGGACGAGAGGGGCTTCATCAAGGTAAACGAATATCTTGAGACCAGCCAGAAAAACATATACGCGGTGGGGGACGCCAACGGACAGCAGATGTTTACCCACGTGGCGAATATGGAGGCACAGCTCGCCGTCAGCAATGTGCTGCGTGGTGAGGCAATAAAGGTGGACTACACCGCGGCGCCGCATGCCGTTTATTCTCATCCGCAGATAGCATCCGTAGGGCTGACCGAGGCGAGCACCCGGCAAGACCACGAGATACTGGTGGGTAGAGCAAATTACTCGGACGTGGCTAAAGGTGAAGCCATGATGGAAGAAGCCGGGTTCGCCAAAGCAATAGTGGAGAGAGAAAGCGGTAGAATACTGGGTTTTCGTATTATCGGGCCCGGTGCCCCCATACTCATCCAGGAAGTGATTAATGTCATGGCAGCGGGCGGAGACATAGACGACATAAGCCGGGGGCTTCATATTCACCCGGCTCTGCCCGAGCTGATACTGGCCACGTTTGGTAATCTGGAGGAATCAGTCTGAAACTGGCGAGTACAGTCTTTTTGCTGTATTAAGCTGGCTGTGCCCCGGCAGCGTGGACGAATATGCCCTCAATATTGGCGAGTAGCTGGTCGGCAAGTATGGCCAGCATGGCGGCGGGTACAGCTCCCTCCAGTATGAAGGCAATATTGTCCTGCACCAGCCCGGCTACTATGGGCGAACCAAGCCCGCCCGCCCCGATAACGGCACCTATCATGGCGGTGCCGATATTGATGATGACCGATATGCGCACACCGGCTAAAATGACTCTTATGGCCAGGGGAATCTCAATAAGCACCAGGGCTCTCCTGCGGCTCATCCCCATGCCGTAAGCAGCATCAAGTATGTCCGGGGGGACGCTGCGTATGCCGGCGATGGTATTACGGACGACGGGAAGCAGCCCGTAGAGGAAAAGGGCAACTATTGTCGGCATCAGCCCGAATCCAAGCAGTGGCACGGTGAGCGCCAGCACGGCTACCGGGGGAAATGTTTGACCGAATGAAGTCATGTCGGTAACTATGGGTAAAAAGTCTTTGCCGCCGGGGCGGGTTACCCATATGCCCAGGGGTACGCCTATCAAGATGGTGAGGCTGCTGGATATAACGACCAGTCTGATATGCTCCCAGACGAGGATGAGTAAATCGGCGCGCGGGTGCAGCACCTCGGTCTCATTCGGGAAGAGAAACCTGAGGGATATTTCCCAGAGTTCCGTCTGAGAAATAATGATGACGAAGGCGATGGTCATAGCGGTAAGGATTATCCAGCGCCTGTTCCTGGGACTAAGCATTATCTTTCGTCTCCGCTGCGGCGGTTATGAGCTCAATGTCGCTCAGCGTGAGCTCACCGAGCAGGTGGTTTTTATCATCTACCACCGGAATACTTTTCAGCCCCTGACCGAGCATTCTTGACAGTGCCTCTTTCAGCGTAGCGTTGCGGGTGACGGCGATTTCTTCTGCTTCACCGTAGACAGTAGCCTCACTGACAGAGCTGGCTTCTTTCAGGATAGCCCCGTCCAGCCAGCCGATTAACCGGTTATCCTCTCCGGTTACCCATATCCAGCGGGAGCGGCGGCATATTGCCTGGGCCTCTTTCATAGAGGCACTTACTTTGATTGAAGGCGTATCTTTTATCAGGCTCTCAATACCCATACGTGACAGGCGTTTTAACGCCCGGTCGGTGCCCACGAAGTCATGGACAAACTTGTTTTGGGGGTGGGAGAGTATTACTTCCGGCGTGTCATACTGAACGAGTTTGCCGGATGCCATAATGGCTATCCGGTCGGCGAGCCTGATTGCCTCATCAAGGTCATGTGTTACCAGGATGACCGTCTTCTTCAGCGTCTTCTGGATGAGGGCAAACTGGGCTTGCAGCCGTTCTCGGGTGAGCGGGTCTACGGCACCGAAAGGCTCGTCCATGAGCAGGGTCGGCGGGTCAGCCGCCAGAGCACGGGCGACGCCGATACGCTGTGCCTCGCCGCCGGAGAGCTGGTTCGGGTATTTATGGGCATATTCAGCCGGGTCAAGGCCGACGAGGGTAAGCAGTTCCTCCACACGTTCGGCGGTACGGCCTTTATCCCATTTTAGTAGCTCCGGTACCACTGAGATATTGGCGGCTACGCTCAGGTGAGGGAAGAGGCCGACACTTTGAATGGCATAGCCGATGGACTTCCGCAACTGGTCGGGTTTAATCTGGCTGGTATCCTGTCCGTTTACATAAATCCGCCCCGATGTTGGCTCAACGAGGCGGTTTATCATGCGCAGCGTGGTTGTTTTACCGCAGCCCGAAGGCCCGATGAGCACGCAGGTCTCGCCCTGGTTAATTTCCATGGTCAGACTATCTACGGCAATGCTGACACCATAATATTTGGTTGCATTCTCCAGTTTTATCAACTATCGCCTCCGGTAAGGCCCTTGGGGGTAGCAAGCCTGACTGCGGTGCGCATTACGGCATCGACTATAAGAGCCAGACCGATTATGGGCAAGGCGCCCAGGACTATCAGGTCGGTGGCAGCCTGTCCGAGCCCCTGGAAGATAAACCAGCCCAGACCCCCGGCGCCAATCAGCGCGGCTACCGCGGTGTTGCCCACCGCCTGGACTGATGCCGTGCGAATGCCCTCCAGTACGAGCGGGGCAGCCAGTGGCATCTCTATTTTACGGAATACGCGGCCGGGGCTCATGCCCATACCGAAGCCGGCATCAATCACTGCCGGGTCCAGCTGGCGCAGGCTGACAAATGTGTTCCGTATGATGGGGAGCAGGGAATAGATAATAAGGGCCAGGATGGCCGGCGTGGCACCAACACCGCGGATACCGAACTCACGCAGAACAGGGAAGGCAAAGGACAGGGCGGAAAGGGGGGCTATGAGCAATCCGAAGAGCGCCAGGCTCGGTATTGTCTGGGTGATGTTGGCTATAAAGAACACGGGCTTTTCGGCGCGCTTACTTCGTACCGCCAGGATACCGAGGGGGATGCCCAGTATGGTAGCCACGGCAACACTGCCGCCGAAAAGGTAAATATGCCGGAGCAGTTCCTGTATAAAGCGTTCTTCACGCCCCATGAACTCCTGCATTATGGATACATTATTTAACCAGCCGGTAGCGAGCAGGACGACGAAGACTACCATGCCAGTCCATGAGATAAGGTTAAGCCAGATGCGTGAACCGAAGAGTCTCTGCCGTATCCCGAAGATGACGATGTAGACTCCGGCCAGAGTAATCCAGACGCCGGCTCCGAGCGATACGCGGGCAAATGATACTTCCCCGGCCATGAGCCTGCCCGTTTCCAGGCCGGCGAGAATGAAGGTGACAACCAGAAGCAGGTTGGCGAGGATACCGAGTAATATGGCTCGCTTTTTGCCGCTGCCGGTCAAGCTGAGGGCAAGGCACAGGAGCCATAGCATAATAATAACGGCGGCTATGCCCCAGCCGGCGCTCTCCCACAGGCTGAAGCTGGTCCCGGCCACGAGACGGTTGGGCTTGAAGGTGAACCACCCGAACAGGCATGAAAAAAGACCAATAACCGACCCGGTAACGGCCACGCTATCGTGGTTGGGCGTCTGCCGAAGCATCTGTTAATCCTTCATTTAGTAGTGAAACTGCTATAGCAGTCCATTTGCCGTGAGGTAGTCACGGGCTACGTCCGCAGCGTTCTGCCCCTCTACGGCAATTTTGGCGTTCAGTGTCTGGAGGGTCACCAGGTCAAGCGTTTCAAAGACCGGGTTGAGTATAGTCTCAATCTCCGGGTACTTATCAGATATTTCACCGCGTAAAATCGGTGCCGGTTCGTAGACCGGCTGTACACCCCGCGGGTCTTCCAGGACTATAAGGTCAAAAGCACTGAGCGAGCCGTCCGTCCCGTAGGCCATCGCCGCATTTACGCTATCTATGCCCTCGGCAGCAGCCTTCTCTGTCTGCGCCGTGTCACCGCTGGATACGGTAAGAAGCTGGTTCTTGGTGAGGGTAAAACCGTATGCGTCCTGGAAGGCAGTAAGGGCCATGGGGCTCGTGACAAACTCCTCGGAGCCGATTAGCTTTACATAACCGCCGCCATTTACATAGGCAGCGAAATCATCAAGTGTCTTTAGCCCTTCTGTGTTGGCCAGCTCTTTGGGTATGGCGATAGCCCAGGTGTTATTGGCTGGCGCCGGCTTGAGCCATACGATGTTATTGGCCTCCATGTCCAGCTGTTTTACTCTCTCGTAGCCCTGCCGGGCATCTTTCCACACGTCCGATGCCGCCTCGTTAAAGAAGAAAGCACCATTGCCGGTATATTCGGGGTATATATCCAGCTCGCCGCTTACCAGAGCTTTCCGGACTACTGAAGTCGGCCCGAACTGGGACTTATCAACTACCTCAAAGCCATTATCCCGCAGCATTAGGATGATTACCTGGGACAGCAGTGACCCTTCCGTATCTATCTTTGAGCCGACGTTTACAGGCCCCTTAACGCCATCACTCTGTCCCACACAGCTTGAGCCAAGTAAGGTGAAGATGGTAAAGACGGTTACCAGGGCCAAGATAAGCCTCTTCATTTTATTCACCTCCTGGTTGCCTGTTTGGTTGGTTTTAGCCGGCAATAACGTTACCCGCTGCCGGAAGTTTAATTCGGTAGACATACTTTAAGGGGCAGGTGTGGTTTTGTCAACCTCTCTGGGCTTTAATTTACGGGTAGGGAGGAGCCCTTTTATCCATTACAGACAGGTTTTTGTAAACGTAGTCTTAAGTGAAGGCAAGGGTTTGGGGTTTATTAATGGCTTATGTGACCGTACAGGCTGTCTTGCGGAGGGGCAACAGTTAGGCGCCGTTAGTATATATTACCCCCGGTACTGAAAAGAATACCCAAGTGATAGTTTAGAGATGGGAGGCTGCCCTAGCCCGCCATATAGGGTTACATCAGGTAGAGAAAGAGCTCTTTTACGTTCCAGCCAATAACGAAGAGCAGCAGGGCAATAGCCGGAATAAGCAGTTTGGCGGGGACAAGCCAGGCAATAAGGCAGGGAATAGCCACCTTGGTAAGAAATAGCTCCAGCGGTGCATCAATCATGTTTCTCATCAAGGGATTCAGTTCCGAGAGACCGATAGATATGGCAAAAACGGTTAGGATGAGGTCTAGCTGCTGTAAGGCAATATACGAGATTTTTATATGCAGGTTATGCCGCTCTTCTCGGCTACTATCCAGCCTGGAACCGGTGAGCTTTACGCTACTATTTGGCCATGCCATTGCCATCGTTGCTTTACCCCCTGAGCCTATCGGCCTTTAACTATTCTTGCTTTCCTTTATATAGCTTACCGGCCGTCACCGTAACAAAGCATAAACATGAAGGTTATACATATAAAAAATAGCTAAAGGGGCAGGGCTGGTCGGGATGCGTATTTGCGGATGGGGGAAAATAAGGGGCATTACGCTATATGGTTGACAGTTTGCGGGCAAAGGTATAACATAACCCGCAAGTGCAGGCGTGATAAGTTTTTTTGGAACTTATTGGCAACAGAATATTAAGCGGAAAATATAGCAGGTGAGACATTAGGTGGCTGACAAACAGCGTTTTGTGGTTATCTCTACGGTTCAGGGGGAGCTCACTGCCAGCGTTATCAAGTCCCACCTGGAGAGCGAGGGGATTCCTGTCCTGCTGGAGTACGAGAGTGCGGGTATAGTCTACGGAGTGGCGGTAGACGGCCTGGGAGAAGTGAGAATAAAGGTGCCGCAGCAACACGCCGAAGTGGCACGGCGCATTATTGAGCCCAGGGAGACCGAAGGGGACGAGGTATAAGCCTTACCGCGGCGGCATCAGCACGAAACATCATATCCCATCAAAGAATGAGCTTAAAGTAAACCGGCTTTCTGGAAAGAATAGCCGACACCCGGCTCGGTTATCATGTATCGGGGTGAAGAGGGCTCTCGCTCTATCTTCTGCCGCAAGTGGGATATGTAGACACGCACGTAGTCAATATCGTTAATGTATTCCCAGCCCCATACCTTTTCCAGGAGCTGCCGGTGAGACAGGATGTGGCCGGCGTTCTCTACCAGGCAGGCCAGCAGGCGGAATTCCACCGGTGTTAGCCTGATACGTTCTCCGTTTACCGTTACCCTTCGCTCTTCAATAATCACTGTCAGGTAGTCGTCTGCATACTGGGATGTCTCCTTTATTTCGGTCCTGGAGGGTAAGGCAGCCCGTCTCAGGGCGGTGCGCACCCTGGCTGCCAGTTCTCTGTTGCCTACCGGTTTTATCAGGTAGTCGTCCGCACCGTAACCCAGGCCGCGCACGATATCTGCTTCGTCCGTGTGTTTACCGGTGAGGATGATAACGGGTATATCGGAAATGTCACGGATTCGCATGCAGGTCTGCCAGCCGTTTAGTCTGGGCATTTCCATATCAAGCAGCACCAGGTCCGGTTTATGGATAAAAAGAAGCTGTAATGCCTCCTGCCCATCGCCGGCCGGGATAACTTTATACCCCTCCTGGCGCAGGATCCGGACGACCAGCCTGACAAAGGCTTCGTTATCGTCTACGATGAGGATTTTCTGGATTTTCATTGTGGATCCTTAGGCTCCTCCGAAGGTTTGTGTAACATCTGTGGAATCAACCCGGGTAAGTTGCGGGTATCAACGGGCTTTGCCAGGTATATGTCGTACCCGGTCTTAAGTGTCTTCTCATCGCGTAGGCGGTAATGGCAGGTAATCGGCGAGACGCTCATATTCCCCGGGGGGTGCTTATCCAGGAACCGGGTGTAGTCCAGATAGCCCGCAGCCTGCTTTCCAGGCGGCGAGTGAGCGTGCTGCGTTTGTAGTCCCTGAAGTCATACCGGCTGTTGCGGTAGATCTGGCTTAAGAGTAAATCCAGCGCGTGGGAATCTTTCCCGGCATATGTATCCTCCATTTTTACCATCGCACTGTTAAACAGACAAAAGTATGCAATAATGACTACTATAGACTATAGACATGCTGCATTATACGCTGCAGCAAATGAAATGGCAAGTATAATGACGGACAAATGTCAAAATATTGGGCGCAAAGACAAGCGGAGAGGTAAGTATGGCTCTATCTACATCAGGTCTTTTTCGCTGGCTTCGATAGCGCGTTTGAGCTCGGCGTTCAGCATGGGAGGGATGCCTTCAATCTCAACTCTGAGAAAACCACGGACTATGGTGGCTGTAGCCTCGTTGCGCGTTAAACCGCGCGCCATTAAATACTCTACTTCTTCCTCGGCTATCTTACCTACAGCGGCTTCGTGGGAAAGGTCAACGCCAGCCTTAGTGCCTTTAAGCTCGGGCACGGCATATATAGTGCCCTCTTCATTAAGTATCAGTCCCCGGCATTCCAGGTGACCTTTTACCTCGGGCACATTGCCTTCGATGTAACCGCGGGCGGTGATATAGCCGCCGGTAGTTATTGCCCGTGATATTATTTCTGTTCTGGCACGCGGGGCATCAAGTATCACCCGAGAACCGACGTCTAGGGATGAGCCCGTACCGGCTAGAAGCACGCTATTATATCTGACTACCGCATTCTCCCCGACGCACCTGGTGGTTGGGTACATCTGTAGCGAACGCACCGGCTTCATGAGCACGTAGTTATTCAGAAATAGACCGTTGTCCTCCACGATAGCCGCGGTGCGGGGACGCACGGCGACCTCGGGGTTCCAGTTGTGTATCATGGTAAAGGTAATCTTGGCCCCCGGCTTAATATAGAACTCGGAGACACCCAGGTGCAGGCCGGTGTCCTCTCCGGAGGCAATAGCACAGCCAGTGATGATGTGTAGCTCGGAGCCCTCTTCGGCAATTATTATATTGTGTACGTTTTGAATCAGACTTGACTTGGCCAGGTACAGGCATGCCTGTACCGGTAAAACCGTCTTCTGACCGGGTAAAGCCCTGATGAAATAACCGTTGCTCTGACTGAGTTCTACGTTAGCCGTATATTTATCGGTGTCAACGGCTACCGCCTGCCACCAGTAATCGGACAGCCAGTTATACTTATCCAGGGCTTGACTAACGGGCATTACTTCTATGCCTTCCTGAAATACTGAGTTGTGGATCGGTGTGTTATCAATCTGGATAAAGGTACCCGACCTCTGGCTCACATCGTCCAGCATGATGCCGGCCTCCAGCATTTTTCCCTTAGTATCAGCCGGTAACTCCTGCGGGTCCTGCCGGTAAGGCTGTTCATCAGTCGAGTCAAGGTATTTTTTCAGGTCTATATCTTCCCCCAGCACCGCCTTCTTAGCCTGTGCGGCGCTGGCCTTTTCCTTGTTGGTAGCGGTAGATTTTATCTCATGCATCGAACACACTCCTGGTAGCCTCTCTCTTTTATGGTTGATAGAATCTCATGCGGGTCCGCCTGGCATCCCAGTTTGCCGTCAACCATGACATAGCCGGTACGGGCATTAATATAATCCAGGATGTGTCCGGTGTGGGATATTATCAGGCCGATGCATTTTCGTTTATGTATGGGGCAGTCCTTTTCCAGCGCATCGTTTATCAGCTTACCTATCAGGGATATATTTACCAGGTCTACGCCGGACTCCGGTTCATCAAGCAAGACCAGAGCCGGGTGCTGGGCCAGCAGTTGCATCATCTCCGAGCGCTTTATCTCGCCGCCGGAGAAGCCGTAGTTGATGTCTCTATCCAGGAATTCAGACAGGTTTGCCTTCTCGGCCAGGTCTGATATATTATCTTCGGATGTACGCTTACCCAGACAGGCGGCTATCATATCCCGGGTTTTAACACCGCGCACTACGGGCGGCCGCTGAAAAGACATGCCGATTCCCATCCGGGCCCTTTCATCTATATCCATGGTGGTTATATCTTTCCCCATGAAAACGATGCTGCCGCCAGTTACCTTGTATTTGGGGAAACCCATGATGGCCAACAGGAGAGTGGTTTTACCGCTGCCGTTGGGTCCGAAGAGGACATGCGTCTCGCCGGTGGCAATTGTCAGGTTGACATCGTGTAAAATCTCCTTGCCTTCCACCGCTACCGATAGATGCTTTATCTTAAGCATGTTATCTGCCTCCGTCACTATTAATTACCCGGGTTCCCGTCGCTAAGCAGGCATCCTATCATATCCATACTCTATTATAACCCATCCGCCGCTTTTTATGCCTTACCGGATACCTTATCTGACGGCTAATTCGCTTTCTTAAACCGGTCTTTTAGAGCATTCATGCTGCTGGCGAATTCTGCCCGGTCTTTATTTTGTACCAGGCTCAGCCAGCTTTCCGTGTTTCGCTGAAATAGCTCTTCAAGTTCTTTCATACCGGGGAGGTTCATCTGCAGGTAGGAATATAGCGCCGGGTCATCCGAAATAACACTTTCCACCAGGTTAAGTAGTACTTTGTAAGTAGTTCCGCCGACTGTCTGCATGAAGCTCAGGCTATCAAGGTTTGACAGGGTATCCGCGGTAACCAGGGCAATGAAATGGGATAGCCCCAGGACCACCGACATCATTTTATCATGCTGCTCGGGAGTCATGATGACCGCCTTAGCCTCTCTCGCGGATAGAAACTCAGCGACCTTACGGGCAATGGCCTGTTCGCGGTCACCTACCGGTGTGAGCACAAAGTTCTGCCCGGCGATACCTATAGCACCGGGGCCGAACATGGGGTGAACTCCCAGCGTTACACCTTTTTTTATGTAGTGGTGCATGGCGGCAACCACCGGTACTTTAATGGAGGTAATATCTATTACTATCTGTCCCTTACGAATGAAAGGGCTGATTTCCTGTATGACCTTCTCGGCATTATCTATGGTCACTGACAGTAAGACCACTTCGGCGCGCCTTATTGCTTCTTCACTGGTAGCGGTTTCCACACCCGGCTGCTGCAAGTCTGCCGGGAGCCTTACTTCGTTCCGGTCGGCTATTATTATTTCCATACCTTCTTTAAGTAGAAACCTGGTAAACCAGATTCCCATCTTGCCCGAGCCGCCGATTATAGCTATCCTCATTGTCTTACTTCGTAACCTCACTTCGCCCTGGGGTACGAGCCCAGTATCTTGATAAAGAGCGCACTTTCTTCAAGCCTGTTTAGCGTTTCCCGGCAGCTATCATCCAGCCGGTGACCTTCAAAGTCCAGGTAAAAATTATACTCCCAGGGCTTCAGTCTGGTGGGGCGTGACTCTATCTTGGTCAGGCTGAGATCATTCAGGGCAAACTCTTTCAGGAATTCGTAAAGTATGCCCGGCCGGTGCCTCAGAGAGAAGACTATGGAAGTCTTATCGTTACCCGAGGGTGGGGAATCTTCGTGGGAGAGAATAAAAAACCGGGTGAAATTGTGCTGGTTATCCTCAATTTCGCGGGCCATAATCTTCATCCGGTAAATCTCGGCAGCTCTTTCACTGGCCACGGCGGCGCCTCCGGCTATCTGCTGCTCTTTTATCATCCGGACGCTGCCGGCGGTATCGTAGGTGGGTATCAGTTCACAGCCCAGGTGTCTCAGGAAAGTGCGGCACTGACCGAGCGCCTGTGGATGTGAATACACTTTTTTTATGGAGTCCAGTTTAGCTTTCGTATTGGCTATCAGGCAGTGCGCTACTCGGAGTTCTATCTCGCCGCATACCTTGAGGTTTGAGTCCAGAAGCAGGTCGTAGACCTGGTTTATGCTGCCTTCCAGCGAGTTCTCAATAGGCACGATGCCGGAGTGGGCCTGCCCCTGCTCCACAACCTTAAATACGGCATCAAAGCTGTCGCAGGGTTTGACACGGACTGAAGGGCCGAAGTAACGGAAGGCAGCCTCTTCGCCGTAGGCTCCCGTCTCGCCCTGGTAAGCAACGGTAATGCCCTGGACCGATTTGCTCGCATTTATTATCTCTTTATAGATAACCTCGATGTTTTTCCGGTTAAGGTGCTCTCTATCGGCTAGCGCTTTCACGTGTTCCAAGACGGTATTTTCCCTGCCTTTATCCTCGATTTGCTTTCCCTGCTCACCCTTCTCCCTGCCGATGGCTTCGGCGGTTTTAACCCTCTCGCTTATCAGCCTGACTATTTCGGCGTCGGTCTCGTCTATTTTCCCCCTCAGTTCTTCCAAGTTCATACCATCACTCCACAAAAGTTATCCGAGCTTAACCCGTTTCGCTATCGCATCGGCTACCAGCCTGCCACCCTGGGCGCAGGCAGCCAGCCCTTCCCAGCCGAACGGTTTAACGCCATCCCCCACATTATACAGGTTGGCGACAGTCGTTTCCTGTTTCAAATCATAGCCCATCCAGCTACGTAGAGCCGGGAACTCATCGTCAATGTCATGGGTCTCCATTTTGAGAATCCGGCCGTATTTATCAAAGTCCGGAAAGATGTCCCTGATATCGGCCAGGTTTTGCCTCATTTCTTCTTCGGTATCCATCCGGGTAGAGCATGAAGCAGGCGTTCCCCACAGGTTTAAGAGGTGCTGACCGGGAGGGGCCAGGCCGGGGCAAATATTGGATATGGGGAAACCGGCAACGATACGCCTGGTACCGGCCATGATCATGGAGTATTTCTGGTTAAAAAGAGGTCTGTCACTGGCGACCATGGATACCACGATGGAAGCCGCTTTCAGGTCTTTGACCTGTGACAGATAGTCATTGTCAAAATTCTCGCTGCCGGCAAGCTCTACCGTTCTTTTAGGACCGACGTCACTTATTATAGCCCGGCAGGACAGTTCAATATCCTGGCCGTCCCTGGTGACGACAATACCTGTCGCCGAGTTGTTCTTAACCACGATTTTTTTCACCGGGCAGGCCGTCCATACCTCGCCGCCCCTGGCGGTAATAATGGCTGCCAGTGATTCAGCCAGAGCTATGTTACCGCGGGTTGCACAGCCGAAATTCAGCATGCCGCCCTGCCCCCGGTGGGAAACGTAGGCAAACCAGTGTGCCGCCGGATACTCAAAGTCATTTACAGTGGACATGGCCGAGGTGAGGGTGGCGAAAACTTGCAGCACGCGTTCGTTATCGGTATACTGCTTAAGCCAGTCCCGGAAGGACAGGCCCTCATCCATTGGTCTACCGTGCTCCGCCCCCTGATGGAAGGCGGATTTTATCTTCTCTACGGCTACCCGCTGCGTAAGCCTCCCGACGAGCTTGGCCTTCTCTTCACCGATAGCATCAACGATAGACAGCAAGAAGCCTATCTGCCCTCTCTGCGGCAGGTCGTGCCATTTACCGTCAATCCAGAGCGAGGTATTGGATACGTCGGTAACATCAAAACTGGCGCCCACCTCGCGGAAGGTATTTTCTATAATTCCTTTGGCGTGTATTCCGAGTGCCCCGGTTGTTATCTGGAATCCATCGTAGCCTTTGGTGGAAAACCGGCCACCCAGACGCTCCAGGGCTTCCATCATGATTACCCGGTAGCCCCGGTGGGCAAGAAGCGCCCCCGAGCACAACCCACCTAGACCGGAACCGATAACGGCAATATCATATTCCTGTGCTTTCATGATAACCTCCACTTTAGCATAACTGGTTATTATAGACGATAGTAGCCGGTTCGGGGAATAAGCAATTTCCCCTGAAACTCCCTCCACTTCTCTCAGGATGCAGGCTCTTTTTTCTCTATAGTGATTCTGTCACCCTGTCTGGCTTCTTTGAGCAACTCCGTATCCCCCGTGATTTTGCCGATGACATTAACGGGGCTTATGGGTCTTATTTCCTCTCCCCGGCTCGCCGGAGTCTTGCCGAAAAAGAGGCACATTGCCTTTCCGGTTGGCCAGTAGGCGATGTCTCCCGAATTTACTACCTCCTCTGCATTCTCAAGGCCGTTCTCAATGGGGGTAGGGAAGTATATCTCTTCACCCCAGAGGTTAATCATGGCCGTGATAGGTAGCCCGGCCCACACTTTATTTGCCGTATCCGTTTCATTTAGCCAAGCCTCAAGCTCGATATCACCCATTTTAATTTTAATCTGCCTCGTCATTTCTGTCTCCTTATCTATCCAGACCAGGTAGTCCGCATTGCCGTCAACTACGGGCAGGGCTATTATCTCCGGCACCTCGTAGCTATGATGCTTCTTAACCAGGTTAACTATTCCCGGGAAAAGCCCGGCCCGGGTTTTAACCACGAGCAGGATTTCGCCGTCCTCTTCGGTTTTACCTGCCCACCGGAATATTGAGCTTACCCCGGGCACGATGTTGCAGCAGGCAGCCAGCCGTTCGCTTACCAGCATGCCGGCTATTTTCCGTGCCTCCTCAATGCCGGCGACGGTGATTAGTATAACTATATGTTGATATGCCGTCATTCCAAAAATTAAAAATATAATAGTAAGTGTGAAACATTATAAAGCAGTTCCTGTCCTGTGGCTAGCCGTACAGGGCAAACTCATTACCAAAGTGTTTCCGTTAGTGGTAACTATAGGGTCTTGCCTCAGCCTTTTACAGATGATATCCTTAGGGTATAATACTTTTCCAGGGGCGACAGTTGAAAAAAATCCGCGAGAAGAGAAAAGAAAAGCTGTATCAGCAGTGGGCGAAGTACTCCGATTTGCCGTCTGAGGTTTTACCTCAGGAGGAAGCCCAACCTGGTGATATCAAGCAACAGGAGGAAGCCCAACCTGGTGATATCAAGCAACGCTTCCGGCAAACCCTGGAAGAAGAAGGCAAGCGCCGTCCCAATTTACTCTATATCCTGCTCCTGGCGGCCATCGTTCTGGTATGCATCGGGATTATCCTGCTGATTGCGAATCTGGCAGGCTGCTGACCTGGTTTACTCTGACCCTATCTTTTAACCGCCTGTCATCGGGTCAATTCGCAGTTTGCCGGCGTTCGGTCAGCAGCAAACCAGCTTCTAAGCTTTCGTTGCCACCAGAGGCAGTATACTAGAAGCTTTCCAGCTTTTCCCGGTGACCGTAACCCTTGGCATAATCCGTGAAGTATATCTTTACCGGTGTTATTTTGATTAGCACCTGGTCCTTGACCAGCCCCTCCGGGGTTAATATTTTCTTGACTACGGGGAATCTGGCTATGTAAATGGCGGCTGCCTTCTCCTGCTCCGCGGGGTCTCCTAGTATTTCAGCCCTGCCGACATACTCCAGCATCCGGGCTTTATCCCAGCCTTCTTTGGCATGGTCATCAATTAAAAGTGCTACGTTGGGATTAGCTTCCACGTTGCGTACCTTCTGGGTGCCGGCTATGGTGTGCACATAAATATCCAGACCGTCATATGCATACATGACGGTGGCAGCGCGGGGGTTATCCTGTTTGCTGGTCGCCATCACACAGTAAATATGGCTGGCTAAATACTCCAGAATATCATTTTTTAATTCGTCTGACATGTCGTACCTCCCTGTATTATTGACATAAAGTGATGTCCGTCACCGGAATCGAGCCTGGTTGCAATTATAGCATAACGCATTTCTAATGGTCAGGCTTTCGGGTGCCTGTTACCCCCTTGTTTAAAATAATGCCGCGGGTTAAAATCTAGTCTGGTCGGTATAATTGGAATAGCAAAATAAAAGTCCGAAGTCACGAAAAAGGAGGGTTATCAGGTGAGCGCGCTTGATGATTTTGCTATTATAATAGAGGGCACCAGCGTGATGCAGCAGATGGCGCGGAGCCTTAGAGAAGAGCCGGCGCGGCTTTTGTGCGATATATGCCGGGAGTACGAGGCGACAGGACAGCCGGTACCGGACCACCACGTTAACCTGGTAGGGTTTCTCGGCGAGGCCTCGCTGAGAGCTCTTGTCATGGCCGGTCTGATACTGGAGAAGTCCGGCAGTTGGACGGCTCTTTACTGTTACGAGCCTACCGCCGAGGGCATAAAACAGTATACGGTTCTCAAGGCCAGCGGTTTCTATAAAAAGTGATTTAAAATTGGGCACGGGTATCGGTATGGCAGGGCGGATTTACGGGCGGTAAAACCGCTATCGGGAGGCACGCGCTGGTGAACCGGACTGATTTAACGGCAGAGGCAGGCATTGATTATCAGACTAAAGGTAGCTACCAGGTTAAGAATAGAATTTCAGGATATAACCTCTGAAGTCCAGAAGGCTGTCAGTTCGGCAGGGATTAAGGACGGGGTCTGCTACGTTTTCGTGCCGCATACCACGGCCGGCATCATCATTAATGAGCACGCCGACCCTGATGTAGTCCGGGATATGGCCGAACATCTTAGCAGGCTGGTACCGGAGGCGGGCAGCTACCGTCACCTGGAGGGCAACTCACCGGCCCATATAAAAGCCAGCCTGCTCGGTAGTTGCCGGACAGTCCTGATAGAGGGCGGTCGGTTAATGCTCGGTACCTGGCAGGGGCTCTTTTTCTGCGAGTTTGACGGGCCCAGACAGCGCACTGTTCTGGTGAAAGCGGTAGCCGACAGGCAATGAACCCGGATGGGATTACGGGTCTTGAGCAAATACTACGGGGACGGGCTGACTTCGGCAGTCTCTCTCCGTTTTACCAGTTTGGATAGCCATATACTGAGCTCAAACAGGAAAATCAGCGGTAAAGCGACCATGCTTTGATTGATCGGGTCCCAGGTAGGCGTAATCAGGGCGGCCAGAATGAAGGCTATCACTATGGCATGCCTTCTCTTCCTGGCTAACATATCGGGCGTGACTATACCAATCCTGGTTAGAAACAGTATTATTATCGGTGTCTCAAAAACGGCGCCGATGGCCACCAGGAGCCTGGTTACGATGGAGATATAGTTGCCTATCTTAATCTGGGGGGTGGCGATATCACTGCCGAAGGTTATCAGGAAATTGACTGCCGGGGGTATCAGTATATAATAGGCGAAGATAACACCGCCAGCAAACATGAGTGTTATCCAGGGCAGCATCAGGTAAACATATCTCTTTTCCTGCTTGGTAAGCGCGGGTGATACGAACATAACAAGCTGGTACACCAGGTAGGGCATGGCGAATACCAGACCGCTGGCGAGAGACACTTTCATGTAAGTACCCAGCATCTCCGTCATCTCAATGAATATAAGGTCAATATTTCCTGCCGGCGCGATTAGTACGTCAAAGATACGCTCGGCAAAGAAAAAAGAGGCCAGGGTAGTAATGAGTAGGGCGATGAGAGACCTGAGTAAGCGCCGCCGCAGTTCACCGAGGTGTCCAGTAAGGGTTAACTTATTGGCCGTTCTATCTTTAGATACCTTGCTCATGCTAGTGCTTGGCAGTAAATCGTTCAGTATATATCAGGGAGGTCTGTAACCTAGGAATCAGCGGGCTTATTATTCTGGTTTTCCTTCCCCTTTTCGTCGGTATGTTCTTCATTTTGCAGCTCTTTGGTAAACTCCGCCGTCAGTGTGGACGTTGCTTTTCTGAAGGCACGAACCGTCTTGCCCATGGTTCTGCCAATCTCTGGCAGTCTGCCCGGTCCGAATATTATGAGCGCAATAGCCATGATTAGCAATATTTCCTGCCAGCCCAAGTCCATAAAATTCAAAGCCCACTCCCTATCTAATCCAGCCACTTGCTTAAAAGCTGGGTACGAGAAGTATAGTTACTTCTAATAGCCTGAGGAGGAAATATTAACTTTTCCGTGTTCTGGTTGCCGTTGATGCTGTCTTCTTCGCGGCTTTTCTTTTGGTGGCTGGGGTTACCTTTTCCTCCTCGTCTTCACCCTGCTGCCCCTTGCGGAAGGCCCGTATTCCCTTGCCGATCGCACTGCCGGCCTGGGGCAATTTACCCACACCAAAAAAGATAAGGATAACCACGAGTATTATGATGAGTTCTGGAGCCCCAATATGTGGCATGACCATTCTCTGCCTCCCAATATACTAGTCAGGAGTCTATACTATAATGCACTGGAATATATTTGTTAATATATTTTCCCTTAATTTTACCTGTAACCATACAGATTCCTAGAATAATGATAATCCCAGTTGCAGAAAAAGGCAAGCCCGCTATAGCCTGCCTTTTTCTAAACATATCATTCTGCTAAATAATGTATCACTTGGCCATAATATTCTCAAATGCCGTCACGATGTGTTGAGCAAACTCGGCGGTATCAAGGTCACCCTCTGCTTCTATAACCTCTATCTCCGGTTTCAGCTTCTTCTTAAACTCACTGGCGAACACCCTGTCCAGTTCGCCATCATAGAAGTCGGTGCCTTTCTTATCAACCGCAGACCAGCCGCCCGTCGGTATAATCACTGTAACCGGTCCTTTGGCTTTATTGAGCTTATCCGCCATCGCATCCGCTACCTGTACAAGCTCGTCCTCAGTAAGGCGTATAAAAGTCCGTGCTGCATCGTATTCATACTTCTTGCGCTCGCGGTACTCGGGGTGTTTCGCATAGTTTCTGCTTATCGGGCAGCCTATATTTACTTTGCCCATTGATATTATTTGCGGGATACCTGCCTCACCGGCGGCTTCAAGGCGGGTGGGGCCTGACTTCATGCCAAAGTTGAAAAGCTCTTCACCTACTCCGGCTGGAGTAATATCAATTACGGCACCGAACAGGTTATTGGTCTCAATTATCTTCTCCATAGCCCGGTCGCATACACCGGAGGCGGAGAAAGCAACTACCTGGTATCCTTTCTCCTCAAGCATCTTTCTAACAGTTGAGGCTACTATCTCTACCAGCCCGATTTGTGTTATAGCTACCAGCGGTTTTTCATCTTTACCCGGCAGTGTAATGGGCACCTTGGCGCTGCCTTCTATCATACCGCAGATAGCCCCGGCCGCTCGTGCCAGCACGTTCCGCATCATTATGCTTTTAGCGCCGGTAAAATCTACTACCGAGTTCATCATGGTTATGTCGCCGGTACCGAAAGCGCTGGAAGCGAAGCCGAGCAGCGATATTGTCGCCGAGACGCCAAACTTGGGGAAACCAAAGGGCAGTGACCGCATTATCTGGGTTGCCATCTGAGTACCCGTAGTGCCACCGATGCTGATTATGCCCTGTATCTTTCCCTGGGCATAAAGCTCACCCACTTTCTTGATAGCTCCGGCTACCATAACCGGCATTCGTTTGCCGCGGTAAAGCTGGGCGACCTCTGCCGGGTCTCTGCCGCTGAGAGCTATTATCTCTTCGCGGGTAATATCACAGGGGCCATCGGGTTCCAGAACTAGGCCTATATCCAGGATCTGGGTTTGAAAACCCCGGGATTCAATATGACTACGTAGGAAATCGGCCTCCTCCCATTTCTCCTCAGCCATTACCAGAATTACTATATTATCACTCATCTAAAACTCCTTCTCTCTAGTGCCTGCAATAAGCGTGTTCCGTATCATGCGTAGTCATGCCGGTTTAAAGCTAATTTGTGACACAACAAGTACCCACTCAAGCTTACCTTAGTTAAGTTAAGTTAACTTAAGTGGGTACCGGCTGTAAACTTACTGGTAAATTGCTCTTCAGGAAAGATTTATCGGGTCGCCCTTTTTGCCATAATATCTGCCAGACGGTCGATGGCGGTTGTCTCTTTATTGGTAGCAAATTTCTCCGGTCGGGTCTGGAAGAAAAATACATTCTTGGGGAAGGCTATTTCGCCGTCCAGTGCCCATTCCATGTCCTGGGGTTCGCCCAGCGTTACCTCCATCGATCTGGCAATCCTGGCTACTTCTCTTAGCTCTTCATCGGATAAGCAGGGAATCTCTTGCAGTTCAGGGGGCACGGCTCTTTCTTCAATGAGATGCTCGCCGCAGGCGATGCGCATTACTTTCTTACCGATAACCTTGTCCACCACGTTCAGGGTCTCTTTGTCCACTATAAACCGGTCTACTTCAACCCGGGCACCAACGACTCCCTCACCCATGCCCCAGCTGGAATCAACGATAATTCGTGACCTGTCACCCGTTACCGGGTCGGCAGTGAAGATAATACCCGCGGAGCGGGCATCCACCAGCTTCATCACGACAACGCCGAGCACATCAGATGCAAAGGGAACATCATGAGCCTGGCGATACCAGATGGCGCGCCCGGTATAAACACTGGCCCATACTTTCTTTACATGCTGGATGACATTTTCCCGGCCGCTGACATTCAAGTAGGTATCAAACATACCCGGACGGCTGGTTGGCCCTCCTGACCTTGTTGATACGCGGACATCCGGTATGCCTGTCTTTTCGCAGAGGGCATCGTAGTACGAGCCTATTTCTTCCTTCAGGTAGTCCGGTGCTTCTGTTTCCATTATCCATGAGCGAATAGTCCTGCCGGCTTCTTCACCCTGGTCTACGTTAGTGAGTTTTCCAAGGCTGTCCCCATATTTGGCAATCTTGTCGCCGACTCCTGTCTCGGTCATAAACCTGCGGAATGACTCAATCGAGACCACGTATCCCGGGACTATGGGCATACCCAATTTAGTCATCTCGCCCAGGTTTGCCCCTTTCTTCCCCACAAGTTCGTTAGAACTGGAATCTACCTCGTCAAACCAGTAAACCAATTTAGATTCTGTCATCGTATATTACCTCCATAAATATCTCCACTCTTGAGCTAATATTCCCCTCCCCGTTATGAAGTCGCTCCGGGCTTAAGACTGGACCTGGCTTATTATTTTAATCCGCCACGGTTTCCCGTCAAGTAACGGGCCCAGCATGCCCCTTACCCATAGTAACTCACCGTCAGGCAGCTTTTCCGGGGAGGAGGATATTGTTGCCTTGACCTTCTTGGGCTGGTAGGTCTTGACGTCCCTGATTTCTAATTGTAATTCCTTACCCTGCTCAAGCTGTCCCAGCTTGCTCGTATAAATCTCATAGCCTTCTCTAAACATCTTAAACGGCCTCCTTAGGCTAGCCTGATAAAGCCATAGTTCTCCCAGTTTTTGAGGACGTGCTCTTTCACTTCATGGGAGTAATTAGCGTCAAAGGATATCTTCGGCGGAATTTCTGATACAGGGTCCCAGTCAGTAGGCCAGGTACAATCGAAGTAGACCTTGGCCCCTAGGCGGTGTTGCCTCTCGTAGGCATTTAGAAAGGTCATAAACGGTATGGCCGAGGCCCGCTCCACTCTCCAGATATCACGGTAGGGATGGCACTTGGTGACCATAGCATGCATGACCTCCCATATATTAAAGACGTCCACGTCATCGTTTACCACAAAAACGAAGGGGGCGTTTGATCCCTGGGGAGAACTCCAGATACTGGAAGTAACCTTCTCCGCGATATTCGGTGTGTTACCGGATACGCTGACGATAACCAGGAAGCCAACACCCTCCGGCGGTGCGTTTACGGCTACCACCGGGATACCATCGGCACGCAGCCTGTTATACAGCTCTGCCGACCTGACCAGACCTACGTCAAGGTGGTATTCATCCACGGGCACTCCGGTGTTGGACATGGTTATTATCGGGTTGTTACGGTAGGTGATCGCTTTTACGTTCCATACCGGCGCTTTGTTTCTTCCTGTAGCGCTGTAACCGACAAACTCGCCGAAAGGTCCCTCCCAGTCTTTCTCAGTCAGGGATATCTCGCCCTCAATTACGATTTCAGAACCTGCCGGCACCTCTAAATCTACGGTTTCACATTTGACCAGTTCTATCGGTTCCTGCCTCAGCGCACCGACCAGTTCGGCTTCGTAAAGGTTGGCGGCTACCCTGGCTCCGGCTATAAAACCGCTTACGGGTTCAGGACCTATGGCAATGGCAAATGGCATCGGGATATTTTTCGCTTTGTATTTTTGATATTGAGAACCCATGTGTTTTGCCGGACTCACCGGGCCGGTCAGTGTGTTCTTGCCGGACACCATAGCCCGGTAGCAACCCCAGTTTATCCAGCCCGTATCGGGGTCCTTGGAGACGTTAATATGCCACGTGCATAAATACCTGCCGCCATCACCCTCGTGCAACATGGGTGACGGGAATTTCATAAGGTCAACCTGGTCACCTATGTCAATATTTTCCTTGCAGGGTGCCTGGCTTTTATCCACGAAGACTGGCTTAACAAGATCCTTTTTTTTCTCCAGATAGAAATTAATTAATTCTTTAATGCTGGTCTCCGGGTCCAGCCCCAGAGCGATGGCAAGTTTGGAAAAGGTGCTGATTGGCGCACCAAAAAGTCTATATCCGGGATAACCGGTAACATTTTCAAAGAGGGGAGAAGGCAGGCCTTTTTCATAAACCAGTCGGGAAATAGCCCCTGCTTCAATGTTCCAATCGACTTCCCTGTCAACTCTTTTTAATTGTCCGTGTTGCTCCAGTGCTGAAATGTAATCTCTCAAATCCTTAAATGCCATTTTCTATCTCTCCCCCAGGTCTTTCCGGGTAGCCCTTTGCACCCAAATACAAAGGGCTACCCTTCGTTAGCAATTAGCCAGCCATACCCGGCACCAATATCGCTGCCGCAACCGGCATGGTACTTATCGCTTTTACCCGACTTTATTTATCCAGTATGTAAACAGCGCCGACGTCAGCGTCTACCCTGACTCGCTGTCCTGTCTTTATCTTGTCAGTGCCTTCAACGGTGTTGACCACGGCGGCCAGGCCATACTCGCGGGCAATAATAGCGGCGTGGCACAGCGGAGCGCCGGTGTTCAGCACTACTCCCTTGATTATACTGAAGACAGGAGTCCAGGTTGAGTCTGTGATGGGGGCTACCAGTATTTCGCCTTCCTGTACTTCGCCCATCTGGGCCGGTGACATTATGACGCGGGCGATGCCCTCGGCGATACCCGGTGAGCCGGATACGCCAATGAGGTCAGCCTTGAGTTCCGGTCTGGGCTCGGGCGGTTTCTCCTGGGTTACCTTGGTGAAGATGACATCCTGTGAGGCCATCATCTCCATCATGGCATCGGGCTGAGGAATTCTGCCATAGTACGGTTCGGGGAAGAAGGATTTGGCAGCGTCCCACTCGGCTCTGCGGGCTTTTGCCTTCTTCTTGGCTTTGCACTTGTAGGGGTCGGAAAGCAATATGGATACTTCCTGCGGTACCAGCATGAAGATGTCATCAGGTTGCTCAATAGCGCCGGTGGCGACGAGCCTCTTACCCACTTCCAGCCAGAAGTAGCGGCCTATTGAGTGCGACTGCATCTCAAAGAAGAAGCTGTGGTCTTCTGCCCAGACACTGGCTACCTGTCCTGCTTTCATAAGTATGCGGTACCATTCTCTCTGGTCAACCGGCAGCGCGTTTACTATTTCTTCTTCTGCCAGTTTTCTTTCCGCGGCTTGCTTAACTATAATCTCATCCAGTTTGAAGGTGGGGTGGTTAACAAACTGCTGGATACGCTGCCATGCCGGTGATGTGTCCTCTCTCCAGCTGGGTGTCATGTAGGTGTCCATCATGAAGTTACGCCAGCCATACTTGTCCAGGAACTTGTTAAAATCGGCGAGCACGCGCTTGCCGGCTTCACTGCCCAGCAGCTTACCCATTATTTCTCCGGGACTGCTGCTGACTACCATGTCCTTTAGCCCCGCGTCAGTGACCTTCTGCGCTATCGCGTGAAGCTGTCTCTCGGTCTCGAAGTTGGTGTTGTCAAAGCCTCTCATCAGTCTCTGGAACGTGGGATGATGAGCGTCCATTCCCAGTAGCTCGTAGCTCAGGTTCTCCCAGTCAACAAAGATAGCGCCGGTGGATACCATTGCCCAGAAGTGCAGGTACCAGTGACGGTAGTTGAATAGCTCCCAGTCATGGACCCATTCTATCAGTTCGCTCCAGCTGGCTGTGGCGTAGTTATAGTTCTTGTACTTCTCGTATACTCCCGATAGCTCGGCTTTAATTTCGTTCAGTATCTTGTCTGTATCCTGAAGCCAGGGCAGAACCGCTTGCCGGTACCTCTCGCTGCGTTCCTGTATCTCCTCTTCGTTGTGAGGCACGGCGACTGTCACCATGTGGTAGCCGCGGTTTGACCGGCTGCGAGGGCCCTTGGATCTTGGTGTGGCCGCATCTTCCAGTGCTTTGGCCAGGGGCACGGTAGCACCGTACATCCACCACTGGACAAACATCGGTGACCACGGTGCGGTGGGTGGGGTATGCCCCATATCCCAGACCCACCAGGTATCGTCTACATCATCCTCAGAAAACTCGTAGTAACTATAATCTTCCCTGGGTTCTATTGCCATTATAACCTCCTCGATTTGGGCAATTGGACTATATTTTTTAAGCATTTTGACGCAAACAGTATATTTTGCAGTCAAAATATACTCATGAACCCCAGATGTGTGCGCAAATTACATATGGACCGCCTCCTTTGTATCTTTTTCTATACCTTTCCTTCGGCTTTGAGTTTACCGGCTATGTCTTTTTCCAGACTTTTCAAATCTACCTTCGTGCCGTCGCCTACCATGGGTATCTTGTCCACAATTTCCAATCTTTCCGGCAGTTTGAAGGCAGCGAGCTTCTTTGATTTCAGGAAAGAGACCATTTCGTCAAAGGCAAAAGTGCCTCCCGGTTTAAGAGCGACATAGGCGCATGCTTTTTCACCAAAGAGCGGGTCGGGCATCTTGACTACGGCTGCCTGGACTACGTTCGGGTGGGTACCGAGCATACCCTCTATCTCCGTAGGATAAATATTCTCGCCGCCGCGGATAATTATATTCTTGGCGCGCCCGGCAATAACCAGGTTGCCGTTTTCATCAAATCTGGCCAGGTCACCAATGCGGAACAAACCGTCCGGAGTAGCGGAACTCGCATTGGCTTCCGGGTTCTTAAAGTAACCACCGGAACCGGTCACGGCTCTTACGGCTACCTCACCGACTTCTCCTTCCGGCACATCATTGCCTGCCTCGTCGAGCAGATGAATCTCGTCCCAGCTGTTCGGTTTGCCAGCGGTTGCCCATCGGGTTTCGGGCGGGTCTGTATATGAAGGCGACGCTGTGCTGCCCAGGTCTCTCGAACCGTAGGTGTTGATGACCCTGGCACCAAATTTTTCCTCGGCTTCTCGCGGCCAGCCGGGAGGGCACGGCGCTCCTGATACCATGATAGCCCGGAGAGAGCTCAGATCATATTTACCGAAATCGGCATGGTCCATCATCATGCGCATCATGGTTGGCGTAATGGCGAAATAGGTTATCTTCTCCTTCTCGATAAGCTTGAAAGCCTCGACTATATCCCAGCGCTCCATCATGACGAATTTTGCCCCGACATACGGTCCACCGTGGTAGGTAGGGTTGTTCATGCCGCCCCAGCCCGGGGATAGGGCGCCCAGAACATCGTCCTTGTTAATCCCGAATTTATTTACCGTGTCCTTAGTGCGGGCCAACCCAAGCACAGCCGGCCATTCGGCGAGCTTGGGAAGACCGGTACTGCCGGTGGTATGCGAGAGTTCGGATACCTCGGTGCTGGGCATTACTGTTTTAGCAAAGAGTGCTTCCAGTTCCTCCGGAGAGTACTTCTTCTCCAGGGGTTCCTCCAGCATCTTGTTCAGGGAAATGCATCCCTCGGGAACCTCGTCACCGACAATAAAGATATGCTCCAGCTTGGGCAGGTCGGGGCGCAGCGACTGGATCATGTTAACGTAATCAAAACCGCCCCACTTATACGGTATGACTACACCCTTGGCCTCAAGAATGGCCAGTGTATGCAACATCTCGGTTTCACGGAAACTCCTTAACACGGGGGCTACAATGAGACCTGCTTTATCGCAGGCGATTCTGGCTATCATGCACTCGGACCAGCTGGGTAGCTCAACAACGATAGCGTCATCTTTCTTATAGCCCATATCCATCAGACCCAGGGCTAACCTGTCTATCGCCAGTTTAGCCTGTGCCCAGGTCCATCTTGACCGGTAATCGACCATGGCTTCTCTATCGGGGTATTCTTTGGCATTCCTGTCCCACAGCGCTGCCCATGTCAGGTCTTCCCAGAGTCCCTTGTCAATGAATTCCTGCAGTTCTTTCTTCTTGCGTACCGAAGCTTCAGCCATACAGTTTCCTCCTCATTCGTAATTCATAACTGTTCGGTCGCTGATTTTAGCAGTGACCATTCTACGGTGTCAAGCATTGAAGCATATACCGTTTCCTCAAACTCATACCGTGTTGCCCGTAGTTGCGTCTTTGCCATACAGCACTAATCATAATAACCTAAACATAGTCTGCTCTATTAAGGTTAAGAACTGGTTACAAGTATCCGGCAAAAAGAGAAAGAAGAAGTTACAAATAGGTTACAATATGGCAAAAAATCAGAAATTGTGTGGGCTCAGGGACGGTGCTATAATAACGGTGCATTATGAAACAATACCGTATCAGCCGGAGCCAGGGTAGAGTTAGCACCGAACTGCTCGCTTATTACCTGGGCAGCGACCTCATCGTTTGCCTCTATAACGAGAACGCCCATCTGGGTGCGGTGGCTGTGGGCGAATATGATTACGAAGAGGATAGGGCTTCGTCCTCGGTAATCACCCGGTGTGGGCACCGGGATGACGAAATAGCCAAGAGACAGGCACATGCCATAGCTAAAAAGACTAAAATACCGGTCTGCGTTATTTGCGGGCTGCACCTGGACAACATAGCGCTTACGGAGATAAAAGAGTTCGTGTCCCAGGCTGACAGCCTCGTGGAGGAACTGCTGGGTTTGCTCGCTGAAGGTAAGCCCGGTATTATGGACTTAAGTTAGTCCACCCCGCCCCGTCACATTAACGGTGAAACAACGTATTTGATAGCGGTAGTGTCCCTCTTTTACCGGTGACGTGCTTTTACCCTGCGGATTCCTTCAATTTTAACCCTCTGTCGCTGCTCTCATAGCGGCAACTTATGGGCACTGAAACAAGCGGCAGTAAGGGTTTAAAACGGGTACTAAAGTTATAAAAAAAGTACCTCGCCGTGCCGTATTTAAGGTTGAGAAAAGTGCCGTAAAATCGAAGAACCGAGCGTTATCAAGGGCTAATAATCCTTATAAAATGCCTGTAACTAAGTGTCAGGGGGTTTGCCGATGAAGAGATTAAGGGGTATAGTTCAGGAGAAGTTTTAATGTGTTAAGGAAAGCCGTTAGATATGATGATTGTTAATCCTCTGGCGCGTGAGTTTGTTCTTTTCTGTATTAACCGTCGGGGCCAGGAATGGCCAGCTTTATATGATGAGATGAGCCGGGTGGCGGGGAGACATCTTTTCCGGGGTCTGGGCTATAATGAACTGAAGAAACTCGGTATTTCCCTCAGTCTGGTGAATATAGACGATACCATAAAAATAGTGGACGCCGTCCGCACTCAGGTTCAATAAAACCTCTTAAATATCCTTCATTCTTCCCGCAGGCTTCTTTCGGTCTCAGGATTATCCTAGGTCAGCTCCGGCATAAAAGCCGGGGTATGGGTATTATTGGGCGGTCTTTACCCTTTTCCCTCGCTTGATAACTGCTATACTATAATATAAGGTTTGTTAGAGGTGTGCAGGATGTCAAAAACACTGAAAATTACCACGGTAGTATTAATCGTGGTTACCGTTGCCTTAGCCTTTGGTGCCGGCTACAGGCTGGCGGATAGAGAGTGCCCTGAATATGACCCGGGGTTAGATGTCGTGGTGCAGGTATGGGACAGGCTCGTCACCGATTACGTGGACACCGATAAACTGGATGCCGGCAGGCTGAGTGAAGCTGCCATAGAAGGTATGCTTGAGGCACTGGATGACCCTTATACTTCTTATCTGGATAGTGAGGCCTATAAACTGGGTTTGAGTGATCTGGAAGGGAAGATAGAAGGGATTGGCGCCGAGGTTACCGTCAGGGATGGGCAGGTGGTTATTGTGGCGCCCCTCGTTGGCTCCCCGGCGATTGAGGCCGGGATACAGGCGGGCGATATAATTCTCGCCATTAACGGCGAGTCCGCCGCGGAAATGGCGGTTGCTGAGGCCGTGCTGAAGATACGCGGGCCGAAGGGCACCCCGGTTACCATTACCGTAATTCACGAGGAAGAGTCCGAGCCCCAGGACATCACTATAGTCAGGGATGAGATTAATTTGCCCAGTGTCATTTATGACATGAGGGATGATGTTGCTTATATCTGGATTACCAGTTTCACCGAGCGCACTGATAGAGAGCTGAGTGAGGCTATAGAGAACATGGACACGGGGACGAGAGGCATTGTCCTTGACCTGAGGTACAACTTGGGCGGCATACTGGAAGCGACCGTTAGTGTTGCCGGTCATTTTCTAAAGGAGGGCGTGGTGGTCAGCGTGGTTGATAGAGAGGAGCAGACTGACTATCGCGCCATAAAGGCGGCCTCATCGGTATTTACCGAGTTACCCATGGTGGTGCTGGTTAATGGTTATTCGGCAAGCAGTGCCGAGGTACTGGCCGGGGCGCTACAGGATTACGAAAGGGCTCTTATCGCCGGTCAGAAGACATACGGCAAGGGCAGCGTTAACAAGATTTACCAGTTCGAAGACGGCTCCGGTCTGTATTTGACAGTGGCGCGCTGGCTGACTCCGAGCGGACATGTTATCGAAGGGCAGGGGCTAACCCCGGACTACGAGTTGGAGCTGGAGGGAGAGGCGGCTATTGAGTGGGCGGTTGAGTACATAAAAAGCCTCTAAAAACGAGGGCTAGCGTTTTGACAGCGCCCTGATATAAGAAACGAAGTTATTTTTCATCTCGGCAATATGGTCGCCGCCAAACTTCTCGCTCATAGCCTGGCTTAGAACAAGGGCCAGCATAGCTTCCGAGACTACCCCGGCCCGTGGTACCACACAGACGTCAGACCTTTCCTCTATGGCTGGCGCCGGCTCATGAGTTTTGAGATCTACGGTGGGGGTGGGGTTGCCTAAAGTAGAGATGGGCTTGTGGTAGGCGCGGCAGATTATGTCCTCGCCGTTGCTCATGCCGCCTTCAATACCCCCCATATTATTGGTACGGCGGGTCAGACGTCCTTCGTTGGTGACAATGGCATCCTGTACCTCCGAGCCTGGCATGGCAGTCAACTTGATGGCATTACCAATAGCTATGGCTTTGACCGATGGGATACTCATAAGTGCCTGGGCTATGGTGCCGTCCAGCCGGCGGTCGTAGTGCATAACGCTGCCCAGACCGGGCGGGACACCGGTGGCTATGACCTCAACGACACCGCCGAGTGTGTCCTTCTGCTCCCGGGCTTGCATGATAGCCGCCTCCATCCGCTGTGACGTTTCCGGGTCAATACACCTTACAGCCGGGTCGGTCTTATAGACATTGGCTATCTCGTAAAAGCTCATCGGAGACCGCACCAGCGCTACTTTCCCGATTTGTACAGTATGGCTCGCTATCCTGATGCCGAATTCAGCAAGAAGTATTTTCAGCACTGCACCGCAGGCCACCCGCGTGACTGTCTCCCGGGCACTGGCTCTCTCCAGAATATTCCTGATATCTCCTTGCCCGTACTTGAAAGCCCCAGCCAGGTCGGCATGTCCGGGGCGCGGCCGGGTCAGAGCGGCGGCTTCTTCACCCCGTGACGGTTTGTCAATTCTCATCTCTGACTGCCAGTTAGCGGCGTCCAGGTTTCTAACCAGCAGCGCTACCGGGCTGCCCAGTGTTTTGCCATAGCGGATACCGGAGAGGATTTCTACCTCGTCCTTTTCTATATCCGCCCGGCCGCCACGGCCGAAATCGGTATGGCGTTTTTTTAGCTCCAGATTAATATCTTTAGCCGAAACGCCAAAACCGGCGGGTATACCTTCCAGAATAGCCAGGCAGGCGGGTCCGTGAGACTCACCGGCCGTTATTAATCTTATCATGCTCGTCTCCTCCCAGTGCCCTGGTTAAAGTAGCCTCCATCTCGGGTAGCGGTGCCGGGTGGTCGGTAAAAAGCTCAAATTGCATAGCAGCCTGATAGAGGAACATTTTATATCCGTAGACAACAGTACATCCGGCTTCACGGGCATCGGCAATCAGCCTGGTCTCCAGGGGATGGTAGTTAACATCAAAAACGGTGAGATACGGGTGCAGCAAGTTGCCGGGTACGATTGACTTATTAGTATCGGGCCACATCCCTACCGGCGTAGCGTTAATCAGGATATCACTTGAGGCAACCGCTGACAATTCGTCCAGGCCGCCGGAGCCTTCGGCTGTCACTTTTTTTGCCAGTTCCTCAGCTCTTCCGGGGGTGCGGTTAAGGATGGTTAGCCGGGCGCCCTTCTCCTTAAGTCCTTGGGCAATGCTCCGGGCAGTGCCGCCAGCACCGACAAGTATCACCCGCTTCCCCGCAAGTGCCGTCTTTTCTTCCAGCGCCTTCAGCGCGGCGGCGTAGTCGGTGTTGAAACCGCTCAGTTGGCCGCTATTATTTACCACGGTGTTGATAGAGCCGGTGTCTTTAGCTGCATTATCCATCTCATCTATATATTTTACAGCGTTTATTTTATGCGGTATGGTAATGCTTGCTCCGCGTATGCCGAGTGTCCTTACGGCGTCCATAGCCAGCCTTATATTATTAACCGAAAAAGCAATATAGACAAAGTCTAGTCCCAGTACCTCATAGCCACAGTTATGCACTATGGGTGACAGCGAATGTGCTACCGGCTCTCCCATAACGCAGCAGATTTTGGTTTCGGCACTGATTATTTTGTTCACTTTTCATCCATATGCAGCGCGGATATTATTTCGGCTATTTCTTCCGGGCTTCTGTCCTCGGTATTTATGGCAATATCGCACTCGCGTTTATAAATCTCATGTCGGCCAGCCATTACTGTCTCCAGGTCTTCCCGGAGCGGTTTACCGGTAAGTGAGGGTCTGGAGTCATCCTCGCCGATACGCTCGGCGAGTGTGTCTACACTGGCTTGCAGCCAGATTAACTTGCCTATTCTCTTCAGCTCTCTTATATTTTCTTCCCTGGTGATAATACCGCCGCCGGTGGCAATAATGGCATTATCCACCGTAGCTAGACTATGCGTGATCTCCGTTTCCAGATCGCGGAATCTTTCCCAGCCGTATTTATCGACAATCTCCATTATACTCAAGCCTGCCTTCTGCGCAATCAAATCGTCCGTTTCAATATAAGACTTACCCAGCCTTATTGCCAGGAGCTTACCCGTAGCGGTCTTGCCGCTGCCGCGCATACCGATAAGAACAATATTCATTATACTAAACGGGCTCCAGTTTAGCCCCGATACTGGCGAGGTCGGTAAAGAAATCCGGATATGATTTATTAACCGTCCCCGCGCCGTTAATAACCGTCTCATCTCCGGCAAAGAGGCCAGCAATGGCCAGGCTCATCGCCAGACGGTGGTCATCATGCGCATCCACCTTGGCTCCCCGGGGCCTGCCGCCGGTAATAGACATACTGTTTTCCGTTACCTTTACGGTAATCCCCATTTTACCGAGTTCAGCGGCTGTATTAATAATACGGTCTGTCTCCTTGCCCTTTAGATGACTGATATTAGATATATTTGTGGTACCTCGGGCAAAGGCAGCTACGGCAGCGAGCGGTTGGACGATATCGGGATAATCACCCATATCTGCTGTGATGCCGGTAAGTTCTCCCTCTCTCCTTACAGATATTTGCCCGGGACTATGGTTGACATAACAGCCCATCAAAGACATTAACTCCAGAAAGTAGCGGTCTCCCTGCAAAGAGTCCCCATTCAAATTAGCAACAGTTACTTCCTTACCGCCGATAGCGCCCAGGGCGAAGAAAAAGGCTGCCGACGAGTAGTCGCCTTCTATTTCGTAGTGCTGCCCCTGATATCTCTGCCCGCTGGTTACGGTAAACTCGTCATGGTTACGGCGCTCAACCTCCACCCCGAAGCGACGCATAGCCTCAACAGTCATATCTACATAGGGTTTTGACCTGAGGCTGTCAGTTATCTTTATCTTTATGCCGGAGCGGGCGTAGGGGGCAATCATAAGCAGTGAGCTAACATGCTGTGAGCCGGCGAGACCGCTGGTCAGCACCTCTCCGCCATATAATCTACCTCCCTGAACCTCAACCGGCAGCCTGCCGTTTTTGTCAATTGAGCTTGTTTTAACGCCGAGGCTTGCCAGTGCCGCGAGAATTTCGGTAACGGGACGCTCGCGGAGCCTTATCGACCCGTCAAAGATGATTTTGCCGTCGGCGAGGGCGGCGAGGGGCAGCAGCATGCGCAGCGTACTTCCGGAGTTGCCGGCAAATATGGTGTTGTGCCCCGGCCTTACCAGGAGATTACCGCTCGTGCCCTTAATCCTTAGACTCTGACCGTAACGCTCAATGTCTACCCCCAGCGAGCGGCAGGCGTTAATGGTGTATCCGGTATCGTCCGAGAAGAGCAGGTTTTCAATAACGGTTTCTCCACGGGCCAGCGAACCCAGTATTACCGCCCGGTGGCTATAGCTCTTTGATGGTGGTGCGGTCACTATGCCGCTTACGGTGGACGGTGTGACTTTAAGTTTCACCGGGGCTGGCTCCGGATATAGTCTACCAGGGCTAAAAGGGCCAGGCTGTAGCTTTCCGCTTTAAATCCGCTAATCTGTCCGATAGTCACGTCGGCAATGACCGACTGCCGGCGCCAGTCTTCCCGGGCAGATATATTGGACATGTGCACTTCAACCACGGGCAGCCCGCAGTCCAGGAGAGCGTCGTGAAGTGAGTAGCCATAATGGGCGAGGGCCCCGGGGTTAATAATAATGCCGGATGCCGTCTCAGCCTCTGCCTGAATAAAATCTATGAGGCTTCCCTCGCTGTTTGACTGGAAGAAGCCCAGCGCGTAACCCAGTGCCTCCGCCTTCTCTACCAGAGCCGTCTCTATTGATTTCAGGGTCTGCTCTCCGTAGTGCTTCGTCTCTCTCTTACCCAGCATATTCAAGTTGGGACCGTTAATAACCAGAATTTTCATGGGCACACCTCGCCGAGAACTTCTATAACCGTGTCTTTATCAACGGTGCAATTTACCACACCATTGCCAATACTATCCAGCAGCACCCATTTTAGCTGACCGTGAGTTATTTTCTTATCAAACTCCAGGGCCTTGGTTATCTCGGTAAATGGCGTTCCGGGGCAGCGGGCAGGGAGACCGTAGTGCTCAAGGACACTCTCTATTTCCTTAATGCTGTCAGCCTCAAGCATATTGAGCTTATTGCTTATCCGGCTCGCCACCACCATACCGATAGCTACCGCCTCTCCGTGGCGTATTCTCCTCAGGGCGGCAGCTGCTTCTACAGCGTGTCCTGCCGTGTGCCCGAAGTTAAGGATTGACCGTTTGCCGCTACGGTCGGTTTCATCTGCCTCAACCACTCTCGCCTTGAGACCGGCACAGCGGGTAACGATGTCTATCAGTTCGTTTCGGGTAAATCCCCTGCTCTTTCTGTTACCGAGTTTATTAAATAGCTCTTTATCTATAGCCAGCCCGTATTTTATCACTTCGGCCATACCGTTACGCATTTCTCTGGCCGGTAGCGACTTAAGGCAACTTACATCCGAAATTATGGCTACGGGCTGGTAAAAGCTGCCCACCATGTTTTTCTTACCGCCGAAATTTATGCCTACCTTGCCGCCGATGCTGCTGTCTACCTGGGCGAGGAGGGTTGTCGGTATCTGTATATAGTCCACGCCGCGAAGGTAGGTAGACGCTATATAGCCGCCCAAATCACCAACCACACCGCCGCCCAGCACGACGAGCAGGGCGTCACGGTCTATAGCGCTATCCATCAGGAAACGGTAGGCGCGTGCGACCGGTCCCGCGGATTTGGTGCGCTCACCAGGGGGAAAGGTGAGGGTGACGATTTTTTTACCGATTTTATTTAAAGACCGGATAACCCGCTCTCCGTAAAGCTTGCCCACAGTCGTGTCGGTCAGGAGGACGATGGCTGAATAGGCACTGAAGTCCACCAGGTCCGGTATGTCATCGATGATACCGGCCCCGATAACTACCGGCAGGGCCATTTCTGTTTTGAACTCAACCGCTATACGCTGATACATCATTATAATTACTGTTGACTCTGATTTATATCATTTATTATTCTCTAGCGCCAGTCCCGCTGGTAACTTTCTACGCAGCTGTTTATTGATTTTCCGGCAGGCGGTGATCACTTCTTTAAGCTCATCGGGGGTTATCATCTGTTGCGCATCAACCAGTGCCTCCGACGGGTTATGGTGGGTCTCTATCATCAGCCCGTTGGCACCGGCAGCAATAGCGGCACAGCTCATGCTGAATATAAGGTCTCTACGCCCGGTGCCATGACTGGGGTCTACCATTACCGGTAGATAGGTCTCCTGCTGCATGGCCGGTACGGCGGCCAGGTCCAGAGTGTATCGTGTGTAACTCTTCCCCTTGCCTATGGGTATAATCCCCCGCTCACAGAGAATTATATCCCGGTTGCCCTCGGCGGCGATATATTCGGCAAATGATAAAAACTCTTCAATACCGGCCCCGAAATGCCTCTTGAAGAGGATGGGTTTACCGGTTCTGGCCACGCTGGTCAGCAGGTCCTGGTCGTACATATTTCTGGCACCTATCTGGATTATATTAACATACTCGGCGATAAGTTCAACCTGTGATTCGCCTCTGACCTCGGTTACCACCGGCATCTCAAATTTTTCGCCGGCTTCCCGTAGCCAGCCCAGGGCTTCCCGTGCTTCGTTCTGGCCGGCGGCTCCCAGTCCCTGGAAAGAGTGGACTGAGCTTCTGGGTTTAAAGATTCCCCCTCTTAGAATGTGCGCTCCGGCTTTTTTAACTCCTTCCGCGGTTTTAAATAGCTGTTCCTTGCTTTCTATGGCACAGGGCCCGGCGATAAATACCGGCTCGTTACCGCCTATCTTGATGTCATTTACTTTGATTATCCGGTTGCGGCCTACCTCGGAGTATCTGCCGTACTCTCTGCTCACCAGTTTGTAGGGCGTGTCAATTCTCACTACTTCCCTGACGCCGGGCAGGGTAGTGAGGCGGGCCAGGTCCAGCTTGTTCTCGTTACCCACTACACCAATAACGCTCTTATACTTACCGTGACTTACGTCCGCATTCAACCGGCACCTTTTTATCTCTTTAATGACCTCGTTTATCTGTTCCTGGGTGGCACCACTGCGCATTATTATCATCTGACGGCTCCTCCTTATTATCAGGGCTGCTGATTGAGTTTATTTTTTCCTATAATAATAAAGAACCTCCCGCCGGGGAGGTTCTTTTTAAATTACTTATTCTTGGCTGAAATCTATATCGTTATAATTATTTTGTAAAACCCTCCCTGACGCACTATATGCGCCACGTAAACGCGTAATAATAATAGCCCTGAGAGTTTTTGTACATTTCCATATTACTAGGGAATAATTATAGCATAACCATGACCAACTGTCAATTTATGTATTGAACCGGCACTTACGCATGGTTAAAGGCGTCTCAAACAAAAACAGCAATGAGTTGAGGAAAAATAGGAATAAATGCCTAGAACGAAATACGTAGAAATAGGCTAAAATACTTACATATGCTAGGTAGTCATACCTAACTTTTGTAATACATATATGGTCTTTACTGTAGCCAGATTAGGCAGTAAAGCTGATGATACTTCACTTATAGATATGATATGTTTTAAATGGTTGGAAGGTTAGTGCGTGTGCCAGAGGTGTCATGATACTGGATGCGGTATTAATTGAGGCGCTTGCTGTTACAACCAGGTTAGGCTTACCGGTAGCCATACTTTTCGTGATTGGCTATATGTTAAGACGGCACAATATGTATCACTAGTTAGTATGAAGGGAGAGTAAAGATGGAGTTGACATTGGCGATACTGCTGGTACTTGGAGTTTTTATAGGTATACCGGCGGCCATTGGGCTGGCTATAGCGGGATATTATTACTTCGGTGGCCGTCGGCAACTGAGGGTAAATCGTGCCGGGACTTTAGCTGAAGCCGAGGCTTTACTGGAGCGATCCCTTGAATTTCAGGAAGAATTCAAAGATACTAAGCCGGAGGAGGAGCAAGCCGTGTGCTCCAGCGCGAACTAGTAATTCGGTTAAATGCAGTGGTTTTGAACTCAACTTGGGAATGTATAGACTTCATTCATCTCCATATTATATCCGTTTCCATCAATAATGCTGAATAAAGGCTTGCGGACGAAATAAACAATATATTATAATAAAGAGCGGTGCTTTGCGCATCAGACTAATCGGAGGTTTACAAATATACAATATCGGCTTCTCATGGAGCGGATATTTTTCGCGGCCTGAGTGACGAGCGAGTCGTGGTGGGTTTGATATGTTTACCCTTCCGGTTAGAGGGTATGTATATTGTTTATTTGACAGCGTATCACCAACGATTATAGCTGCTTGAACTAACAGTGTTCGGGGAGTGGCCTTCTTCTGTAAAGTGTGTACTGCCATTTATAAAGCCTGCGGCTACCTTGAATGTCACTGTGGCAGGTTTTTATTCCTGGCAGTTACTGCAGGGAAGGCGTAAACTCCACATCATCCGGCCATTGATTTAGCCCGTTGCGTTCCTGTGCGTCCTGAGATAGTGCTGCATAGGGTGTGAAATCTGTTCAAGGGTGGTTCACCGGGTTAGAAGACAAGTGTGATATGCCAGGCTGTGCTTTTTGGCTATGCCAGGCAGTTGGAATTTGCCTCGCTGATTACGGTATCCAATAATTATTAATATTACCCGTATGGGAAAGGAGTGTAGATGGAAGAGAAAAAAGCTATTAGTTCTATGATGGAGGAGACACGGATATTCTATCCCCCGGAAGAACTCCGGAAGAACGCTTATATCAAGAGTATGGACGAATATAAGGCTCTTTATAAGCGTTCTATCGAAGATACCGAAGGGTTCTGGGGAGAGTTGGCAGAGCAGCTGGACTGGTACAAGAAATGGGACAAGGTGCTCGTTGATGAGTTCGCCCAGGGCAAACATGAGTGGTTTGTGGGCGGCAAACTCAATGTCAGTTACAACTGTTTAGACAGACATTTGAAAACATGGCGTAAGAATAAAGCAGCGCTGATATGGGAGGGAGATATCGGTGATGTCAGGACCCTTACCTATCAGCAACTTTACTACGAGGTATGCAAGTTTGCCAACGTAATGAAGAAGCATGGCGTTAAAAAGGGTGACCGGGTAACCATATATCTACCTATGATTGTTGAATTGCCGATTGCTATGCTGGCCTGCGCTCGGATTGGTGCCATTCATAGCGTTGTTTTTGGCGGTTTCAGCGCCGAAGCGCTGCGGGATAGAATTTTGGACTGCGGTTCCACGTTCCTTGTTTGCACCGATGGCTACTATCGTAGCGGTAGAGTTATCAAGAGCAAGGACAATGCGGACAAGGCACTCGAAAGCTGTCCCGATGTCAAAGATGTTATCGTAGTTAAGAGGGCAGGGGCTGAAGTAGTCTTGAAGGAGGGACGTGAGCACTGGTGGCACGAGGAGATGAGTGCCGGTGACATTAAGTCCTACTGTGAACCCGAAGTAATGGATTCCGAAGACCCCCTGTTTATACTTTATACGAGCGGCAGTACCGGCAAACCTAAAGGCGTTCTTCATACTCAGGCCGGTTATTTGCTGTATGCCTACCAGACCCTAAAATGGGTTTTTGATATCAAGGAAGAGGACTCTTTCTGGTGCACAGCGGATATCGGCTGGGTAACCGGCCATACCTACATCGTATATGGTCCTCTGTCTTTGGGCACTACTGCCATGATGTTTGAGGGCGTTCCCACTTATCCCAATCCCGATAGATTCTGGCAGATGGTGGAAAAGTATCAGGTAAGTGTTTTCTACTCGGCGCCTACCGTTTTACGGACATTGATGAGGGAAGGTGATGACTGGGTTAACAAGCATGATTTAAGCAGCCTGCGTATTCTGGGCACGGTGGGTGAACCTATTAATCCCGAAGCCTGGATGTGGTATTACGAGGTAATTGGTAAAAGCAATTGCCCCATTGTAGATACCTGGTGGCAGACAGAGACAGGCGGTGCCTTGGTCTCACCGCTGCCGGGAGCTACCCCAATTAAGCCGGGTTCGGCCACGGTACCTTTCCCCGGCGTGGCCCTTTCCATACTCCGGGAAGATGGCTCCAAGACAGAGGTAAACGAGGGCGGTTATCTGGTTATTACCAAACCATGGCCGGGCCTGATGCGGCGAGTTTACGGAGAACCGGAGCGATTTAAAGAAACATACTTCCTTAAATTCCCCGGCTGCTATACTACCGGAGACGGTGCCAGGATTGACGAAGACGGTTACTACTGGTTGATGGGTCGTATTGACGACGTCATCAATGTATCCGGACATCGTATCGGTACTGCCGAGGTTGAGAGTGCTCTGGTAGCCCATGACCTGGTAGCGGAGGCGGCCGTGGTCGGTATGCCGCACGATTTGAAAGGTCAGGGCATATATGCCTTCGTGACCCTGAATGCCGGCGTAGAAAAGACCGAGGAATTAAAAAAGGAACTTATTGCTCACGTCCGCAAACAGATTGGCCCGATAGCCACACCGGACAAGATTCAGTTTGCCGACGGTCTACCCAAGACCAGAAGCGGTAAAATAATGAGGCGTATACTTACCAAGATTGCCTCCGGTGATGTAAACGAACTGGGTGATACCAGCACGCTGTCCGATCCTTCGGTAGTTGGTGCTCTGGTTAGTGAGAGGCAGTAGAGACTAAATAGGCGTGTCTACTCCCCCTTTCCTGAAGAGAGGGGGCGCATTCGTTTCCAGGTGCGCCCCCTCTTTCCTGTTTCATGGGTGGCAATGAGTATGAAGGATGTAATTGGGATCTGTTAACAGACAGTAGCCAATAGACGCTTATACATCGTTCTTGTAACTAACAGGCAAGGTGCGCCGTGTCGTTTAGCGTGATGAGCCGGGCGTTAGCGTTGTTAATCCGTAATATGCTCAGGGAGGCGTTAGCTATTTCAATCTTGCGGTAAATACTGCTCGGTGCTCCGATAACGTGGGCGGCTATCATCCGGACAACGGCATCATGGGTTACAATTACTACCTGTTTACCCTCGTTAGCGGCGGCCGCTGCGTTGAAGGCACGAACGGCTCGCTCGCCTACCTGAGAGAAACTTTCGCCGTTGGGCATGGTAACTACCGAGGGGTCAACTCTGGATTGCCGCCAGAGTTCCGGCCACTCCCGTTTTATTTCATTCATATGCAGCCCCTGCCAGTCCCCCAGCTTTATTTCAATTAAATCATCCATCACTATTAGCGGGAGTCTATGTGGTTCGGCAATAATAGTAGCCGTGGTGTATGTTCTGCGCAGGGGACTCGTGTATATTGCCGCTATCGGCAGGCGGGACAGGCGGGCAGATAGACTGCGCACCTGCGCCAGACCCGTATCATCAAGGTCTTCCTCCGACCAGCCCATGTAGTAGCCGGTGATGTTTGATTCGGTTTGTCCATGACGCACCAGGAGTATGTCAGTGGTCATTTATACCTCCGTTAGCAATGGCTGTTTCTGTTTGGTCAAAATGGGTCAGGGTGACTTTAATATATATGGGGTAATACCGTATCAAAGTACAGTGTATGCCGCTTATAGTATATTACAAACCGGAGATTGATGGCTATTTAAGAGGCGTACTTTTTGTGGGGTTCTTCTTTGAGAAGGCCTCCTGTTTTTATGATTTAAGAACATGGTAGTGGCACAGCCATTTGACATAGCGCCCTGGTAAAACGCGTCCGGTTTATGGTCAATACAAACCCGTAATTTAAGATTGACTCTGGGTAAGCAGACATGTTAGAATCAGGGAGTTTTAAGACTGGAGTCGATGTCCATCGTATAATATGCTGTCTCTTGCTTGCCTTATCTCCGGGTGAGATTTTCTCAATAGGTGTTTTACACAGGTCCATAGAGGCTGGCTGATAAATAAAATAGTCGGGTAGTAGTAAGATGGAACTAAGTCGACGGGATTTCCTCAAGGCAGTGGGGGCGGGGCTTGGTGGTACCCTTATCTTTAAGGGTTTGGGTACGCAACAGTATCTCGCGGATTCGCCTGTACCGGTGCCTTTGCTCAAGCGCATCGGTGAGAAGACTACCATATGTCCCTATGATGCTACCGGATGCGGGTTTATTGTTGCTGCCGAGGGCGACACTGTCATAAATATCGAAGGTGACCCGGACCACCCGATAAACCGCGGTGGGGCCTGTGCCAAGGGAGCGAGTCTGGCGCAACTGCATACTGTAGACGGTAAGATTAACCCGCGGCGTCTGACCAGTGTTCTCTATCGCCGCCCCGGCGGCCGGGAGTGGGAAACCAAGTCCTGGGACTGGGCTATTGAACAAATAGCCAGGCGTATCAAAACCAGCCGGGATGCCAGTTGGGTAACCAGAGATAGCGAGGGCTATCTGGTCAACCGCACGGAAGGAGTGGCTTCGGTTGGTGGCGCCGCACTGGACAACGAAGAGTGTCACCTGCTGGTAAAGATGATGCGTGCCCTGGGTCTCGTGTACCTTGAACACCAGGCTCGTATATGACATTCCTCCACTGTCGCCAGTTTGGCGGAAACGTTCGGCCGGGGAGCAATGACCAACCACTGGATAGATGTGGGTAACACTGATTGTGTTCTGGCCATTGCCAGCAATCCGGCGGAGAACCATCCGGCCTCTTTCGGCTGGATAATGGAGGCCAAGGCCAAGGGGGCCAAGCTGATAAGCGTTGACCCGCGTTTTACCCGAACATCAGCCAAGGCTGACATCTATGCCGCGATAAGGTCGGGCACCGATATAGCTTTTACCGGGGGCATGATAAAATATGTGCTTGAAGATATAGAGCGTAACCCCGGCAACTATAATATGGTCTATGTCAGGGAGTATACCAATGCCTCTTTCCTGATTAACCCCGATTTCAAGGGGCCGGCAGACCTGGACGGTCTTTTCTCCGGCTATAATCCTGGTGACCGGAGCTATGATAAGTCCACCTGGCAGTACCAGGTAGACGCAAACAACGTCCCATTAAAAGATAAAACTCTTAAAGACCCCAACTGCGTATTTCAAATCCTGAAAAAGCATTTTGCCCGCTATGGCGTGGATATCGTATCCAAGATTACGGGGGTAAAGCCGGATACGTTTCTTGAGATATGCCGGACATTTTCAGCTACGGGCAAGCCCGGCAAGTCCGGTAGCCTGATGTATGCTATGGGGGCCACGCAGTCAACGCATGGCGTACAGAATATCAGGAGCTATGCCATACTGCAGCTCTTACTGGGTAATATCGGTATCTCCGGCGGCGGTATCAACGCGCTAAGAGGGGAGTCCAACGTTCAGGGTTCAACGGACCACTGTCTGCTGGCGCATATCCTGCCCGGTTATCTCCAGCAGCCGACGAATAAAGACGAGACCCTGGAGAAGCTGCTCAGCCGGGTTACTCCCACTTCGGCTGATCCTAACAGCGCCAACTGGTGGCAGAATACTCCCAAGTATATGGTCAGTTTGCTGAAATCGTGGTACGGTAACGCGGCAAGCCCTGAAAACGACTTCGGTTATCATTATCTGCCGAAGACGTCCAAGCCCTATACCGAGTATTCGTATATGGCCCTCTTTGAAGCCATGTATGCCGGGGCGATACAGGGGCTCATGTGCTGGGGTCAGAATCCGGCAGTCTCCGGGCCCAATTCCAACATGGAGCGGAAAGCCCTGGAGAACCTTGACTGGCTGGTAGCGGTTGACCTCTGGGAGACCGAGACGGCCGGTTTCTGGAAGCGGCCTGGCGTTAACCCCGCGGATATAAAGACGGAAGTTTTCCTGCTGCCGGCAGCGGCCTCCTATGAGAAAGCGGGTAGCGTTACCAACAGCGGACGCTGGATGCAGTGGCGCTATAAAACGATAAATCCACCCGGTGATGCCGAGGCCGATTTGTGGATGATCAACAATTTGATGCTCAAGCTGAAAGAGCTTTACGCGGCGGAGGGTGGGCCCAATGCTGAAGCCATCGTTAATCTGACCTGGAACTACGGAGACCCGGCTGACCCGGAGGTAGTAGCCAGAGAAATCAATGGTTATGACCTCACCACGGGCAAGCTCCTGTCCTCCTTCGGCAGTCTCAAGGCTGACGGGACGACAACCGCCGGTAACTGGCTTTACTGCGGCAGCTTCACCGAGGAAGGCAACATGGCTGCCCGCCGCGACCTTACTCCCGATCCCTTTAACATCGGGATGTATCCCGGGTGGGCATGGTGCTGGCCGTTAAACCGCCGCATCATCTATAACCGGGCTTCGGTAGACCTGGATGGTATTCCCTGGGACAGAGAGCACCCGGTTATCTGGTGGCAGGACGGCAAGTGGGTGGGCGATGTGCCCGACGGCGGCTGGCCGCCAATAGCGGTTGACCCGGTTAATACGAAGTACCCGTTTATCATGCAGCCGGAAGGTTATGCCCGTATCTTTGGCATGGGGCGTGTTGACGGGCCGCTGCCGGAGCATTACGAGCCGTGGGAAAGCCCGGTGCGCAACATGATGTCCGGCACGCAGTGTAGTCCCGCTTTCAAGATTTGGGACTCCGAGATGGACCTTAAGGGCGACCCGGAGCAGTTCCCCATTGTGGCTACCACGGTGCGGGTGGTTGAGCACTGGCAGGCGGGGCAAATGACCCGTAACCTGCCTTTACTGGTTGAGCTACAGCCGGAAATGTTCGTGGAGCTGAGTGAAGAACTGGCCGCCGAGAAGAGCATCGTTAACGGAGGCAGAATTGCCGTGTCTACGGCGCGCGGCCGTTTGGAAGCCGTAGCCCTGGTTACCAAGCGCCTCAAGCCGTTTCGGATAAACGGTAAGGTGGTGCACGAGATAGCCATGCCCTGGCACTGGGGTTATACAGGCCTGTCCACGGGC
>CAYYQY010000003.1:0-86859 GCA_964473905.1 uncultured Dehalococcoidales bacterium | reverse complement strand
GGGGTGAGAGGATTTGAACCTCCGACCTCATGGTCCCAAACCATGCGCGCTGCCAAGCTGCGCTACACCCCGTGCACGAGAGTTTAGCAAAAATAATTTACACGGTCAAAACAGGGGCTATTTTAGCTTAATCCCTGCAATCAGGGCAGGTATTAAATATATCCGGCTCCAGATTATTCGTTTTAATTATATAGTCCAGTTGTTTCTCCGGAGCCCAGTACTTACCACAGACCTGGCATTTCTTCAGCTTAAACTCCATCTTGCCACCGGGGGTATTTATTGTCCTGGTGTCGCCAACATCTTCAACGGTGATAGCGTTAGTGGGACAGATATAGGCACACGAATCACAACCAATACATTTTTCCAAAGAATGCATCACCTTCGGCTCATCTATATCTCTATTCAGCCCCTGTGCCATAAAGGTAATGGCCTCAACACCTACGATTTCACGGCATGCCCGGACACACAATTCGCAGAGAATACACTCTTTTGTTTCCAGATTGATGCCCGAGCTTCTTACACCCAGTTCCCTGGCCAGCTCATTTATTTTTTCCGAGTGAGGACGCTGCGCCAGCAGCAGCTCCAGAGCCAGTTTCCTCGCTTCAACGGCCCTCTCCGAGCCTGTCTTTACTTCTATCCCATCCGCAACCGGATAAGTACAGGACGCGGTCAGGCCCGATTTCCCGTTCTCAATTATCTCTACCGTACATAACCGGCACGAGCCTACAGGACTCAGCGACTCATGATAGCACAGAGTTGGTATACGTATCCCGTTCTGGCTAGCAGCTTCAAGAATTGTGGTGCCTTTCCTGGCTTCTATCAATTTACCGTCAATAGTTAGCTTTACCATCAGTCTCCCTTTCGGTCATCATATTACGGTTATATTCTACTAAGTCTGGGCTACTACCATTACACGATAGCATCTCAGGCAACGCCCGGCCTCCTGCGCCACAGCACCGGGAGTAAAACACTGCTCCGCTTCGCTGAAATCACGCATTCTATCGGCCATTTTAAGCTCCGGAGGAGACTGGCGCTGTCTCTGTGCGATAACACTCATCCCTCTCTGCTCACCAAGCTCAATCCCGTTAAGTACCGTCGCCAGCTTATCCATATCGCTCGGCTTACAGCTACCCGACTTTATATACTCGTCTATATTCTTAGCCGCTTTATTGCCGGCGGCTACAGCCTCTACTAATGTAGCCGGCCCGGTAACACAGTCACCGCCGGAGAACACTCCGGGCTCGCCGGTTTGCATACTATAATCATCAACTTCAATAGTCCCCTGCTTGGAAATATTAACGGAGCTGCCGCCGGTTAAGCCGGACAGATCCGGCATCTCACCGATAGCCGAGATAACCATATCGGCTTCAATTACGAACTCCGAACCGCTGACCGGTAAGGGGCGCCGGCGTCCGCTGGCATCGGGCTCGCCCAGCTCCATACGGATACACTCGGCACCGACAACACTATTCCCCCTGGCTAATACTTTTCTCGGTACCGCGAGGAACTGTAGCTTGACACCTTCCTGCTCGGCCGCACTAATCTCCTCTTTCCTGCCGGGCATCTCAGCCCTGGAGCGCCGATAGACTATCGTTACGTCCTTAAAACCCAGCCTCACACAGGTCCGGGCACAGTCCACGGCCACGTTACCGCCACCGATGATTATTACTTTATCCCTGGGCGCAACTTTCTGGCCCAGATTCACGCCGCGCAGAAACTCTACGCCTTCCATTACCCCCTCATAGCCCTTTCCCCAGTCCTCTACGTCAGACTCCCGGTCAAGATGTGCACCGCTGGCAATGAAAATGGCCCGGTAACCCTCAGCATTAAGCTCTTTCAGGGTAATATCCCGGCCAATTCTGATGTTATACTTTATTTCAATTCCCAGGTTCTTGATTATGTCTACTTCATTATCCAGCACATTCTTAGGCAGACGGTAGGACGGTATTCCCACCAGGGCCATGCCTCCCCCGGACGACTGCTCATCATATATGGTGACCTTGTACCCCATCCGGGCCAGGTTATAGCTCGCGGCCAGCCCGGCCGGGCCGGCACCGATTACGGCTACTTTCGCGCCGCCACCTTTTCCCTTTTCACGTGCGGCTTCAATACCGCCGTTTGTTTCATAATCGGCCGGAAATCTCTTCAGCGCCCGGATAGCGAGCGGGCTATCAATGTCACTGCGGACACATTTTGCTTCACAAAAAGCAACGCAGGCACGTCCCGTTACCCCGGGTAGACAGTTAGTTTCACGAATCAGGTTTAAAGCGTCTTCATACCTGTGGTTTTTAATCAGCTCAATATATCCCGGTATATCCTGATGTGCCGGGCAGGCAGCCATACAGGGGGCAGTTACTCTGGTCACATATGATGACTGTGGTATGCTACCTTTACCAGTTATGAGCTTATCAAATTCATCACTAAAATAATTTATCGTATCCAGAACAGGGGTTACCGCTGACGCACAGAAATCACACCGCGTATTTTCCTTCACATTGGCGGCTAATCTCTTTAGCGACTGGACGTCACTCTCCGCACCGGCGCCGCCTGTAATTTTTCCCAATATGGCCTTTATGGCTTTAATACCCAGATAGCCGACGCTGCACTGACCGCAGCTAAGCCTGGCTACTTCCTTAATATAGGCATTAAGCATGTCTATAATATTAACACTGCCGTCAGCCAGTACCACGCCGTTCCAGGACATGAAAGCCTTTATCTGATGTTTATCATATTCCAGAGGTATTCCCAGGTTCTCCGCATCCTTATATTTATCCGCCTCAAGACCTCTGTTATCAATAATACTGTCTGCCCAACTGCTGAATACTACTTTATTCACTTTGCACCCTCTAGTTTAGCTTTGTCCCTGATTTTGGTGTATTCTTCTCTTACTCGATTCTGGATAATTTCTATATTGTTATCACTCAGATGTCTGAACCTGCCCTGCAACTTCATATAGTCATTAATCGGCCTTAACTCAGCTACATCAAAGGTAAGGTTATATTTGCCGTTAACCACCTCGTATAGCGGGAATACACCCGTCTCCACCGCCAGCCGTCCCAATCTTACCGTCAGGTCGGGGGTAGACCGCCAGCCGGTAGGACAAACCGAAAGCACATGAACATAAGCCGGGCCGGGTGTGGCCACTGCCCGAGCCACCTTTTCCATCAGATCAAACGGGTAGCTGTGGCATGCCGTGGCTACATAGGGTATGTTGTGGGCGACCGCTATAGCCGGCATATCCTTTTTCCAGCTGAACTGCCCGAAACTCTTTCTGCCTATCGGTGACGTCGTGGTAAAAGCACCAAATGGGGTTGACGAAGACCTCTGGATACCAGTATTCATATAGGCTTCGTTATCAAAGCAAATGTAGGTGAAATCGTGACCTCTCTCCATAGCCCCGGATAGTGCCTGAAGACCGATATCGCTGGTACCGCCGTCACCGGCAATAGCTACAATCTTGTCATTCCTATCCGGACGCTTCCCTTTCCTTATCATGACCTTTAAGGCCGCCTCAACGCCGGAGGCAACGGCCGCCGTATTCTCAAATAAAGTATGAATCCAAGGGAGCCGCCACGAGGTATAAGGGAACTGCGAGGCTACAATCTCCATGCAACCGGTAGCGTTAACCACTATAACGTTCTGCCCTAACGCTTTGAAGGCCTGCCTGACAGCCAGGGCTTCACCGCAGCCGATACATGCCCGGTGCCCTGGGGCAAAGTTCTCCTTTTGGGCTACCAGTCTCGGTACATATATAGCGTATTTTTCCATTATTCTCTCACTCCGTATATCTCGAATTCTTCTTCGCTTCCGTTTTGAGAGATATCCAGACCCTTCTTGATTATATCCTCAAATCCAGCTACGGTAATATCTCTGCCACCCAGACCGCCAACGAAGCCAACTACCTTCGGCTTCTTTACTTCGTTATATAAAGCCGACCTGATCTCGGAGCATACCGGGCCGCCGGGTCCGCCGTAGGAAATTGCCCTGTCCAGAACGATGAGCACGTCAGCATTCTTAACTGCCTCGCGCAACTCCTCAAAGGGGAAGGGACGCCATAAGCGGAGCCTTACCAGCCCGACATCCATTCCTTCACCCCTGAGTTTATCCACCGCCGTCATCGCCGTCTCACTGAAACTACCCATAGTCAACATTAGTATACTGGCATCTTCCGCGTGATAGCTCTCTACCGGGCAGTAATTACGTCCGAATTGTTTGCCGAACTCACGCCAGCACTCCAGGATTACCTCTTTCGTGCTTCTCAAATGCAACTCCTGCGCTTTTTTCGTCTCCGAATAGACGACAGGCGGCGCGAAAGTGCCCATGCTGACCGGGTTATCGGTATCCAGGCGCAGTGCGTATTTGAAGGGGGGGATAAATTTATCAACTTCACTCTGCTCAGGGTAGACTATCGGCTCGATTACGTGCGACAGATAGAACCCGTCCAGGTGAACCATGATAGGCAGCAATACCCGGGGGTCTTCCGCTATACGGAAAGCACACAGTACGTTATCCAGGGATTCCTGCCCGTTCTCAACAAATATCTGAATCCACCCGGTGTCACGTACCGACATAACATCGGAATGGTCACCCCATACACTGAGTGGTGATGACAGCGCCCTGTTGGCTACTGCCATAACCACCGGCAGTTGCATATTTGAAGCGACATAGAGCACTTCGTGCATTAGCTCCAGACCCTGCCCGGCAGTAGCGGTAAATGTCCTGGCACCGGCTGCTGATGCCCCCAGACAGGCGCTCATGGCCGAGTGCTCAGATTCAACCGGTATATAGGCGGCATCCAACGCGCCGTCTGCCACCAGCTCGGCAAGATGCTCTACTATGTGAGTCTGCGGCGTTATAGGATAAGCCGCCACCACGTCGGTGTTGGCCATCATTGCCGCTTCAGCTACCGCCAGCGAAACCTCTATCCCAACTCTCTCGGCCATTACTCCTCCTCCTCTACCATGGTAATAACTTTCGTCCAGCACTCACGAGCACAAATACCACACCCTTTACAGTAATACATGTTGGCTTCGAAGTACCCTTCAGCATTCTGCTCAATGCAGCCCTCGGGGCAGAAGAGCTGGCAAAGGCCGCATTTGATACACCGGCTAAAGTCATAGGTAGGTCTCTGTGAGCGCCAGGTACCGCTCTCATACTGGCTGGCATTTCCGGCCTCCTCTACAATACCGCCAACACCCACATCCTTCCAGGTTATCTCATTTTCCCGCTTCGTCACTTCTTACGCTCCTTTACTATGGTTTCCTCGTAAGCCCTTTTCATAGCATTAATATTCCGTTCCGCCAGTCGGCCAAAACGGTGCTCCACCGGCGCTACCAGTGATTCCATGTTGACCAATCCGGTAACCCTGACCAGGGCACCGATCATGGTGGTATTAGTAATAGGGACTCCCAGCAGCTCGCGGGCAATTCTGGTAGCATTTACGGTAGCTATTTGCCAGTCTATTTTAAATTCTTCTCTGATTTCCTCGGGAGATTTCCTGGTGTTAACCACCGCTATACCTCCGGGTTTGAGACCGGAAGTCACATTGACTATAGGCAGCAGCCCCGGATCGAGTACTACAATCACGTCAGGCTCCGTAATCTCCATCCGCAACCGGATAGGCTGGTTACTCACCCGGATAAAAGCCAGTACCGGGGCACCCCTTCTTTCCGGACCAAAACTGGGAAAAGCCTGACCGTAACGTCCTTCACTTATGGCAGCCTGTGCCACCAACTCCGCAGACGTTACTCCTCCCTGACCGCCTCTACCATGCCACCTGATCTCAATAAGCTCACTTTTCTCTGTCACCTTTGCCTCCTGCTTACCATATAGAAAATGCCCCTGGAGCGACTCGAACGCTCGCAACCAGCTCCGGAGGCTGGTGCTCTATCCACCTGAGCTACAGGGGCTAGTTAATTATTCTAACCTATAGATATATTTTATAGCAAGAAAAGGATATGTCGGTTGTAATAACAAAACCTGGGAAGTAACGCAGTGCGCTGAAAGGAGATGTTTTATTATAACCTATATGGACTGTAATTGGCAACAGAAATGATAGCGTGCCGGCAGGCCCCGTCTATACCACCGCCACGAAAAGGGCGTAGGCACTAAATAGATAGAGACCAATCAAAACCACACCGTACCAGCTTATATACACAAATGTCTTGCGGCTCTGTTTAAAACGCAGCCCTAGAATAACCAGCAGGCTCATAATAATAATTATTCCCATGGTTATGATATGAGCGTTTGATGCGGCAGAGAGTATAACCCCTTTGGTATAGAAAAGGTCAACGGTAAAGACGTGGGCTATATCCAGCATATTAGCACCCAGTATGTCAGCCACCGCCATGTCAACAGCGCCGATGCGGAGAGCAGTGATGGCAACCACCAGTTCCGGCGCCGAGGTGGTGATGGCCAGAAAGAGACTGCCCACAAAGCTGTCATTCCAACCGGTAGTCACAGCTATTTCATCACCGACGAAGGAGAGCCATATGCCAACGCCAATTACGGCCACCGAAGCCAAGGCAAATTTCAGGTAAACCTCTTTACTGGATAGCTCTCCATACCGCATCTTGACCGCTGGCGCCAACGCTATTTTATGTTTCTGCTCAATGAGAAACATGCGCCTCATACCCAGGATATATACCACCGGCAGCAGAAAACCAACCACGCCGACCCAGCCGAGCGAAAACCTGGATAATACGTCCCCGCCCAGGATACCGCCGCAGGCGATAACCGCGAGCACAATGCCGACAACCGCCGCCAGTATATGCCTTGAACTCGCCCCGTATAATATCGGTACTCTGTAGCTCATGATATCCAGTAAGCCAATAATAGCGAGATTAAAGATACAGCTTCCCAGCAGAGTTCCCAAAGCTAAATCTGGCTTTTCCACCAAGGCCGCGGCACTTATCCCGGTAACAAACTCGGGCATGGAGGTTACGGCTGCAATAAGTATCAGCCCTATCCATATTCGCCCCAGATTCGTTTTCTCGGCAATGGCATCACCATACCGGGCCAGCTTGGTGCCAGCGAACAGTATGATGACAAGACACAGTAAAAACTTAAACCAGACCAATAGCTATTCGCTCCATAAATAAGGCAGTAAGTACTACTATAATTAAAATGAGGCAACACTGTAAAGCATATGGTATAATTATTTTTCGTTGGAGAGGTGTCCGAGTGGTTCATGGTGCCGCTCTCGAAAAGCGGTCTCCGCCTACAGCGGAGCGTGGGTTCGAATCCCACCCTCTCCGCCAGTTTAATATTATCTTACGGAGAGGTGCTGGAGTGGCCTATCAGGCGCGCCTGGAGAGCGCGTGTCGCCTTTGGCGACCGTGGGTTCGAATCCCACCCTCTCCGCCACTTCCTTCTGGCTTACTATACGACTACTATTATCCATCCTGCGATATTACTTTAGTTATATATAAAATATACTGAAGTCACCTTCTCCACTTAAATATTCTTCTTACTTCACCCAAATTATCTACTTACTAAATACATTCCTTATGCCTTCCTGACCGCCCTGCCAGAAGCCACGACGTAATATAATTACGTTTACTTGCCAAATTGTCTATAATCTACCTCTATGCTAGAATGGCACTGCTTTGGATACGTTACGTAATGATAAGAAATACCGGGTAGGTTTCAGCATTATCCCCGGCATCGGGCGAGTTAGATTTGCCCAACTTGAGAACTACTTCGGTAGTCTTGAGGACGCTTGGCTAGCCTCATCCGCTGACTTAAAGCAAGCCGGACTGGAAAGCAGTACCATTCGCAGCATCAATACCTGGCGTCCCAGAATATCACCGGATGCGGAAATGGAAAAGCTGGAAAAATATGGCGTCAGGACGCTTACCTGGCACGATGATGATTTCCCTTCCCGGCTCAAAGAAATATATGATTGCCCGCCCCTTTTATATGTAAAAGGTTCCCTGCTACCCGCCGATGAGTGGTGTCTGGCAGTTGTCGGCAGCCGCCGGGCTTCCATCTACGGCCGTCAGGTGACAGATGAAATAGTAGCCGATCTGGCACGTAGTAATATTACTATCGTCAGCGGTCTGGCGAAAGGCATAGATACTATGGCCCACCGCAGCGCGCTGGACGCCGGGGGTAGAAGCATCGCCGTATTCGCCTCGGGACTGGACACGGTATACCCGCACGAGAACACCAGTTTAGCCCGCAGTCTCTCTCAACAGGGGGCCTTAATAAGCGAATACCCCCTGGGTACCCGACCCAGACCCGATAACTTCCCCCGCCGCAACCGGATTTTAAGCGGACTTAGCCCGGGCGTGCTGGTCATTGAAGCCGGGGAGTCAAGCGGCGCCCTGATTACGGCGCATCTGGCACTGGAACAGAACCGGGAGGTTTTTGCCGTTCCGGGCAGCATTTTATCACCGGCGAGCCGCGGCACCAATCTCCTTATCCAGGAAGGTGCCAAGCTGGTCCGTAACTACACGGATATCCTGGTGGAATTAAACTATACTCAGGTAGCACAACAGATGGAGATGACAGAACTCATACCCGCCTCCGATACCGAGTCGCTGTTGCTGAATGGGCTCACCGGCGAACCTACGCATATTGATGATATTTGCCGTGCCAGCAGCCTCCCTATAGCTACAGTCAGCAGCACCCTGAGCATGATGGAGCTCAAAGGGCTGGTGAAGCAGGTAGGTATTATGAGTTATGTTATAGCTCGCGAGGTAAGTAAGGAATACAATGTAAGGGTGGATTAACTGGATGACAAACAAACTGGTTATTGTGGAATCACCGGCGAAGGCGAGAACTCTCGGTAAGATACTGGGTAAAGGCTACACTCTTAAGGCATCGCTGGGTCATGTGCGTGACCTGCCGAGAAGCCGCCTGGGTGTTGATGTAGAGCACGACTTTACCCCCAAATACGTTGTACCCAAAGATAAAAGGAAGGTAGTTCAGGAGCTAAAAGAGGCGATAAAGTCAGCTTCCACCGTCTACCTGGCAACAGACCCTGACCGCGAGGGAGAGGCCATATCATGGCATCTGGCCGAGGTAACCCGAACTAACGATGTACCGTATCAGCGAGTCACTTTCCATGAGATAACAAAGGAGGCGGTGCTGCACGCTTTCAAACATCCCCGGTCTATTGACATTCAACTAGTAAACGCCCAGCAGGCACGCCGTATCCTGGACAGGCTGGTAGGCTACAAGATTAGCCCGCTCCTCTGGAACAAGGTGCGCAAGCGCCTGTCCGCAGGCCGGGTACAGTCAGTGGCCTTACGTATAATCGTTGACCGTGAAAGGGAAATCCAGCAGTTCGTCAAGGAAGAATACTGGTCCGTGGATGCCGAACTAAAAAAGCACACCGGCGCCGAAGGGAATAGCATTTTCAAAGCCACGCTTATCGGCCACCTTAACGGTACCAGGCTGCATATTCATACCCAGACGGAAGCCGATAAGATTTGCCAGGGACTTAAAGAGGCGAGCTACCAAGTAGCTAAAGTAGGTAGCAAGAAAGCCACCCGCCAGCCGCCGCCGCCCTTTATCACCAGCACCCTGCAACAGGAAGCCTGGCGCAAGCTGCGTTTTACCGCTAAACAAACCATGGCTATTGCCCAGCAGCTTTACGAAGGGCTGCCTGTAGGCAGCGAAGGCACGGTTGGCCTTATCACCTATATGCGTACAGATTCAACCCGGGTAGCAAACCATGCCGTTACCGAAACCCGGGAATTCATCAGCGACAAGTACGGCCCTCAATTTTTACCACCCCACGCCCGTTCCTTTTCCCGCAAGGTAAAAGGAGCCCAGGAGGCCCATGAGGCTATACGTCCAACCAGTACCCGGCGGGAACCGTCTATCATCAAGCAACACCTTACCAGCAACCAGTTCAAGCTGTACCAGCTTATCTGGCAAAGAATGATAGCCAGCCAGATGTCAGCGGCCACCTTTAATAACATTACAGTGGATATTAAAGCCAGCCTCTCGCACCCCACTTCCAACTACCTGCTCCGAGCTTCCAGCTCCGACCTCATCTTTGCCGGGTTTACCGTCCTTTACACGGAGGGAAAGGACGAGACAGACAAGACGGCGAATAAAAGCTCGCCTCTACCGCACCTGGAAAAGGAAGACGCCCTTGTCCTCGTCAAACTTAATCCTGAGCAGCATTTTACGCAACCCCCACCCCGCTTTACCGAGGCGACACTGGTCAAATCCCTGGAGCAGGAGGGGATAGGCCGTCCCAGCACCTATGCGCCCATTCTATCCACTATTCAGGAGCGGGAGTATGTCACTCGCAGTGCCGGCACCTTCCACACTACGGAGCTGGGTATCATAGTCAATGATATACTCGCCCAGTACTTCAGCGATGTAATCGATATCGGTTTTACCGCCCGCATGGAACAGGAACTGGACGAGATAGTCAGCGAGCATAGAGACTGGACCAGCGTTATCCGGGATTTCTATACACCCTTTGAAATAAACTTAACCCAAGCCTCTTCACTCTTGGAGAAAGTTGAGATGGCGGACGAACTGGTGGATGAGACCTGCCCCAAGTGCAACAGGCAGTTGGCTATCAAAACCGGGCGTTACGGTAAATTCCTCGCCTGCAGCGGTTATCCGGAATGTAAATACAGCAAGTCCTATCAAATAAAAACCGGCGTTAAATGTCCGGAGTGTGGCAGCGAGCTGGTAGAGAAGCTGAATAAAAAAAGACGTACCTTCTTTGGCTGCAGCAACTACCCCGATTGCCAGTTTGCCACGAACTTCAGGCCGTTACCCGAACCATGTCCCAAATGCGGCAGCATGCAAACTCTCTACAGAAGCAAGTGGGCAAAATGCACCAAGTGCGCTCATAAGAGCAAAGTTGAGACCACCGAGACCTAAAAATCTACGTTAACCCGTGAGCCGGCTCAACGTAGTTACTATTGACTTTGAAGCACCACATATTGTAGAGTTGTTAATAACTTTTTTGCTTATGCTGCCTTTGGCATGCGTATAGAATAGAAGGGAGGTGACACCGGAGCATAATAGCTATTTTTTTACTTAATATTCTAAAGGAGGTGGTTTGGAATTGATAGAACCTTATGTTATCCAGGCACTTGCTGAAGTTGTCGGTCCTGATTTTGTTAGTGATGACATTGTTATCCGCCACGCCTATAGCCGGGATCCTCACCCATCAATCACCGTGAGGAAGCTGAAAAAAGACCCGGTTGCCATTCCTGATGCCATAGTTATCCCTTTGGATACAGAAGAAGTACAGGGAGTCATGCGTATTTGCAACAGGTACGCAGTCAACGTGATAATCATGGGTTCTGGGGATAACCTTACCGGATACTGTATCCCGCGAAGGCCCAGGACTATTATTCTTGACCTCAAACGCATGGACAAGATTCTGGAAATTGATGAGGAAAACAAGTTCATCAGGATGCAACCTTGGGTCAGCTACTCCCGAGTCCAGGCTGAAGCAATGAAACGCGGTCTATGGAATGGCGGCACACCTGCCGCTCCAGCCAGTAATAACCTCATTTCAAACATACTGGCCTATGGTGGCGACTGGCAAACCTCCGTAGCTTATGGTTTCGGTATCAGAGGCGTCCTCGCCTTTACCGTTGTCCTGCCTAACGGAGAAATCATTCGCACCGGTGCCCACGGCTTAAATCCAGGCGATTCTACCTACTGGTACGGCCCCGGCCCGGACCTCAAGGCACTCTGGGAAATGGGCAGTTTCGGTGCTATCGGTGTGATAACCGAAGTAATTTATAAGCTGCACACCTGGGTAGGCGGAGAGTGGCCCCAAGAGGAGGTCTACGCTCATCCACCGCTACCCGCCAACCATCGCGTTTTCTGGTACAGATTCAATAAACCCGAGCAAGCGATTAAAGCCGGCCATGATATATGCTACGCCGGCATTGCTATTGGTGTTAACCTGACCATGAAATCTGTTGATTCACTGGTCGGCGAGTCTCACCAGGCGCTTTCCGTAAAACGATTCGACGAGGGTTTTTACGAACCGCACTGGATGTACATTATGCTCGCCGGCTTCTCTCCCCGCCAGCTGGATTACGAAGAAATGATACTGAAGGAGATAATGGAAGAGGTGGGTGGAGAACCTCTCACCGGTGAACGCAGAGGCCACATGGATGCTTATAACCAGGACTGCTTCCGCAGCGGCGACTTCGTTCGCTGGATTCGTTACGGAATATACGCCATAACCGGATTCGGACGCGGACCTATTGAAAACATGGTCCAGGTTCATCACAGCCAGCAGGACGTAATTAAAAATGGGGATATTCCAAGCGTTAATACCACCTGGCCGTGGTATTATGCCTACGACCGCGGTTATTTCTGGGTTGACGAGCGCGACCTCTACGGCGACCAGCTGGACTACTCTCAGAAGATACTACCGTTCGTAGTTGAAATCGTTAAAACCACTTGTGAGAACCCCTCTGGTTACTTTACGCTTGCCGAGCCAACAGGAGCCTGGTTTGGCCCCAAGATAGGTCCCAATTTCCATTTGATGCTCAAGCGGATGAAGAGTGTATTCGACCCCAAGGACATTCTTAATCCGGACGCATTAACTTTCATAAGACCTCCGGAAAAGAAGAAAGCGGAGAAGGAGGGTTGAGATGAGTGAAGTTAAAGATGCCATTAAAGATGGACTGAATAAAATAGTCGGCGCCAAAGGGGTGTCCAGCGACACTGCTACCTTAGAAAAATATTCCCGTGACCAGAGCTTTACCCCGGCCCGCAAGCCCCACTATGTGGTAAAACCCAAGTCACTCGAGGAACTGCAAAACATCGTTAAATTCGCCAACGAGCAACTCATGCCCCTGGTGCCGCGTAGCTCCGCTACCGATTTCCACGGGGGCTCCGTACCCACTCAGGGCGGTATCGTGGTTGACCTGAGTCAAATGAACAAGATATCCGAGCTTGACACTTTCTATCACTGGGTAAGTATCGGCCCCGGTTTAACCTTTGCCCAGCTGAAAGAAGAGCTCGATAAGCACGACCTTAGATTGCCCACGCCACTTATGGCTCCTCCCTCGGCATCAGCCCTCATTTCATACGTTGAGAGAGAGCCGGTACCGTGCGCGGCAGACTTCATTTACGGCAATGAGCAGATGCAGACTATGCGTGTCGTAATACCCAACGGTGACAGCTTCACCATGGGTAACCCGGCAGTTGAAGGGGCCCCACACTCGCATATCTTTGGCCCCGGCCTGAACTTCTACCGAATGTTCATGTGTGCAGAGGGAACACTGGGTACTGTTTATGAAATTAACGTGAGAGTAATCCCGAAACCCAAAGCACAGAAAGTGTTCTTCGTTGCCTTTGCTAATGCCGCTGACGTTATAGGCGCTATGAAACGCATTCAGCGCCAGGAACTCGGTTTTGAATGCTTCGCGCTCAACAGCTTTGACCTGGCTACCCTCGCCGTTGACGAGGACGCCGCCGATACCAAGAGCTTGAAGCAAGGCTCATACATCGGTAACACTGGTGCCAAGCCCTGGTCTCAGGCTCAAAGAAAGCGTTTCGAGACACTGAGACATGCCCTGCCCCCCTGGACCCTGGTAATTACGCTTACAGGTTGGGCAAGACATCCCGAGGAGAAAGTTCAATACCAGGAACTCGACCTCAGAGACCTGTCTGCTGAAGTTGGCTTTGAGCTAAAGCCATCCGTAGGCGGTATATCGGGTCTTGGAAAAATAATCGAGGAGGAAATGCTCCTCCCATGGAGAATGCAAAAGAGATTTGGTTACAGAGGCTCTTGCCACGGTCTAATGTTCTACAGTACCGGTGCTGCACTCTCCAAGATTGAAGAAGCTATAGCCAAGGTAGCTGCCAAATACAACTATTCATGGGGTGATGTTGGCGCTTATGTCCAGCCGGTGGAACGGGCGCGCTCTTTCTACTGCGTCTATGACCTGCACTGTGAATCAGCCAGTGCCGCTGACGTGGAAAGAGTCAAGGCTTTATTCCATGAAGCCAGTGAAGCTGCTATCGATGCTGGCGCGTTCTTCGATAGGCCCTATGGAGTCTGGGCAGACATGATGTACCGGCGTAGCGGTAACTATGCCGAGTACCTTAAGAAAGTAAAGGCGCAACTGGACCCCAACAACATTATGAATCCGGGCAAGCTCTGCTTCTAATCTCAAAAGGAGGAGTCTAAATGATCAAGGAACTGGAAGAGTACAGACATTGGTGCTGGAACTGCTTTCGCGATAGCACATGTAAACATGTCTTCACCTGGCACCTCAAGAATGCAGACTATGATGATATCTGCCCGACTCTGACACGTTATAAATTTGATGCCTATTCCTCTCAAGGGAAAATGGGCGATTTAGCCCGTGCCATGATTGAAGGTGAAATAGAGTGGTCAGATAAACTGCTTGAGGTAATCTATCAGGACCCGCTCTGCGGCGCCTGTGATTATAACTGCGGACGTATTACTGAGATGCAACCAACCCGGGTTATCCAGGCAATGAGGGCCAAGGCACTCAAGGACGGCCTGAACCCGCCCGGCGGCTTTAAAACCTTCCTGGATGACCTCAGAGAATACATGAACCCCTTCCGGAAACACGACGCCGAGAGAATTAACTGGATGAAGGGTCTGCCCGCCAGCCTGGCCGACGGTATCTCCGGCACAGGCACCAAGACCAAGACCCTGCTCTATGTCGGCTGTTTCCCGCTCCGCGACCCCTCAGCCGAGAAAATGGCTCAGGACGCTGCTACCGTTCTCATCAAGGCCGGTGTTGACGTCGGTATCCTCGGCGAGAAAGAGCGCTGCTGTGGCAATCCCTCGCTCCGAATGGGCGATGTGGACTCGTTCCACGCTTTCGCCAAAGAGAACATCAAGATGTTCAATGACATGGGAATCGAAAAGCTGGTTACCATCTGCCCCTTCTGCTACAGCACCTTTACCCGCGATTATCCCATGGTTGACGAGAAGATGAACTTCGAGGTTATCCACATCCTGGATATGGTGGATGAACTTATCGCACAGGGCAAACTCAAACTGACAAAGCCGGTTAACCTGAACGTTACCTACCACGACCCCTGCCACCTCGGCAGAATCAGCGGTAATGGTACCAGTGGTACGGATGATTTCATTGGCAAGTATAAACAGCCAAGAAACATCCTGAACAGCATTCCCGGCGTAACGCTTACCGAGATGTACCGCAACAAGGATGATTCCTGGTGCTGCGGTGCCGGTGGCTGGCTCCGGGACGGATATCTTGACATGGCACAGTGGACAGCCGACAGGCGCATTGAGGAGGCAGAAAGCACCGGTGCTGAAGCGCTGGTTACCTACTGCCCCCACTGTGAAGAAAACCTGGGCGAGGCTATCCAGAGAAACGGCAACAAGATGCAAATGTATGACCTGCTGGACCTTGTACTGCAGGCACTGTAATAAAGATAGCGAAGAGTAAGGTTCTATAAAAAAGAACCTTACTCTTCTATTAACGGCGAGAGCTATGTCATTTATGCTGTCCGGTAATACGGCAGCCTGTATATATTCAGACCTTATACTTACGATACCGGGCATGACACTCGGAATTTTTTGTCCGGGCTAGGCTTACAGATTTTCCGGCAAGTAGAATGACATGGATAAGGAAGAGATAGTATCACGTATTCGTATTTTGCCAGTACATGCTACTCCGCTTCCACTTCTCAAGATATGAGGAGGATAAGGTATGAAAGAACTTAAAGATTACCGTCGGTGGACCTGGAACTGCTTTCGCGATAGCCAGTGTAAGCAGGTCTTCCCCTGGCATACCAAGAACGCAGAGTTCTACCAGATTTGCCCCAGTATATCCCGATACAAGTTTGACTGTTACGCTGCTCAGGGTAAAATGGATATCGCCCGTGCCTTAATTGAGGGCGAACTGGACTGGTCTGACAGCATGCTTGAGGTAATTTATCAGGACCCGCTCTGCGGCGCCTGTGATTATATATGCGGACGTATCAAAGAGATGCAACCCACACAGATAATCCAGGCAATGAGGGCCAAGGCACTCAAGGACGGTCTGAACCCGCCCGGCGGCTTCAAAACCTTCCTGGATGACCTTAGAGAATACATGAACCCCTACAGGAAACACGACGCCGAGAGAATTAACTGGATGAAGGGTCTGCCCGCCAGCCTGGCCGACGGTATCTCCGGCACAGGCACCAAGACCAAGACCCTGCTCTATGTCGGCTGTTTCCCGCTCCGCGACCCCTCAGCCGAGAAAATGGCTCAGGACGCTGCTACCGTTCTCATCAAGGCCGGTGTTGACGTCGGTATCCTCGGCGAGAAAGAGCGCTGCTGTGGCAATCCCTCGCTCCGAATGGGCGATGTGGACTCGTTCCACGCTTTCGCCAAAGAGAACATCAAGATGTTCAATGATATGGGAATCGAAAAGCTGGTTACCATCTGCCCCTTCTGCTACAGCACTTTTAAGCGCGACTACCCCGAGGTAGGTGAAAAGATGAACTTTGAGGTTGTCCATATCCTTGAGTTCACAGACGAGCTCATAACCCAGGGTAAACTCAAACTAACCAAGCCGGTTAACCTGAACGTGACCTACCACGACCCCTGCCACCTCGGCAGAATCAGCGATTATGGTATCAGCGGCACGGGAGCTTTCTCCGGTATCTATGAGCCACCCAGGAATATCCTGAACAGTATTCCCGGTATTACACTAACCGAAATGGATAGAAACAGGGATGATTCGTGGTGTTGCGGTGCCGGTAGCTGGCTCCGGGATGGATACCTGGAACTGGCACAGTGGACAGCGGACAAGCGCATTGAGGAGGCAGAGAGCACCGGTGCTGAAGCCCTGGTTACTTACTGCCCCCACTGTGAAGAAAACCTGGGCGAGGCTATCCAGAGAAACGGCAACAAGATGAAAATGTATGATTTGCTGGACCTTGTACTGCAGGGGTTATGAAAAGGAGGTGAGTTGAATTGATTGAACCTCATGTTTATCAAGCAATAGCCGCGGTGGTCGGCCCTGATTTTATCAGCGATGACCCCATGGTTCGCCAGACATACTCCAAGGACGGGGCCTTCCCCGGAATTATGAAGAGATACAAGCAAGACCCCTCCGCTATTCCGGACCTGGTGGTATTACCGGCAAGCACGGAGGAGGTGCAAGGGGTAGTCCGCATCGCTAACAGGTACGGGCTAAAGGTAATCCCCATAAGTACCGGTGCTAACATGGTATCCCTCTGCATACCGAGTGAACCGGGCACCATTTCTCTTGACCTGAAACGAATGGACAAGATTCTTGAAATCAACGAAGATACCATGACGGCTACCATTCAGCCCTACGTTAGTTTCGCCCGTATTCAGGCTGAAACCATGAAGCGAGGGCTGTGGAACGGGGGCACCCCGTTAGCCCCGGGTAGCTGCGGACTCTTATCCAACATTATTAACAGCGGTACCTGGCAGAGTTCGCTGGCCTACGGTGTCGGTCTGCGCTCAATAGCCAACCTCACCCTGGTTTTACCCAACGGTGATATTCTGAAGACCGGTTCGGCTACCATACCCGCCTGCGGCAACTTCTGGTGCCAGGGACCTGGGCCTGACCTCAAGGGTATTTTTGAGTTCTGCAATCATGGCGGTATGGCGGTTATCGTAGAGGCCACCATGAAGCTGCATCCCTGGGCCGGAGGCGAATGGCCACAGGAGACCGTTTACAACAGGCCGCCGTTACCTGCCAACCACAGGATTTACTACGTAGAATACCCCGATATTGAGCCCATGAATGAAGCCATGTACGAAATCGCGCACTCCGGCATCGGCACCCACCTTAACGGGGCTTCAAATGGTTGGGTTACCGGTATGACACAGCAAACCGAAGAGCTTGCGGAAAAGAGATGGCACGAGGGGTTCTTCCCCCGACACATGATTTACGTCATCAACGCCGGTATCTCGTCGACAAGGCAGTTGGACCACGAAGAGAACGTTCTCCGGGATATCGTCAAGGAGACCGGCGGCAAGTTCAGAGATGACCTTAATGAAGAGATGGCAACCTGGCATGGCGATGCCTTCCGCGACGGCTGCGGCAGCCGTTTCCAGCGCCGGGGCAGCTTTTCTTCTATCAAACTCGGCTGCGGTCACATAGACAACCACCGGGAGTTTTACGAGCGGTCTCAGGATATAGTCATGAGACATTCCCACTACATGTTCGACGAGGAGACCCCCTGGGTTTACATCTTTGAGCGGGGGTATTACGCGCTGTTTGAAGACGATACGGTCTTTGACCAGTCTGATTACGAGGAAGCGAGTTCAGCCCGCGATATGAATATAGACGGCTTTGTCCGCACACCCAAGCAAGACCTGCTTGACCTGGGATACTACTATATGGAACCCGTGCTTACCATATACTCCCCAAGGGTAGGTCCCAACGCCAAGCACTGGGTAACCCAGATAAAGAACGTCTTTGACCCCAACGACACCATGAACCCGGGGAAGCTTGTCAGGCTGGAGCAATAATGTCCAAGAAACAAATACTGGTGAGTGCTGTTTACTATCAGCATAACTCAAGAAAGGGGGTAGAGAAGTGAGTGATAGCATCCTTGAGGAATTAGCAGCTATCGTAGGCAAAGATAATGCCTCCGATGACCCCTTAGTCCTGGATAAATATTCACGCGACCAGAGTTTTGTCCCGCAGACAAGGCCTAACTATGTAGTCACGCCGGGTACTGTAGCGGAGGTCCAGGAAATAGTCAGACTGGCCAACAAACTCCTGATGCCGGTTGTCCCCTATAGCTCGGGGACAGACTTTCACGGCGGTGCCGTTCCCAGTATCGGCGGTATCCTGGTAAACCTGCAGAGGCTCAACAAGATTACCTATATAGACGAGCGGAACTGGCACGCCCTGATTGAAGCCGGAGTAACCTATGCCCAGCTTCAACCGGAACTGGAAAAATACGGCCTGAGAGTAGCCGCACCGCTTACCAGTCCGCCTTCGGCTTCGGTGCTGGTGGACTATATAGAGAGGAACCCGGTGGTTACCGCTCCTGATTTCGTCTTCGGTAATGAGCTTTTCAGTACCTACGACATGTTAATGCCTACCGGCGAGCTGTTCACGATAGGTCATCCGCCAACACAGAAATCACGTGCTATGGCCCCGGACGGACCGGCATTTGACTTTTATCGCCTTTACATGGGCTCTCAGGGCACCTTCGGCATCGTGACACAGATGGCAATAAGGCTCCTGCCACTACCGACCGCCCAAAAAGTCATCTTTATACCGGCGGAGACAGTAAGCCAGGCGACCCATATCATACAGCGTATTGAGCGCAAGGAACTGGGACTGGAATGTTTTGCCTTTAACAGCTTTGACCTGGCCGCCCTGGTGGTAGACATACCGGGTGAGGACGATAAGCTGAAAAAGGGAACTTACGTCGGGAATAGAGGCGCCAACCCCTGGACAGAAGAGCAGGTCATGCAGTTTGAAAGCATCAGAGGTAACCTGCCACCCTGGACGATAATTGTTTGCCTCACCGGCTGGGCAAGACGCGCCGATGAGAAACTAGCCTACCAGGAACTGGACCTGAAGGACGTAGCGGTTGAAAGTGGTTGCGAGCTAAAGAATACCGTAGGTGCTATAACCGGACTGAGCAATATCATCAAGGAGGAAGTGATACTGCCTGGCCGGATGCAGAAGCGATTCGGTTATAAAGGCTCATGCCACGGGCTTATGTTCCACTCGAGCCCGGACACGGTAGGCTTACTGGAGGCAGCTATCTACGACGTAGCCTGTAAATACAACTACCCGACCAGTGATATCGGCGGCTATCTGCTGCCCATAGAGCGGGCGAGAACCATATACTGCGAATTTGACTTTCACTGCAACCTTGACGACGCGGCGGAAAGTCAAGCGGTTAAGGCTCTCTACAAAGAGGCCAGCGAAGTAGTGGTTGATATGGGTGGTTTCTTTGATAGACCCTACGGACCCTGGGCTGAAATTATGTACAGTCGCTCCGGGACTTACGCCGAATATCTGAAGAAACTCAAGAATAAGAGTGACCCGAATAACATTATGAACCCGGGTAAACTGTGTTTTTAAAAGATTAATAAATAGTCACGCTTCTTCCAGTCTCCCGGTGCACCGGTATGACGCTTAATCGAGAGCAGAGAAAGGTATTCCCTGGGCTAGTATTAAGAGTAAATATTTTAGGTACCGGTAAGCTAAACACCGGATTTTTGTAATAAGTATTCGTTGTTAGCTATGGCTCGTAATAAGTGCTGAACTGGGGGACTGGTGAAGAGACTATTTGACAGCTATATCCAGTATCTGGAGGCTGAACGAAACGCCTCCGTTTATACGGTACGTAACTATAAAAACGATTTGCTGGGTAACTACTGCCGCGGCCCGGAGACAGGATTTTTCCAGTTCCTCAGACTGAAAAATGTCAATTCTCTAGACAAGGTAGACCGGATTCTGGTGCGTGAATACATTACCTGGCTTATGGAGAAGGGTATTGCCAGGGTGAGTATCGCCCGCAAGCTTTCGGCCATTCGTTCCCTGTTCCGTTACCTTTTACGGGAAGAAAAGCTATCCGTGAACCCCATGGAAAATGTTTCATCACCTAAACTGGATAAGCGTCTGCCCGAGTTCCTCACCATTACCGAGGTGAATAAATTGCTGCTGGCCCCAGACCTAACCACACCACTCGGCCAGCGCGACCGTGCCTTTATAGAACTTTTATATGCTTCGGGGCTGAGAGTAAGCGAGCTTATACATCTCGATATTGGCCAGATTGACTTTGATACCCGTGAAATACGTGTCCGGGGGAAGGGTGCCAAAGAAAGAGTGGTCCTGATGGGCAAGCCGGCGGCAAGAGCTCTTAAAACCTATCTTAACCAGGGACGGCCTAAACTAATGGGCAGTAATAATACGAAAGCACTGTTTTTAAACTATTATGGAGACCGCCTTACCGAAAGAAGTGTACAGAAATTATTAAACGAATATGCCAGAAGTGCCTGCATAGACAAGTGGGTTCACCCTCACCTGCTGCGCCACACCTTCGCTACTCACCTGCTGGATGGCGGCGCCGATTTGAGGGTAGTCCAGGAGCTCCTGGGACATACGAATCTTACTTCTACCCAGATCTATACGCACGTAACCCAGAGCCGCGCCAGGAAAGTATATCTATCGGCTCACCCCATGGCTCAGGAAAGGAATGACGACCTTGCAGACAGCCAGTCGTGTTGAAAAACTACGCCGTAAGCTGGTAGACCAGGAAATAGACGCCCTACTGGTATCTCAACCCGAAAACAGGTATTATCTGTCGGGCTTCAGTGGTTCGGCAGGTTTTTTGCTGATTACCCCTCAGGATAAATTTCTGGCTACCGATTTCCGCTATATAGAACAGGTAAAGGTAGAGGCTCCTGATTACGAGATAATAAAAATAGCCGGGAGCCCCGATAGCTGGCTGCCCGGGCTTGTATCCGGGCTAAACATCAACAGGCTCGGCTTTGAAGCGGAATACTTTACCGTTACCACCTACCACCAGTTTACTGATATACTTAATAGGGCCAGACCCGGACTTGAATTTATCCCCCGTGAAGGAATGGTTGAATCACTCCGGGCTATCAAGGAAGCCGGGGAAATTGAGCTCATCAAGAAAGCGGTGGCAATAACGGTCAGCGCTACAGAATATATTGAAGATATAATTCACGCCGGTATGACAGAAAAGGAACTGGCCTGGTCTATAGAGATGTTTCTCCGAGAGAATGGTAGCGAGAGCATGCCTTTTAACGTTATCGTAGCTTCCGGTCCCAACGCCGCCCTGCCCCACGCCCAGCCGTCATCGCGCGCTATCGGTGGAGGCGAACCCGTTATCATAGATATGGGTGCCAGATATGAAGGATATTCGAGCGATATCAGCCGTACTTTCTGTATCAGCCCTGCCGATGACACCTATGCCATGGTATATGACACTGTACGCCGTGCTCAAGAAGAAGCTATCATAAAAATAGAAGAGGGACTTACCGGCGAAGAGGCTGACAGCCTGTCAAGAAGGGTCATTGAACAGGCAGGCTACGGCGAAGCCTTCGGCCACAGCCTGGGTCACGGTATAGGTCTTGCCTGCCATGAATTCCCGCGGTTGGGCCCGGGTGCCGACGAATGCCTTACCAATGGTATGGTTTTTACCATTGAACCCGGTATCTATCTTCCCGGTTGGGGAGGAGTCAGGATAGAGGATGACGTAACCATAGAAAATGGCGCCGTAAAAGTACTATCAAAAGCCCGGAGGACAACATGATAAGCAGTGGCGATTTAAGGAAAGGCATTATTATCGAACTGGAAGGAGGACTCTATCAGGTCCTTGACTACCAGCATATTAAAATGAAACGGACTGCTCTGACCCGCATCAAGCTTCGCGATATAAATGCCGGTCATACTATTGAACGGACTTTCCAATCCAACGAGAAATTTACCCGCGCCCGTCTTGATATACGCGACATGCAGTACCTCTATAATGATGGCGATATATATAACTTCATGGACCAGGAAAGCTTCGAACAGACAGCCTTGAACGCAGAGAGGCTCGGAGACGGCCTTAACTATCTGAAAGAAGGTATGGTCTTACAGGTATCAAGCTATAAGGATGAGGTCGTTGGCGTGGAGTTTCCCATTACCGTGGAGCTTACGGTTACCGAGACCGGTTCCGGTTTTAAAGGAGATACCGCTACCGGCGGCAACAAACCGGCCGTAATGGAGACCGGTATCACCATTCAGGTCCCATTGTTTATTAACACCGGCAACGTTATAAAGGTAGACACCCGTACCGGCAGTTATCTGGAAAGGGTAAGCTGAGTGATAAATTGCTAAAAGCCGATTTGCATATACACTCTGCCTACTCTATGGACTGTGGTACTCCGCTGGAGAAGATAATTGAGCGCTGCCTTGAGGTCGGAATCAACTGTATTGCTATAGCCGATCACGGTACCGCTGAAGGGGCATTGAAAGCCAAAAGCATGGCCCCCTTCCCGGTAATCGTAGCGGAGGAAATTCTTACGCCGCATGGCGAGATTATGGGTATGTTTCTTAACGAGACAATACCCAGTGGTCTATCAGTAGATGAAACATTAGCCCGCATCCGGCAACAGGGAGCTCTCGTATGCACGCCGCATCCTTTTGACAGCGTTACCAGAGCCGGTTTAAACAGCAGAGTCCTATCACAGATAGCAGACCAGATTGATGTTGTTGAAGTCTTCAATGCCAGGAGCCCGCTCCACTTCACTTCGAAAAAGTCTCTCGCTTTTGCCCGCAAGCATAATATCCCCGGCAGTGCCGGTAGCGACGCCCATACCCTTGGCGAGATAGGTAACGCCTATGTTGAGATGCCCGAATTTGAAGACAAGCTGAGTTTTCTTAAATCCCTGGCACAGGGTAAAATCTATGGCAAAAGATCCAGCCCGCTGGTTCACATCGCCACCACCTGGAACAAGCTAAAGAAACAGTTCTAGCGGAACGACGCTGTATAGACCCCTACTTGATACCTGACCCCGCATCTTGCCGTGCATGATTGAGCTAAAAGCACGGAGGAAGGCCTGCTTGCCTTCCTCCACTCTAACTTACTGCATTTAATTTTTATATATCTATATTCGGCTACTTGCTATCTACCGGCTTGGTCAGGATTTCATCCACAATCCCGTACTCTACCGCCTGCTCCGGATTCAGGTAGAAATCCCGGTCTGTATCGTGAGTTATTTTTTCCAGCGGCTGACCGGTATGTTTTGCCAGCGTGTTTCTGATTATCTCCTGCATACGCATAATCTCGCGGGCAGCAATTTCTATATCAGAAGCTTGCCCCTGAGCACCGCCGAAAGCCTGGTGCATGTGGATGGTGGCATTGGGCAAAGCGTAGCGCTTACCCTTGGCCCCGGCACAGAGGAGCACCGTCCCCATGCTGGCAGCCAGCCCGACACATATGGTGGATACATCGGGACGTATGAGCTGCATGGTATCATAGATAGCCAGCCCGGCGCTTATAACACCACCCGGGCAGTGAATATAAAGGCTTATGTCCTTATCCGGATCTTCACGTTCCAGATATAGAAGCTGGGCTACGATAACATTGGCCACCTGGTCATTAATGGGCATACCCAGCATTACAATACGGTCTTTAAGCAGAAGCGAGTATATATCGAAGGCCCGTTCACCCCTGGGACTACTTTCAATCACCATTGGAATAACATTCGTCGGTATATTTTCCATTTCTCTCGTCTCCCTCCTGTTACTTCTCTTTCCTTTTCACGTTAAACAGGGTTATTATTCCCTCCTTAGCCTACCTTAACCACTCTGCACAAAACACCCTTAAACGCGGGGAAGCCCGATACCGGGTCACGGACCTCATCATTGGTCAACACATTAGCGTTAGCCTCACTCCACCCGTGCTGCATGGATACCACCTCAGGATGTATATCATTATGCACTCTGGCCTTTAACTCAACGCTTCCCCTTCTTGATTCAACTTTAACCCGGTCTCCATCCGTTATATTAAGATTATGCGCCGTATCCGTATTTATTTCAATTATCGGCTCCGGCATAAGCCTACGCAGGCTGGGCAAATTGCGGTACTCAGAGTGGAGATAACCCGCTGTCCGGGTACCGGTAATCATTATTAAAGGATAGCTCGCGGCTAAATCAGGCTGGCTTACCGGACTTTCCACCGGCTCTTTAAATGATGGTAGTGGTTCATACCCGTGCTGCTCCATCAGTTCGGAATACAGCTCTACCTTTTTAGACGGTGTAGCAAATCCTTCCTCCAGATATTTTTTATATTTTTTCCCGGCATAGTAGACACCACCCGGGTTTGCCCTGAGCTGCTCCAGCGTAATACCGGACGGTTTAAGCAGGTATTCAAGCAGATCTACGGTCGTCTTCCAGGGAAAATACTCACCATAACCCATCTTTTCGGCCAGCGCCGCCCATATTTTCCAGTCTTCCATGCAGTTTCCAGGCGGTTCCACCACCTTATTGGTCGCCACTACCAGGCTTAGCCCATCCGCACGCCAGTGCCTTAAGTCCTCCCTTTCCGCAAAGCTCGTTCCAGGCAGTACCAGGTCAGCCATCCTGGCCGTATCCGTCATAAATATGTCTATAACCGCCATGAAATCCAGCTTTTCAAAGGCACGTCTTACCTTGTTAGTATTCGGCATGGTCATTAGTGGGTTACAGCCAGCAAAAATCAAGGCTTTTACCGGGTAAGGTACTTCGCTGAGTATTGTCTCGGTAAGAGGCGAAGCTGTTGACTCTACCGCATATCTCCTGAATATAGGGTAGTCAGCACCGAGCGAAGTGCTTAAATCAGGTATGCTGCCTTTAACCCGGATGCTTGACTGCCACAGTGATGGTGTAATAATATCGCCACCGGCTACATCAATGTTACCCGTAATAGCCATCAGTATGGTAATAGCCCTGACGGTTTGAACCCCGTTAGTGCTGTGATTGGTGGGAATACCCAGCGAGATGCAGGCCGGCTTACTCGTGGCGTACAGGCGGGCCATATCCCGGATAGTGCCTGCCGGTACCCACGTTATCGTCTCAACCTTCTCGGGCGAGTATGTCTTTACATGTTGAGCTAACTGTTCAAAGCCAACAGTCCACTGCTCTACAAACTGTTTATCATAAAGCTCTTCAGCGATAATAACATTCAGCATACCGAGTGCCAGAGCACAATCCGTTCCCGGCCTGATTTGAGCATATATATCCGCCTCTTTAGCGCGTTTGGTAATTCTGGGATCGATCACTATTAACTTGGTTTTATCACTTACCCAGCGGCTAATCACCTCGGCGTAGGGAGGACTGCTCTGAGTACGGTTGCTAGCCCACATAACCATGCACCTGGGATTACCCTCAAAATCCGGGAGCACGTGTGCCCCGCATGTTATCATGTGCCCCAGAGTACTGGCCAGAAAGCAGTACGAACCACCCGTAGAGTAGTTGGGCGTGCCAAAAAGATCGCTAAAACGCCTTACTATTTTCTCTGTCTGGGTACCGATATAGGCATTACCAACATGGACATTGAGCGCCTGCGGCCCGTACTTCTCCTTAACTCTGTTCAAATTATCAGCGATAACAGTAAACGCCTCGTCCCAGGTAATATCCTTGAACTCTCCGTTTACCTTAAGCATGGGGCTGGTCAACCGGTCTTTGGAATGAACAAGCTCCGGAATAGCATATGCCTTAACACAGAGGGAGTTATGCGGGTGCTCCGGCATACCATCAATTTTTACTATCTGCCCGTTCTCAACATAGGCATCTATACCGCACCTAACATCACACATATTACAGACGGTCTTGACTACGTCCATTTGGATACAGCCCTCCTTGCCATAACTTATATAAACCTATATCAATCACTTTCGGCACTGCTTTCTTCCCCGCCACTGTTTGTTTCAGCTATTTCCACCAGTCGTTTTACCGTGTTCTTGGTTATAAGCATCTGCTTGATTTGATTTCGAGTTTCAGCCATGTTCAGGAATTTCCCCATGTCCTCTTTTTTACTCTCATCCATCGTGCTTGTCAAGGTTTGAATCTCGGTATCAATCTCAGCTTCACATGCCTCAATGTTTTCCTTTTCAGCCACATGCTCCAGTACCAGTGAGCCGGTAAGCTGCTTTACCGCCATTGGCCTTAGCTCCTCCCGTACTTCCTCCTCCGTTTTATTAACCTGCTTGAGATACTCATCCAGTCCCCTATCAGCCATCTGCAGTTGCCTCAGCCGCTCATCTATAAGCCGGTTTATACCTTCTTCCACCAGTACCGGGGGGTACTCTATTTTGGAAAGCTCGGTTACTGCGGTTACCACCCGCTCTTCATGATCTCTCCTGGCTTCATCCTCAGCCTTGGACAGCAGGTCGGTATTAATCTGATTTCTCAGTTGCTCCATGCTCTCCCATTCCGGGTCAATCTGACGGGCAAAATCATCGTTTATTTCAGGCAGGTTCTCCTTCTTCACCTCTTTAATCTTCACCGTAAACGACGCTGTCTTCCCCGCCAGCTCAGTTCGGATAAAATCTTCTGGAAAACTAAGCGCAAACTCCTTTTCTTCATCTATCGTCATATCCACCAACTGCTCGGCAAAGCCGGGGGCCGGATAGGGGAAACCACTGCGCACCTGATACTGGACACCCTCCCGGTTGATAAAAGAGCTACCGTCAATACTGCTGTCAACATCTATCGTTAACATATCACCAATGACTACTGGCCTTTCTACCGGTTCCCAGTCAGCAGAGCGGTGACGCAGTTCTTCTATTATATTATTAACCTCTACCTCGGTTACCTGCACCGGTTCCGCTTTAATGTCAATACCGGAATATTCGCCAAGCTCAACCGTTGGCTTAACCGGTATAACCACTTTCAAGACCATAGGCTCGGTCTTCGCTATTTCCAGTTGCGGCTGGGAAATAGGCTCAATCTCCTGCTCCGCAATCGCCTTTTCGTAGGTTTCTGGAACTAAATTATTGAGTGCCTCTTCAAGCAGGCTCTCTTTCCCGATATAACGTTCCAGCACATCACGGGATGCCTTGCCCTTACGGAAACCGGGTATGTTCACTTTCTTTACCATCTGCCGGTAGGCGGCATCCATATACTCTTCCACCTCGGCGGGCTCTACTTCAATAGTTAAATACACCTGGCTACTTTCTATTTTATCTTTTGTTACCTTCACTTCTCCCTCACTCAGTCAGTTTGGCGTTAAATCTTCGCTTATAATAATGCACAAGACCGGTAATGCAGGGCGTTACGATGGTCTTATCCACGAACTCATATAGCTGCGGTGTCTCTTTTATCGGTTCCAGTTCCGCCTTAATGACGCCCTCTATCTCCGCAATAGCCGCATCAAGACTATCATTCCCGTCAGCTTTAGCCAGTACGTCAATGTAGCCCTGAAGCTGCTCTATAGCCCTCTGGTAAGTCTCCTGTGCCCGGTTACAGGCGCCAAAATGGGCAAAATATATGGTAGCGCTGTCTAACTTTATTAGCCTCTCAATGGTGCTGATACATACTTCCGGGTTGAAGCTCGGCGGCGGATGGCACTGCAGTAGCACGCTGCCGTCACCCAGATAAAGACCCATGGCATCCCCGACAAACATGCCGTTATTTCGCTTTTCGTGTATGCACAATTCATGCGGGGCGTGTCCCGGAGCATCTATAAAATGCAGCACCTGCTGCTCGCCAAGGGTTATCGTATCATCATCGCCAACAGCCTGAATTTTCTCTGGCTCCACGGGTACTACTTCACCATGCTGGGCTATTACCTCGGCACCAAGCGCTTTAACGGCACTTTCTACGAGGACTCCAGGCTCCACCAGATACGAAGCCCCCTTGTGATGCACCACCACTTTTGCCCCGGGCATATATTTACTCAGTACCCCACAGCCACCCCCGTGGTCCAGGTGAATGTGCGTAGCCACTATATAATCTATATCTTCCGGTCTTACCCCTAGCTGCTCAAGCCCCGCCAGCACCACCGGTGCCGAACTCGGCGGGCCACTATCAATCAGGGCTTTCTTTTCTTCATTTATCAGATATACGCTGCCCATCCGGGGTACCGAACATACCTGGTCGTCTATCATGTATATGTTTTCACCTACTTCAATAACGTCAACCATAAATCTTCTCCCCGTGCCAACCCCGGCTAGTCCTCTGTTATTCTCAAGTGCAGCTCTCTAAGCTGCTCATCGCCAACCGCCGAAGGCGCATTCAGCGTTAAATCAATAGCACTCTGCGTCTTGGGGAAAGCAATAACCTCCCTGATGTTTTGCTCTCCGGCGAGCAGCATGACCAAGCGGTCAATACCGGAGGCAATACCACCGTGTGGCGGCGCCCCGTAATCAAAGGCCTCCAGTAAATGACCGAAGCGGTCATCAATATCCGCATCTTTATAGCCCAGCATTCTGAACACCTTTCTCTGCATCTCGCTGGAGTAAATTCTCAGGCTACCGCCTGCTATTTCGTAGCCGTTACATACAATGTCGTAGTGTTTACCCCGCATCTTACCAGGCTCGGTATCCACCAGACAGGCATCCTCATCCTTGGGCGCGGTGAAGGGGTGATGCATCGTCTCCCAGTACCCCATCTTCTCATCCCACTTGAATAACGGAAAGTCCAGTATAAAAGCAAAGGCAAGCGAATCGCCAGCAGCCAGGTTGAGCCGGCGTCCCATCTCCAGCCGCAGCTCTCCCAATGCGATGGCGACGATTTCCGGCTTACCCGCCATTATGAGCAACAGGTCTCCGGGGGTCGCTGCCAGCCGCCCCGCTATTGCCTTTACCTGCTCCAGGGTGAGGTATTTGATAGCAACAGACCGGAGCATATCAAGGCTCAAATCATCTATGCCCGAAGCATTATCTCCTATAGAAATATTTATAACGCCTTCGGCACCGAAACTTCTTACTATCTGGTTCAATTCCTCCAGTTGATGCCGTGTATAGCCGGCGCAGCCCGGCGCACATATGCCTTTGACTACTCCACCGCCTTTTATTGCATTACGGAATATGGAAAAATCAGAATCACCGACAATGTCTGATACACCCTTTATTTCCATGCCGAAACGCAGGTCCGGCTTATCAGTCCCGTAACGCTCCATCGCCTCGGCATATTTCAGGCGAGGGAATGGTTTTATCATCCTCATTTCAGGCTTTACTTCAGTTACAAGGGCCGTGAACATCTCTTCCATCAGGCTGATGATATCTTCCTCTTCAATGAAACTCATTTCCATGTCAAGCTGGGTAAACTCGGGCTGGCGATCGGCGCGGAGGTCTTCATCTCGGAAGCACCTGGCTATCTGAAAATATTTCTCCACTCCGGCCACCATGAGCAGTTGCTTAAGCTGCTGCGGCGACTGGGGCAGAGCATAGAACTCGCCTGGATGGACGCGGCTTGGCACCAGGTAATCACGTGCGCCTTCCGGCGTGCTTTTTATGAGGATGGGCGTTTCTACCTCAATAAACCCTCTTGCATCCAGGAAATCACGGACATATTTCACTACCCGGTGTCGGAGAAATATATTGTTTTTCATCCGCGCCCGCCGTATGTCAAGGTAGCGATACTTAAGACGCAGGCTCTCTTCTATCTCAATGTCCTCGTTGATGTAAAAAGGCGGGGTTATTGACGGATTTAATATTCTGGTTTCCCCTGCAATAACCTCTATTTCACCCGTAGGCAATCTTGGATTTTCCGTTCCCCTCGGCCGGGGCGCCACCTCACCGGTTACCTGTACCACGTACTCGCTGCGCATCTCGCCGGCAGTTTCGTGGCATATGCCTGATACTTCCGGGTTATAGACCACCTGGACTATACCGTCCCGCCCCCGGAGATCAATAAATATGAGGCCCCCGTGATCACGGCGGCGGTCTACCCAACCGGCCAGAGTTACCCTGGTGCCGGTATGTTCCTTCCGCAGCTCACCGCAGCTATGTGTTCTCAGCAAGACTACCTCCAGAAAAAGTATCAGCTTTAAATTATAGCTCATATGGAGACTGTTCGGCAACCGTCGCCCGTCTCGGGTACGTCAAATTGACAATGATGCGCCTGTAGCTATAGAATAATTCGGGAGGTGACACCGTGAAAATCGATAGGATTGACCACATTACCATTTTTGTAAGAGACCTGGCGAAAGCGATAGGGCTTTTTAGCGACGTAATGGGTATTGAGTTTTCACAGTCCTGGGATAACAAGAATTTTGATATTAAGCAAACCGTAGGCCCTTTACCATCTTGTATTAACCTGTGTGCACCGCTAACGCCGGGCGGCAATGCCGAGCGGCTCCTGGAGCAGAAGGGAGAGGGTGTATCCATGATATCCTTCAAGGTGCCCGACCTGGATGCGGCCATAACCGAAATGAAGGCAAAGGGTATCCGGCAAATCGGCGGCGAGCAGATTGGCGATGCCCGGACGGCTACCTTCCACCCCAAGGATACCTTTGGCGTCATGATTGAGCTTATTGAGTACCGGGAACAGCACCCTTTGGTTACTGCATTCGGCGAGTAATCCAAAAAGTTGATGGCCTTAGGTGTTCCTGTCTAATACTCTTCATGTCTCAATCTATAGATTATTATCTTTTTCATTTACCTTTATCGGCAGGCCACATGTCACAGCTAATATTATAGATGCCGTATAAGCAGGATACTGGCAAGATGGCCAAATTGACAATTACAGGCTTACATACTATCATCTAGTACAATGACAAGAACGATTGGCGAAATAAACGAAAAGATAAAACTGGGCAAGGCAGTCGTCGTCACTGCCGAGGAAATAATTGACCTGGTCAGAGAGAAGGGGCTACAAAAGGTAGCCCGGGAAGTTGACGTGGTTACCACGGGCACCCTTGGTCCTATGTGCTCGTCAGGTGCCTACTTCAACATCGGCCACTCAAAACCGAGAATCAAGCTCGGCGGCGGCAGGGTATATCTCAACGATGTACCAGCCTACACCGGATTGGCCGCAGCCGATTTATTTGTCGGCGCCGGCGCGCTGCCCGATGATGACCCCAGGAATAGAGTCCATCCCGGTGAATTCAACTATGGTGGCGGCCACGTGATTGAGGAGCTGGTAGCCGGTAAGGATATCAGCCTGGTAGCCACCGCTTACGGCACCGATTGCTATCCCAGAAAGCGTCTTGAAACCCTGATTAATATCAAGGACCTGAATGAAGCGGTGCTTTTCAATATAAGAAATGCCTACCAGAACTATAATGTGGCGGCCAACCTATCCAAGCGGACAATATATACCTATCTGGGGGTACTTAAGCCTAATCTGGGAAACATCAATTACGCTACCGCCGGGCAGCTCTCACCGCTGCTGAATGACCCCTATTATAAGACTATCGGTATCGGCACCAAGATATTTCTGGGCGGCGGGACAGGTTATGTTGCCTGGCAGGGCACCCAGCACAGCCCGAACGCACCGCGAACCGATAACGGCGTACCCAGTAGAGGGGCCGGCACCCTGGCCGTAATCGGTGACCTGAAGCATATGAACCCGCGCTGGCTGGTGGGCACCAGCATGCTGGGCTATGGCTGCACTTTAACCGTGGGTATCGGCGTACCTATACCTATACTCTCTGAAGAAATCCTCAGGTACACAGCGGTAAGCGATAGCGAAATCATGGCCGCGGTTATAGATTACTCAGATGCTTACCCCAATTTGAAGCCGGATATAGTAGCTGAGGTAAGCTACGCTCAGCTTAGAAGCGGTAGGGTAAATATCCAGGGTAAAGACGTGCCCACGGCTTCTCTATCCAGCTACTCCCGGGCGCTGGAAATAGCCGGCACGCTTAAGACCTGGATAGAGAACGGAGAGTTCCTGCTCAGTGAACCGGTAGCACCGCTACCCGGCATTGAGTCAGGCATAAGCTGTAAACCTCTTAACGAACGCCCTATAGAAGAATAAAACACAAAGGCATTAGCCATGGCTGTAGCAAAGAAGATAGTCCTCCGTTTCCCGAAACGCATCGTAGACCGGCCCATAGTATACCGGCTCGTCAAGGACTTTGACCTTGAATTCAATATCCTGAAGGCCTTTTTCACCCCGGAAGAGGAAGGCTTGATGGTACTGGAGATAAGAGGCAGGCAAGAGGACTACGATAAAGGTATCAATTACCTGACCAAAAGCGGAATCAAGATTCAATCGCTGAGCCAGGACGTTGTTCGTAACGAAGACAGATGTACCCACTGTGGCGCCTGTGTTACCATATGTCCCACCGGAGCCTTTGTCCTTGACCCGGTGACCAAAAAAATAAACTTTGAAGATGATAAGTGCATAGCCTGCGGACAGTGCATAACGGCCTGCCCGCCACGGGCTATGGAGCTACACTTCTAACCTGATGTACGAACCCAAGACCTACCGTCACTGGATTAAAGGCGAGGATTTAACCAGTTTCAACGTGGTGATAAAGGAGACTGATTTATATATCCGTGCCTCCGCTAACCTGGAGGAAGAGGCGCTGAATCTGGTAATAAAATACCGTGACACCCTGGAGAGCTACATAGAACGGCATCCGCCGTTTCTAACTTCACTGGAACCGCTGCCGGGTACCGGAGACATAGCTCCTATCCTGAGACCGATGATGGATGCATCAAGAAAAGCTGGAGTAGGCCCTATGGCCTCGGTAGCCGGAGCAATAGCCGAGTATGTCGGTAGTAGACTGATTAACTCAGCAGAGGAGGTAATTATTGAGAACGGCGGGGATATATATCTTAAATCCTCGCGAAAGCGGCTAATCGGCATCTATGCCGGTAACTCTCCTTTAAGCGGGAAAATAGCACTGGAAATTGAAGGCCGGGACACTCCTCTGGGCATCTGTACTTCTTCCGGTACGGTAGGCCACTCGCTGAGCTACGGTCGGGCGGATGCCGTAATAGTTATTTCCGCATCCGCCAGCCTGGCCGATGCCGTGGCTACGGCCACAGGCAACATGGTTAAGGAGTCCGGTGATATCCCTAAAGGGATAGGATTTGCGAGGTGTATTGACGGTATAACCGGTACCGTCATAATCAAGGATGACAGTATGGGAGTCTGGGGAGATGTCGTAATATCCGGGACCTGAAACGGCAGGGTTTAAATATCATGGTTTTGAATATTAGCGAAATTAAGGAAAATATACTCTACCTCAAAGAGCGGAGGCATGCCATCATACTTGCCCACAACTATCAGCCGGGCGAAGTGCAGGATATAGCCGACCTGGTGGGTGATTCACTGGAGCTAAGCCAGCGGGCAGCCAGAACCAATGCGGAGACGATTGTTTTCTGCGGTGTCCGTTTTATGGCAGAGACAGCTTCCATCCTGTGCCCGGACAAAAAAGTCCTGCTGCCCGATGCCCGTTCCGGTTGCCCCATGGCAGATATGATTACCGCCGACAGCTTAAATAAACGGAAAGCAGAGATGCCGGTAGCCACCGTTGTCTGCTACGTGAACTCGTCAGCAGAGGTTAAAGCCGAGTCAGACATCTGCTGTACGTCGGCGAATGCGGTGAATATTGTAAAAAGCCTGGGCGACAGGGAGATTCTATTTATTCCCGACCAGTACCTGGGGCAGTATGTCGCCTTAAAGACCGGTAGAAAGAATATTTCCCTCTGGCCCGGTTTCTGCCCTACCCATGCCCGTATTAGCCCCGAAGATATTTTGAAGGCGAAACTAGCAAATCCGCGAGCCAAAGTAATTGTGCATCCGGAGTGCAAGCCCGAAGTTATCGCCCTCGCCGATGAGGCCCTAAGCACCAGCGGCATGTGCCGGTTTGCCAGGGAAACAGAAGCGCGAGAAATAATCATCGGCACGGAGATTGGTATAATATACCGGCTAATAAAGGAGAACCCGGATAAAATATTTATTCCCGCCTCGGTGCAGGCCATTTGCCCAGACATGAAACTTATCACTCTGGAGAAGGTGCTACTGGCGCTAAAGGACATGAAATACGAGATTAAAGTACCGGCTGATATACGTCTCAGGGCAAAACACGCCGTAGATAGAATGTTAGAAATAGCCTAGGAAAAGGCTTTAGGAAAGGGGAACCATGGAACTAGACGAGATTACCATATCCAAGGCAATTGTTGAGACCTTTATGAAAGACTTCTTAGACGCCATGCAGGTTGACGTGGCTATAGTCGGCGCCGGCCCGTCCGGTATGACTGCCGCGTATTTCCTGGCTAAAGCCGGCTTAAAAACCGTTATTTTTGAAAGGCAACTTCGTGTCGGTGGGGGTATGCCCGGCGGCGGTATGATGTTCAATCATATCGTGGTACAGCAGGAGGGTAAGCATATTCTGGACGAGTTTGACATTGCCGCCAAGTTGTATCAACCGGGCTACTTCACTGCGGACGCCCTGGAAGCTGTCTCGGCTATATGCTACCGCACGATAAGAGCCGGTGCGAAGATATTTAACCTGATAAGCGTTGAGGACGTAATGATACGGGAGAATGACCGGGTAACCGGCCTCGTTTTAAACTGGACCGCCACGCAAATAGCCAAACTGCATGTAGACCCGCTCTCAATACGCGCCAAGGCGGTGATAGATGCCACGGGACATGCCAGCGAAGTATGTCATATAGTGAGCGAAAAACTCGGCGCCAAGCTATTACTGGAAACGGGCAAAATCGCCGGCGAAAAATCAATGTGGGCTGAAATCGGGGAGAGAGAGATACTGGATAACACTAAAGAAGCATATCCCGGCTTGATAGTAAGCGGTATGGCAGCCAACGCCGTTTTTGGTTCACCCAGAATGGGCCCCGTTTTTGGCGGTATGCTGCTTTCCGGCAAAAGAGCGGCCGAAGTAGCCATAAATAAACTGTCTGGAAAGTAATAGACAATTAAATAGATATAGTGCAGTATAAGTACAGTTGTACATTAGAGCTTTTTTCGGCTGACCAAAACCGGCAAACCGGTCAGGAAATATAATTATGGAGATAGATGAAGTCCCCATAGTACGCATCACCGAGCAGCGAAGGAGCGACTTCAAGGATACGGTAACCGTAGAGCTACCCATTACCATAATACTTGACAACCGGGAGCTCGTAACACTGCTGTGTTCCCCGGCCAAACTGGACTATCTGGCCTTGGGTTTCCTCGTTTCAGAGGGGCTTATAAAAAGTAAAGACGATATAGATAGTATCACTATCGATAGTGAGCGAGGCTTTGCCCGTATAACCAGCAGAAATAACATGGTTATAGCCCCTGATTTATCATCCCCTCAGCTTATTGCATCCAGCAGCGGCAGGACTCTCCAGCCTTACGCCAGTGCCAATGGCGACAGTCCCGGAGAGATAAAGTCCGGCTTACAAATATCACCGGCTGAGATTTATACAATTATGGATGACTTTGTGCAGCGCTCACGGATATTCAGGAAAACAGGCGGCGTCCATAGTGCCGCCCTGAGCGACAGACAAAATATTCTCCTGTTCAGCGAGGACATCGGCCGGCATAATGCCATTGACAAGGTAATCGGCGAGTGTCTTGCCATCGGCTTAACGACGGACGACCGTATAATGATTACGAGTGGCCGCGTATCCTCGGAGATAATACTCAAGATAGCCAGAAGAAATATCCCCGTGCTCATATCCAAATCGGCACCGACTACCCTGGGGGTAAAGATAGCCGCCGACCGGGGTATAACGCTAATCGGTTTTGTCCGCGGCAGCAGAATGAACATATACAGTCACCCTTCAAGGGTATTAACTGGAAAGATAAGCCAGAGTGATTAAGGCACCGGGGAGTGAATAACGCTATGCTTACCGGAAGTGAACGGGAAAGATACAGCCGTCAGATTATGATTGAAGGCTTCGGTGAGGCCGGCCAGGAGAAACTCAAGCGGGCCAAGGTCTTCATCGCCGGCGCCGGCGGGATTGGCGCGCCAGTATGCACCTACCTGGCAGCAGCGGGAGTGGGTACGCTGCGAGTGGTTGATAGCGGCCGCGTGGAGCTCAGCAACCTTAATAGACAGGTACTGTACCGGGATAAGGATATAGGCAGGATGAAGGTTGACTTAGCCGTAGATAAGCTGAACCTGATTAACCCGGAGGTGACAGTAGAAGCCAGGGATGAGCTTATTACCGAAGACAATATCTTCGGGCTTACGGATGGTTGTGACTTAATAGTGGATGCCGTTGATAACCTGAAGACAAGATTTATTCTCAATAAGACCGCCGTATCCAAAGGCATACCCTTCTTCCATGGCGCTGTATATGGCTTTGAAGGCCGGGCTACGACCATAATCCCAGGTAAAACTGCCTGCCTGAAATGCATATATCGCGGCGCTATACCCGCCGCAACAATACCTATAGTTGGCGTTACAGCAGCCATCATGGGTAGTATCCAGGCTACGGAGGTAATAAAGTATATCCTGGGTACCGGCAAACTGCTGACCAATAAATTACTGGTCTACGATGGGCTTAATTTACAATTCAGAGAGTTTACCGTAAAAAGAGACCCCGGTTGCAAGCACTGTAAACAACTGGGGATGGAAGCGAACAATGAGTACCAAGATTAATATCAACCGCTATTTTCTAAAGGGACTACCCAACGAATGTTCAATAGTGGAAGTAAACGGTAACACCGTGAGTAAATGCATCCAGGAGCTTACCGAAAAGCTGCCTGACATTAAAAACGAACTGTTTGATAGTAAGGGTGAACTGCTGGAGTGGGTCTGTATCTTTTTGAATGAAAAAGATACCTTTCCCGACGAGCTGGATATGCCCGTTAAGGACGGGGATGAGATTGATCTTATACCACTGATAGGCGGAGGTTAAGAGATATATGTTTAAAACCAGAATAACGGAAATGCTCGGTATAAAATACCCGATAATCCAGGGAGCCATGCTGTGGCTCGCCAATTCCGAACTGGCAGCGGCCGTATCCAATGCCGGCGGTCTGGGTATTCTTTCCTCAGCCAATTATGGCACCGCGGAAGATTTTCGGGAGGGTATAAAAAAGACACAGAGCCTGACCGCCAATCCATTCGCCGTCAATATTACCCTTCTGCCAACTTTCAGACCCGTGCATCATGAAAAATACCTGGCTATCGCGATAGAGGCCGGCGTCAGCATAATTGAGACCTCCGGCAGAAATCCGCAACCTTACATCAAGATGCTTAAGGACGCCGGGGCAACTACAATGCACAAGTGCGCCCGGGTGAAGGATGCCCTTACTGCGGAAAGATTGGGGGTAGATGCGGTAACCATCGTCGGCTTTGAGGCGGGCGGCAACCCCGGCATGGAAGAAATTACATCCCTCGTCCAGATTCCGCTGGCGGCAGCTGCAGTTAAAATCCCGGTTATTGCCGGTGGGGGCATCGCCGATGGTAAAGGCCTCACGGCTGCCCTGGCCCTGGGTGCCGATGGGGTGATGCTGGGCACCCGCTTTCTGGCCAGCCAGGAATGCACAGCTCATCCCAGAATCAAGGAGTGGCTAATTCAGGCTACGGAAAAAGACACGATAATGATAAACCGCACCTTTAATAATCCGGAGCGGGTGCTGAGAACAGAGCTATCGCTCAACGTACTGCGCATGGAGGAAAAGGGGGCTACGCTGGAAGATCTGCTGCCCACGATAACCGGGCTCAGAGGTAAACAGGCACTGGAGGAGGGCAACATCAATAAAGGCGTCATCTCCGCCGGTGAGACCGTCGGACTGATACACAATATCCCCTCTGTTAGAGAGATTATCGATACTATGGTAGAAGAGGCCGAAGCTACGGTTAAGCGTCTGGAAAGCGCTATTATTATATCGTAAGAGGGAATGAAAATGAGTAAATTGCGTATAATAATGACCTTTAACGATGAAGTGGCTGCTGAACCGATTATCTATAGCATAGGGCAGGATTTTGCCTTGCAAACCAACATCCGGCAGGCCAACATGAGCGAGTCCGGCGGCTGGATAGAAGTCGAGCTTGAGGGGGATAGCACTGCCATTAACGGTGTCCTGGACTGGGCAACGTCCAAGGGAGTAAAGATAGAACCCGCTACCGTGTAGTCAGATTTTGAGTCAGGGACATCTTTTATCAGTGGTCTATTCCGAATATTCCGAGTGGCGTGACTTCAGCCATTTCTGCTTCTGATTAAGCCGCACCTGCTCATCAGTAGGCCGGTATTCCGCTAAAAACCCTTCCCGGAAAGATTTGAAGCCGCCATTCAATATCGAGGCTCTTATCTCGCTTACCAGGTTATTCATAAAACTCAGGTTATGAATAGTCATCAACCGGTAGCCCAGCAGCTCTTCACAGGCAAACAGATGATGTACATATGCTGCGGAGAAGTGTCGGCAGGTATAGCAATTACAACCATCCACCATGGGCTCTTCTATCCTTCTATATACAGCATTTCGGATATTATGTCTGCCATCACGGGCGAAGAAGGCGCCGTTCCGGGCTACCCTGGTGGGTAAAGCACAGTCAAATATATCGCACCCCCTGGCTACACCCTCAACAATATCCTCCGGCGAACCCACCCCCATGAGATAGCGTGTCCTGGCTTCGGGAAGCATTTTCACCGTCTCTTCAACAATGGAGAGGGTAACCTTTTTCGGTTCGCCCAGGCTCAGGCCACCGATGGCGTACCCGGGAAAGTCCAGTGACTTAAGATATGCCACGGAACGGCGGCGAAGCTCGGGGAATACGCCCCCCTGCACAATAGCGTACAGCTCCTGGTCACTCCGCTTCTTGGCCTTAAGACATCTCTCTGCCCACAAGTGAGTGCGGTGCATAGCCTCCGCCACTTTGTCCAGGCTATCATCGTTGGCCGGGCACTCGTCCAGCGCCATAATAATATCGGCACCGAGTGCCTCCTGTAGCTTTATGTCAAGCTCAGGGGTAATAAAGTGCTCGCTGCCATCAATATGCGAACGGAAAACGACGCCGTCATCGTTTATTTTCCGTAGCCTGGCCAGACTGAATATCTGATAACCGCCACTATCAGTCAGGATGGCTCTATCCCAGCCCATGAACTTATGTAACCCGCCCATTTTTTCAACCACATCCATCCCCGGCCTCAAATACAGATGATAGGTATTGGCCAGTATCATGCCTGCCCCGATATCCTCAAGCTCGTCGGGCGATACCGCCTTTACCGTAGCCTGGCTGCCTACCGGCATAAATGCCGGCGTCGGCACCGTACCATGCAGGGTACGTATTTCACCGGCACGCGCTCCGCTCCCGGCATCAGTACTTATCAGTTTAAAACCGCTCATATCAAATAGCTGGCAATAATAATCCGCTGTATTTCAGAGACACCAACATACATTTCAGTCATCTTGGCGTCGCGGTACAGCCGCTCTATGGACAAAGTCTTCATCGTACCGTAAGCCCCGTGAACCTGCATGGCCATACGGGTCACATCTACCGCCATCTGGGAAGCGCCCAGCTTGACGAGTGCCGACTCGTACTTGATATCCTGCCCCTGGTCACTGAGAAAAGCAGTCCGGTATACGAGCCACCGCGTGCTCTCTATTCTGGTTGCCATCTCCGCCAAGTGCCACTTTATGGTCGACAGCTCAGCAATCGGTCTATTCATAGCCCGGCGCTCTCTGGCATAGTCAATAGCAAGTTCCAGTGCTGCCTGCGCTACACCCAACGCCTGCACGGCTACTCCCAGCCGCTCAATGCAAATTGTATCCAGCAAAATGCTGTATCCCTGCCCCTCTGCCCCGAGCCGGTTATCGCCCGGCACGCACACATCATCCAGGAATATTACCGACGTTCCCAGACCACGCAGTCCCATTGTCTCACACGGCTCGCGGAGATTGAAACCCGGTGATGACGTGTCCATTATAAAAGCTGCGAGCCCCTCCTGCTCACACCGGGCAAATACGAGCGCCAGGTTAGCCGCCGGCGCATTGGCTACGAACTGCTTTTGCCCTGTAACCACATAGTCACCGTTGTTCTTCCGGGCAGCGGTAGTTATGGCCCTCGGGTCGGAGCCGGTCTCCGCTTCGGTAAAGGCAATACAGCCCAGCAGCTCACCACTGGTAAGAGGTGTTAGCAGTACCTGCTTCTGCACCTCGTTACCGAACCGAAAGATGGCCTCCTCGGGAACCGTGTGTACCGACATAATAGCGCCGGCTGTCATCGAAGCCCGGCTTATCTGCTCCAGGACCAGGGCATAGCTCGTATAACCGGCGCCGCTACCCCCGTATGCAACCGGGTAGGGCAGCCCGTAGTAGCCACGAGAACCCATTTCTTCAACAATATCAAGTGGGAAACGGCTGCTATGATCAATATCATCAGCACGGGGGCCTATCGTTTTTATGGCAAATTCCCTGGCCATGCCCTGTAACATCTTTTCCTGCTCGCTCAGACTGAAATCCATATCCCTATCCTCCTGCTAACGAAGAGGCTTCCCGGCTGTTTTCCGCGCATAAGCCCGTATAATATCGTGGCGGCGCAGACAACCCAGCAAACGTTTGGGGTCACTTCTATCAACTACCGGGATGCGTCCCACCTCCCTCTCTCCCAGCCCGACCATTACGTCATGCAGGTACTGGTCGGGATAAGCTGTAATCACAGATTTAGAGGCGATATTACCTACCGTCAAATCGGCGATACTGCCCCTGGCTACCGCTGCCTCAACATCGGACAGGGTGACCATACCGCTAAAATTACCGTCTTTATCTATGACAGTATAACCGTGATGGCCGCTGTTACGGAGTCTCGCGATAAGCTCTTCAACCGTCATTGTTGACGGCACCGAAGGGTAGTTCTTGGTCATAACCTCGCCCACGGTAACCATCCTCATCGGGCTGGTTTCTTCCAACTGCCGAATATCAACATTTCGCCTTAGCAATCGCATTGTGTAGATACTCTCCGTAGTAAATTGACGGGCTATTAAGCTACTGACAACAACCACTATCATAAGCGGTAAAATCAGTGCATAATCCAAGGTCATTTCAAACAGCATAATGATAGCCGTAATCGGCCCGCGAACTATGGTAGCGAAAAACGCCCCCATACCGACCAGTGCATAAGCACCGGAGGCAGCCGTTACTGCAGGAAAGCTCTGATGCACCATGATGCCAAACGCTCCACCCAATGCAGCACCCATGAACAAAGATGGCGCGAAAATACCACCGCTACCGCCACTGCCCAGAGTAATAGAGGAGGCTAACATCTTAAGTGCTAGTATCACTATAATCACAGTGAGCGTTATCTCTCCGGCCAGCATCTTATCAACCGCACCTGCTTGTATTATAGATCCACCCACGCCATAATGCGTCCCGTAGCCAACACCAAAAACCTCGGGGTAGTAAAAACCAATAACTCCGACAACGAGACCGCCTATAGCCGGCTTGAGATAGGCCGGTACCTTCAGTTTGTTAAAGGCATCTTCGACCTTATAAAAGAAACGCATAAAGCCAACGGCAACCAGAGCAACAATTATCCCCAGTAAAACATAAAGAATGAGCTCCCAGTAACTAACAATCGTGTACTGTGGCACTGTAAAAGAAGTAGGCTGCTCTTCAGTAAACAGGAATATGCGGGCGATAACATTGGCAGACACTGAGCTAAGTACAATATATACGAACCTGGGAGTAAGTACTCTCTTCCCAACTACTTCCAGAGCGAATATCATGCCGGCCAGTGGTGCATTAAATGTAGCAGAAATACCGCCGGCAACCCCACAAAGTGCCAGCGTCTTTAGCGATTCCTCTGACAGGTGTAACCACTGTCCGAGACTTGAGCCAATAGAAGCCCCAATCTGTACAATAGGACCTTCACGGCCAACCGAACCACCGCTGCCTATGCATAGTGACGATACCAGCACCTTAATCGGCATTATTCGTGGCCTAATCCGACCACCTCTAATAGCAACAGCCTCCATCGCCTCTGGAGGACCTTCTCCTTTTGCTTCCTTACCTAAGAAATAGATAATAGGACCTAATATTAACCCACCAATTGCCGGTATTATAATCACATAGTATTTCCCCAAAGGTGCTAACGCTTCAGCTCCCTCCTTGAAGAAAAACCAGCTGAAAAGTTCTATCATCTCCCAGAATAAGACAGCCCCAAATCCGGCAGCAACCCCAACCAATACAGCTAGAACTATTTCCAAAACCCCTTCGTTGGAGCGCAACCTATTTAGAATATTAGATAGGATTGCCTTATAATGTACTTTATCAGTATCCATAAAATATTTTTCCCGGGTGTCTCAATAAACAACTATAGGGGGTATTCATGTAGAGTATAGTAGCTATCGAAAAGCTACTTCGTCCAGATAACCCTGCAGGATAATAGCGGCCGCCATAGCGTCATATCTGGTTTTTTCACGTGTTTTCCTGGTCTTTGTGGGCCGTTTCAACCGCTCCGCCGCTACCGTTGACAGACGCTCGTCGCGAAATTCTACGGGGACATCGGTATGGGTACGCAATAGCTTGACGAAAGCGACAACCTTCTCCGCCTGCTTACCCGTTTCGCCGCTCATGGACATGGGTAACCCCACTATTATCTGCTCAACCTGCTGCTGCCTGACAATATCGAGAACGGCTTCGATATCTACCACTTCGTTTGTACAGTTGATTATAGCTACCGGGCTAGCCAGCATCCCCGTAGGGTCGCTTAAGGCTACCCCGATTCTACGGTCTCCAACATCAAGACCCAGACTGCGCGTTTTATACCTCCAGGCTACACCAGGCTTCTCGCCAGACGCAGGGCTTCTTCCAGCTTATTCTTATATTTACCACCGGCTTGAGCCAGGCCGGCTTTACCACCACCACCGCCACCGGTTACCCTGGCCACCTCCCTAATCATCTTGCCCGCATCGTAACCTTTGCTGATCAGATCGGGAGTCACGGCAACAATAAATACCGGCTTGTCTTCATAAACCGAGCCCAGGACTATTATACCGCTCTTCAGCTTCTCTCTTATACGGTCACTCATCTCACGCAGTATTTCCACCCGTGTAGACGACACCCCGGCTACCAGCACCATCACCCCGTTTATTACCTCTGCTTGAGACAGTAGAGATTCAGCCAGTTTAGCCGCCAGTTCTCGTTCCAGGGCTTGCCGCTGCCTGCGTTCCGCGTTCAGCGCATCCAGCAGGTCAGCAACCTTAGCCGGGACTTCGTCTATAGAAGCCTCCAGGAATTGCGCCATCTCTTCGTAACCAGAGGTTTTGAGGTCAACCAACTTTTCCGCAGCCCGCCCGGTGACGGCTTCTATACGACGTAGCCCGGCGCCTATGCTTGTTTCTCCCAGGATCTGAAATAGACCAAGTTCCCCGGTTGTCGAAACATGGGTACCACCGCAAAGCTCGGCACTGATAGCCGGCTCACCGATTTTTATCACCCGTACCGTATCACCATACTTCTCATCAAAAAGGGCTACCGCACCCTCCTCTAAAGCCTCTGTATAGGTCGTAGTTATGTCAACTACTATCAGGTTCCGGCGTATATTTTCATTCACCATATGCTGAACCTCAAGCAGTTCTTCCTTCGTCATAGCCGTGAGGTGCGAGAAGTCAAATCTGAACCGCTCCGGCGTCACCAGTGAACCCCTCTGCTGAACATGCTCTCCCAGCACACAGTGCAGCGCATACTGCAACAGGTGAGTAGCGGTATGGTTGCGCGCGATGTCCAGCCGGCGTTCCGCGTCAACTACCGCCGTAACCTTATCCCCCACACTCAGGTTACCGTCAGTAACACGCCCCTGGTGTACGATGACTTCAGGCGTGATATGTATAGTATTCTCTACCGTAAACCATCCGGCCCCGCTACCTATTTCACCGGTATCTCCCATCTGTCCACCCATCTCACCATAGAATGGAGTAGCATCCAGAACCAGGCTTGCCTCCTGCCCGGCTGCCACTCTCTGTACCGGGTTATTATCAACTAATATGCTGACTATACTGGCGTTATGCTCCAGTCTATGATATCCCAGGAACGGCGTCTTGTTAATATCCAGGGTATTCATTCCGGTAACCGTCTTTTCCGCTTCGCCCAGTTTTTGTGAAGCCCTGGCTCGTGCCCGCTGCTTTTTCATCTCTGATTCAAAGCCATCCATATCAATGACAAAACCGCGGTCGGTAGCGACTTCCATGGTTAGCTCTACGGGAAAACCGTAAGTATCATATAGCTCAAATATCTTTCCCCCGGCAATCTGTCTTTCACCGTTACCGGCAGCTTTCTCCATAATACCGTCCAGTAATTCCAACCCATTGCTCAATGTCTCCTCGAACCGGGTTTCCTCGTTCTCTATAACCTTCAAAATGAAGTCCCGCCGCGCTTTTAACTCCGAGTATATATGCCCCATATTGCCGATAGCTATCTCGGCTATCTCGGCAAGGAATGGCTTGTCCAGCCCCAATCTCTTGCCGAACAGGGCAGCACGGCGCAATAACCGGCGCAGAACATAACCCGTCCCCTCGTTACCGGGGATAACACCATCGGCAATCAGAAAGGCAACACCTCGCCCGTGCTCGGTTACCACCCGCATAGCCTTATCGGTATTAACGTCAGCGCCGTAATCCTTCCCTGATATCCCGGATATGCGTTCCAGCAGTGGCACAAAGAGTTCGGTTTCATAGACCGAGGTCTTGCCCTGCATCACCACCGCTGTTCTCTCCAGTCCCATGCCGGTATCAATATTGGGCTTCGGCAACAGAGTCCTGTTCCCGTACTCGTCCTGGTTATACTGGGTAAATACCAGATTCCACAACTCGGAGAAACGGCCGCAATCGCAGCCCGGGGCGCAGGTATCCTTGCCGCAACCGATACTCTCCCCGAAATCATAGTGAATCTCGCTGCAGGGACCGCACGGCCCGGAATCTCCAGCCGGCCCCCAGAAGTTATGCTGCTCACCGAATCTCAGTATTCTGTCTTCGGCAATACCCAGTTGCCGCCAGTAATGATAAGACTCATCATCGTCCAGAAATATTGTTATCCAGAGGCGCTCCTCCGGCAGCTTCAGCCACCGGGTAACAAACTCCCAGCCCCAGCTTATGGCTTCCTTCTTGAAGTAGTCACCGACGCTGAAATTACCCAGCATTTCAAATAAAGTGAGGTGTGTGGAATCACCTACGGATTCAATATCGGTAGTACGAAAGCATTTCTGACAAGACGCTAAACGCCGGTTGGGCGGCACCGCCTTACCCAGAAAGTAGGGCTTTATCTGTACCATGCCGGCACTGGTAAGCAGTAAGGTAGGGTCACCCCTTGGCACTAAGGACGAACTTGGAATAACTGTATGGTCTTTTTCTGCAAAGAAGCGTAAAAATAGAGCACGAAGCTCGTCAGTGGTCACTTAAGAAATCTCCACCCGTAAAAAGCATTGACTATAACTTTAGTGTAAGACTTTCCAGCTATAGCTGTCAATACAAATGCTGCTTACGGTGCTAAGACCCGGAGGGAAAATAGAAATGGCAGGCAGAGCCGGCTTACAGCAGCTTACTCAGGTAATCCCGAAACTCCTCGCGAATATCAGGACGTTTGAGAGCCATGGCCGCCGTCGCCTTAAGCAACCCGATGGGCGTGCCCACGTCATACCTGGTGCCCTCAAACTGCCAGGCATATACCGCCTGTTTTTGCAGCAATATCTCCAGGGCGTCGGTCAGCTGAATCTCCTGGTTTTTGCCCGACGGGGTCTTGCCGATAATATCAAATACTTCGGGCATAAGTATATATCTACCCACTACCCCCAGATTGGACGGGGCTTCGGCCGATGCCGGTTTCTCCACGAGTCCCAGCACCCGGTATAAACTGGAGGTGACCGCCTCTGGTTTTATAATCCCGTATTTTACCGTGTCCTCCGTTTTCACGGTTTCAACGGCTATGATATTACCGCCACGTTCGTTATAGACGGTCATCATCTGCTTGAGCGCCGGTACTTCGCTATCAATAATATCGTCTGGCAATATTACGGCAAACGGCTCGTTACCAATGACACTCCGCGCTGTTAAAATTGCATGACCGAGACCCAACTGCTCCTTTTGCCTGATATAGCAGATATCGGCCAAGCTTGATATATCCCGCATCTTTTTAAGCAAAGCCGTCTCCCCCTTCTTCTTCAAGAAGTACTCCAGCTCAAAACAGCGGTCAAAATAGTCTTCAATAGCCTGTTTACCAAGAGCAGTGATGATTACAATATGCTCAATACCCGAATTGACGGCCTCTTCAACGGCATATTGAATTACCGGTTCATCTATAATAGGCAGCATCTCTTTGGGTTGAGACCTGGTGACAGGCAGAAACCGGGTTCCCCAACCGGCCGCCGTAATGATTGCCCGGCGAACCTTCATATCAATACCTCAGCATGTTTCCTTATGATAGGCGTACATGGCAGCGCCGAGCACCCCGGCATTATCGCCAAGTTCGGCGGTAACTATCCTTACCGACTCCGCCGATAATCTGAAAGCGTGTTCCTGAACTGCTCTTCGTACCGGCTCCAGCAGCAGGTCGCCCAGTCTGGCCATACCGCCACCGACAATAATCATCTCCGGATTAAAGATGTTTACCAGATTGGTAAAACCGATGCCCAGATAGAAGGCAGCCTTACTAATAATGTCTGACGCGAGCGTATCCTGACGCCCGGCAGCTATACCCACCTGCTCGGCAGTAATACTATCCATATTACCTTCCGTAATCTCGGTAAGAACGGTCTTTTCCCCAGTGCGAATACGCCTCTTCGCTTCATTAGCTACCGCCGTGCCGGAGGCGAGCACCTCCAGGCAGCCGTTATTTCCGCATCGGCACCGCGGCCCGTTAATATCTATGCTCATGTGCCCTATTTCACCGGCACCACCCCGCGCACCGTAATAAAGCTTATCATCAATAATTATGCCGCCGCCGATACCGGTGCTTACCGTAATGTAAATCAGGTCTTTTACGCCCCTGCCGGCGCCAAAATGCTTCTCGCCCAGAGCGGCGGCACTGGCGTCATTGATTAAGAAAGTATTCACCCCGTACCTGTCCCGGATAATATCTCTTAACGGGATATTATGCCAGCCGGGAAGATTAGGCGACATGGTAACCAGTCCCGCAGTCATATCTATAGCGCCGGCGCAGGCCACACCGATACCGCTTAGCTCCGCCGGCACTAATTCCACCGAAGCAAAAAGGCTATCCATCATAGACCCGATCCTAGTAATTACCGGCTGCGGGCCTTCGCTGGCTTGAGTAAGCTGATAGTCACGGGCTATTATATCACCATCATGGGAAACAACAGCGGCAACCATCTTAGTCCCGCCCAAGTCTACCGCCAGCACTCTCGAATCATGAATATTCTTTTTTGTCATTTCGAGTTTGGTCAACTTTTGCTGGTATCAATCTGTAAAATTATCCGATTCTTGTAGCCAGATTATAATCCCGCCGGTCTTTTTTAGCAACACACGAACTGGACTAATAATCAAAAAGGCGCTACAATTAGTACTGTCAGCTTTATCGTTATCAGAGCGTAAAACTTGCAGAGGTTGCACTTAACATATCCGTAAAATAATTAGGTGAGGCACTAAACGGCCTGTTCCGGTGCTTAGCTAGCCGAGGGGAGGATTTATATGCAATCAAGCCTTATCGGGAAAATCGAAAAGGCGAAACGCTATGCGCAAGAGGCAGAACGAATCACTTTTACCGGACTATCAGTTACGCTACGGGGTGAGCATGATAACTATGAAGTCAGCTTAAAAGACGGTGAGTGGCAATGCTCCTGTCATTTCTTCTCAAGCTGGGGGCTTTGCAGCCACACTATGGCCCTTCAAAAAATCCTGGGTGATATGCTACCTGAAGAGGCTCTGGCTACAAGATATGACATTAATATCTGAGGTTACCGGCCATATTTTCGTAATAGGCCTATCATTACTCTGTATAAGGCATATTTACCCTCTCTATCGCCTCCCCGACCAGAAATAGCGACCCGGCAATGCAGATAAAGTCCCGGTTCATGGATAGAGCCAGGGAGAGGGCCACCGCAACATCATCCGCCGTCACTACCTCTATACCATACCGGGTAAACTCGGATTCAATTAAAGAAGGCGCCATCGCCCGCGGATGACGGGAGCTGGTAACGATAACGCTATCAAAAAGCGAGTGTAGCTCGGCTACTATGCCAGCAATATCCTTACCCGAGGAGGCACCGATAATCAGGACGGAGCCGCCGGGATATTTGGGGACACTATTTGATACCGCTTCTTTCGTTAGCTCGGCTGACAACCCGAAGTATTTAACGAGAGACTGCTTTAACCCTCGAGCCGACTCCGGGTTATGGGCACCGTCAGCTACTATGAGTGGTTGTCGCCTCAGTACCTGCAATCTGCCCGGCCAGACAACTCCCCCAAGCCCGGCAGCAATGCTTTCCCTGGATATGCTGTATCCCTGCTGAGACAGCAACTCAAGAGCGGCTACCGCTGCCGCCGCATTATCCAACTGGTGAGTACCCAGAAGCGGTATAGACAGCTCGTAGCTACCTGATATTCCGTCCACCGTGAACCACTGTTTATCCATATCAAAACCCTTGCTCTGCCACCTGATGTCACTGCCTACTCTGAGCATGGGCACATTATAATTCAGGCAGGTCTTTTCTATTATCCGGGCAGCTTCAGCAGGCTGGGGAGACGATATAACAATGCTGCCCGGCTTGATTATGCCCGCCTTTTCCGCCGCTATTTGAGACAGGGTTTTGCCCAATGCCGCTACATGATCAAAGCTGATAGCGGTAATAATACAGACTGAAGGAGAGATAACATTGGTGGCATCAAGCCGGCCACCCATGCCCACCTCCAACACTTGGAAATCCGCTTCTTTTTGCCCGAAGTAGGTAAAGGCCAGGACAGTCAACAGCTCAAACGTGGTTAACCGACCGTATGTCGCCCGCTGGTGCACCGCTTCAATATCAGGCTTTAATAACTCGACCAAATCCACCAACTCTTCGTCAGCTATATCTTGCCCGTCAACCCTTATACGCTCGTTTACTTTATGAAGATGGGGTGAGGTATAAAGCCCGGTAACATATCCGGAAGTGGTGAGCACCGATGCCACCATGGCCGAGGTGCTTCCCTTACCCTTGGTACCGGCAACATGAACCGACTTGGCTGCCTGGTGGGGATTACCCAGCCTCTCCAGCAATACCGCCACGCGTCTTAAGTCATAATTTGCCGTGTTATACTGTGGCTTGTATGTCCCTTCATAGTCAATAAAACTGTAGATGTAATCCAGCGCTTGCTGATAGTTAAATGCCGACAAGCTCGCCTCCTCCGTTTACCCCATAGCCGTAACTTTATAGTGGTGCGGTGCCATATCTCCTGGCAAATTATATCATTGCCGCTGAGCAACCAACAATTTTGTGGACTTGACGCTGCCTTCAGACGGCTGATATTATCAGTTTGTAATCAGACATACGAAGGTAGAAAGTGAAATTTAGCGATAAGTTAAGCAGTGCGACACGGCAGAATAAGAGCCTGCTCTGTGTCGGCTTGGACCCGGACCCGGAACGCATGCCCGCTGACACAGGCGTCCTTGAATTTAACAAGGCTATTATTGATGCTACCTGTGACCTGGTATGCGCCTATAAGCTTAATTTTGCCTTCTACGAAGCCCTGGAAAGTGAAGGGTTAGAAGCCCTGAAGCAGACTATCAAATATATTCCCAACGATATACCGGTTATCGGCGATGCCAAGCGCGGCGACATCGGCAATACCGCCAGGGCTTATGCCAGAGCTATATTCTCCGTCCTTAACTGCGATGCCACCACCGTTAACCCGTATCTGGGCTTTGACTCTATAGAGCCCTTCATCCAGTATACCGATAAAGGTGTATTTATACTGTGCCGCACTTCAAACAGCGGTGCCCTGGATTTTCAATCCCTTAGCTGCGCAGCAGAGTCCGGTGAGTACCGGCTCTTTGAGATGGTAGCCCGCAAAGCGAGCCAGTGGAACAGCACCGGCAACATCGGTCTGGTGGTTGGTGCTACCTATCCCGAAGAGTTGAGACTTATCAGGCAAAGCCACCCTGACATGCCGCTCCTCATACCCGGCATAGGAGCCCAGGGAGGTGAGCTGTCCCTGGCAGTGCGCTACGGTGTAAACCGGGAAGGAGCGGGAATAATTATCAACTCGTCACGCCAGATTATTTTTGCCTCGCCAGATTTAGACTTCGCCCGGGCGGCGAGGGACGCCGCCGCCTCCTTAAGAGAACGTATTAATGACTGCCGGGCCTAGCCAAAAACTAAATACGGGATACCAGTATGTTACCTGAGCTTAAACTGGGTGACACAGTGCGCCTTAAAAAGAAACACCCCTGCGGCAGCTATGACTGGCAGATAGTCAGGCTGGGCACCGACATCGGCATTAGATGCCTGAAGTGCCAGTGCTACGTGCTGATGCCAAGGGGCAATTTGGAGCGCAGAGTAAAAGTTCTTAATCCACCGAAAGAAGTAACCTGACCCGCCGCATTTTCAACCAGTTTCCAAATAATGATGTTCATATTCCTTTGTTTCATATTCACGGTAGAGTGCTATAATATAGCTACTCTTTTGCATAAGGATGCCTGAAATGTGGGAGTGGTTCACCGTAAACAGCGTCTGGATACTTATAGCCTCAGCCTTGGTATCAATTCTGCTTATCGTATTCAGAAACCGGATTCTCGCTGACCTGAAAAAAACGGCGCTTAAGAAAAAGCGTAAAGAACCGTATATCCTGGTAAATACGATTATCTGGACTATTGAAGCCATCTGCCTGGGACTGGTAGCCACTGCCCTGGCGGCCATAATAATGTCGCGTCAGGGAGCCAGCAAGATGATAACCACGGAAACGATACAGGCATGGATACTCCAGCATGGTATTATCGTCCTGATTATCATTGCCGTATCATTCATAGTCTACCGCCTTTTAAGGCTGGTGATACCGGAGATAGTAGAGCGGTCAATCAAGGTACGGGGCAAGGGCAAACGAGCCCGTGAAGAGCTGCAGAAGAGGACACATACTCTCAGCAGTATCCTTTCCAGTACTTCGGCCGCACTTATAGGCCTGATAGCACTGTTCATGTTACTTTCAGAGGTGGGCCTGAATATTACACCACTTCTGGCCAGCGCCGGAGTTATCGGCATAGCCATCGGCTTCGGTGCCCAGAGCCTAATAAAGGATGTATTAAACGGGCTATTTATCTTGATGGAAGACCAGTACAATAAAGGAGACGTAGTAAAGGTAGCCGGAATTAGCGGCATCGTTGAGGACATCAACTTAAAGAGAACCGTTCTGCGTGACCTTGACGGTATTGTGCACAGCATACCTAACGGTGAAATTACCACCTCCAGCAATTACACGCGGGACTGGTCCCGAGTAAACCTGGACGTGCCCGTAGCCTACGGCGAAGACCTTGACCGTGTAATAGAGGTAATAAACCGGGTAGGTAACGAACTGACCAAGGACAAATACTTCGGACCGAAGATTATCGCTGCCCCCCAGGTACTCCGGGTAAACAACTTTGGCGATTCCGGTATAGACATTAAAATACTGGGCGATACCAAGCCGCTAACACAGTGGGAAGTTACGGGTGAACTGAGAAAGAGGATTAAGAAAGCTTTTGACGAAGAGGGTATAGAAATTCCCTGGCCTCACGTAAAACTCTACTTCGGGCAGGGCTCATCCAAAGAATTGCTGGTTTGCAAGGTTTGCTTCCATCCCAACGCTCCGGATAGCAGATTTTGCGCTAAATGTGGCGCTGTTCTGACGCAGCCGTGATAATTGCTTATTGAAAAGGAACTTCCTTTATCTGACGCTTTATGACCAATAATTCCGTATAATTATGCCATCTGGCAAATTGACATCCCGATATACTACGGTTACAATCTATCCGATATGAGATTATTCGGCACGTCTGGGATAAGAGCTATAGCCGATAGGGAGTTTATAGAACTTGCCTTTCGGGTAGGACTGGCGATAGGCAGCGTTTACGGAAAAGTAGTCGTGGGCTGTGACAGCCGTACCACGAGCGAAGCCATGAAATACTCCCTGGTCTCAGGACTGCTCACCATCGGTGCCAGATGCTCCGTTGCCGGGCTGGTACCCACACCCACCCTCGCCCTCGCCGGGAGAGAATTCGATGCCGCGGCCATGATTACCGCCTCGCATAACCCCCCGGAATATAACGGCATCAAGCTGTTAAACCCGGACGGCTCCGCCTTTAATCGTAACCAGCGTGAGCAGATTGAAGACATGGTCTTTAATGAGTACTTTCCCCGCACACCATGGCACGAAATCAAGAATTGCGCTACATACGAGCTGGCTATAGAGCAGCATATAGAGCGCATATTACAGGATTTCCCCGCTAAGGCCGGGCTCAAAGTAGTAATTGACTGCGGCTGCGGAGCCGGCAGTATAATTACTCCTTCCCTGCTCGGCAGGATGGGGTGTGAGACAATTAGCCTTAACTGTCAGCCTTCCGGCTTCTTCCCCCACGATATCGAGCCGACGGCAGATAATTTACACAAGTTAATGGAGACGGTTAAAGATATTGGTGCCGACCTGGGTATTGCCCACGACGGTGATGCCGACCGGATGATGGCCGTTGACGATATAGGCCGGTTCATTTCCGGGGACAAGCTTCTTACCCTTTTCGCCCGGGAGGCGGGGGCCAAAGAGGTGGTTACCACCATAGATGCTTCCATGGCCATTGACGATACGTGCCTAAAGATTACCCGGACGCCAGTCGGTGACATCTACGTTTCCGAGGAGCTTAAAAAGGGCGGCGAATTCGGCGGTGAACCATCGGGAAGCTGGGTCTTCCCCCAAGTGTCACTGTGTCCCGACGGCATATATGCCGCGGCGCGAATCGTAGCCATAGCGAGCCGTCATAAGCTCTCCCAACTCACCGATAATATACCCGACTACCCGATTATCCGGAGCAGCATAAATAATATCGCGGCGGTCACACCAGAGCTTAAGCAACGGCTTTTAGCCCTGGAACCGCTCTCGGTGAGCAATAATGACGGCATCAGACTCAATTTTAAAGACGGCTGGGTGCTCTGCCGGGCTTCCGGCACCGAACCCAAGATAAGGCTCACCATTGAAGCCAGGACAGAGGCGCGGCTTCGCTATTTTTATGAGAGTGCTACCGGGATAATTAATAGCTTTGTGGAGGGTAAATAGTTTGCAGGCAGTCATACTGGCCGCCGGCGAAGGTAACCGCATGCGCCCGCTAACCTTCAACCGGCCCAAGGTAATGTTACCCATAGCCAATAAGCCCATCATTGAGCACCTGCTCATTGAAGCGAGGCAAGCTGGCATCAATGATTATATTTTTATCGTGGGCTACCACGACGAGCAACTGCGTGATTACTTTGGCCGTGGTGATAAATGGGGTGTCAGCATAGAGTACTGCACCCAGAAAAAGCGGCTGGGAACGGCTGACGCTATCAGAATGGCTGAAAGCCTGATTGACGGTAATTTCCTGGTAATGAACGGCGATATTATCGTGCGGCGTAACGAAATCTTCAGCCTGTCAAACAGGCATGAAAACACTATCAGTCTATTCAGGACGACAGACGGCCAAGACCTGGGCATGGTAGAGTCGAGCGGCGACAGGGTAGTCCACATTTACGAAAAGACAGTTAAACCCCCATCGTTCATGGCCAATGCCGGTCTTTATCTGTTTACCCCTGATATATTCAGCTTTATGGCGAGTACCCCGAAATCACCGCGCGGTGAATATGAAATTACGGATACTCTCCAGATGCTTATAGACAATATGCAGCGTGTTTCCTACATGGAAATCAACGGCTGGCTTGACGTGAGCCACCCCTGGGATTTATTATCCGCCAACCAGTCTCTACTCAGTACAGTTGAAGCCCAGAACTATGGCGACATTGAAAATAATACGGTGCTGCAGGGTGCGGTATCCATTGGTACCAATACTAAAGTACGGTCAGGGTCATATATAGTCGGGCCGGTCATTATCGGGGACAACTGTGACATCGGCCCGAACTGCTATATTCGCCCCTACACGGCTATCGGCGATAACTGCCGTATCGGTAGCGCGGTAGAGATTAAAAGCAGCATAATCATGAAGAACAGCAAGATTCCTCACCACAACTATATAGGCGATAGTATTATAGGTGAAGAGTGCAATCTCGGTGCCGGTACCAAGATAGCTAACCTCCGGCTTGACGGCAATAATATCACCGTGGGCGGCATAGATACCAAAAGGCGTAAGTTAGGTGCTATAATTGGTGACGGGGTAGAAACGGGAATCAATGCCTGCATCAATATAGGTACTGTTATCGGGAATAACGCGCAAATCGGGCCGGGCGCCCTGGCCAGCGGCGTTATTCTACCCAACGCCAGGGTCTTCTAGGGAGAAAAGCTATGGAGCAAGCAGTAATACTGGCCGCCGGTGAAGGGCAAAGGCTGAGACCGCTCACGGTTACCAAGCCCAAGGTAATGCTGCATGTAGCCGGTAAGCCCATACTGAGCTACGTAATCGAAGCCCTGGCTGAAAACGGTATTCGCAATATTGTGCTCGTTGTCGGCTACCGGCGCGAGCAGGTGCTAGATTATTTCGGCTCGGGAGAGCAATTCGGCGTTGAAATCAACTATGTCACACAGGAAAGACAACTGGGCACGGCTCATGCGCTGGCACATGTCAGGTCTGTGATTACCGATAAATTCCTGGTGCTGCCCGGAGATAATCTGATTGAAGCGGCTACTATCGCCCGGTTTGTGAGTGCCGAACCGCATGCCGTGCTTATAAAAAGAGTGGATGACCCCTCCAGATACGGGGCTGTCATTTTGGATAACGGCTCGGTTAGAAATATTATTGAGAAACCCAGAGAAGCGGTAAGCAATATGGTTAATACCGGTATCTACGCCTTTACCAACGATATATTCAATTTTATTGAACCGGAACTGGACATCCCCGATGTCCTGAACAACATGATTTTACAGGGCAATACTATCAGCGCCCAGAAAACAAATGGCACCTGGCTGGACGTAGTCCATCCCTGGCACCTGCTCAGTCTTAACGATATCGTTCTTCACCGGATAGACGGCAATACCGGTGGCACAATAGAGAATGGTGTTACCATCAAGGGACAGGTATCAGTGGGGGAAGGCACATTGATACACGCCAACTCCTACCTGGTAGGCCCGGTGGTTATCGGTAAGAACTGTGATATCGGCCCTAACGTATGTCTGATGCCATCCACCAGTGTCGGCGATAACGTCATAATATCGCCTTTCAGTGAAATACGTAACAGCATCATCTGTAACGACGTTCATATCGGGGCGGGGTGCATTATTGAGGATTCAATTATAGACAAGGGTTGCGTTATTAAAAGTCATTTCATAGCATGCAGCGGGGAAGCTGATGTTAAGATTGGCGATGAATACTACGGGGTGAATATGGGAGCCATAATCGGTGAGAGTTGCTATCTGGGAAACAACACAGTCGCCCAGCCCGGGGCCATTGTTGGTAACTACAGCCAGGTACAATCACTGAAGCTAATCACGGGCAGATTAAATGATAGGAGTCTGCTCGTTTAAGTTTCTGCAATGTGTGGTATTGTTGGCTATATAGGAAACAGACAGGCCCAGCCTATTTTATTCGATTGCCTGAGCAAGCTTGAATACCGGGGTTATGATTCCTGCGGTATAGCAATAGGCGGCAACAGCATCGACTTATATAAAGACGCTATCCGGGTCAAAGCCCTGAGTAAAATAGCGCCTCAGATACCGGGCACTATAGGCATCGGACACACCAGATGGGCAACCCATGGCGAACCGTGCCGGCTCAATGCTCATCCCCACTGTGATTGTGATAATAACATCGCTGTTGTACACAACGGTGTCATAAACAACTTTCAGAGATTAAGGGAACAACTCACAGCAGAAGGACATAACTTTACCTCTGAAACAGACACGGAAATAATACCGCACCTGATTGAAAAATACTACACCGGCAACCTGGAGCAGGCGGTTGAGTGCGCCCTCAGGGACATAGATGGCTCTTTTGCCATAATAGCTTTAAGAGCCGGAGAACCCAGGCTGGTGGTCGCCAGAAAGGACAATCCCCTGGTTCTCGGTGTAGGCGACAGGGAATACTTTATCGCCTCTGATATACCGGCACTGCTGGATTACACGGATAGGTTCATATACCTGGAGGATGATGATATCGGCGTTATCACTACCGACGGTATTCAGATAAAAAAAGAGGGGGTAGAGGTTTTAATAAAGGAAGAGAAAATCTCGTGGACTATCAACGATGCCCGTAAATCGGGCTACGAACACTTCATGATAAAGGAGATTCACGAGCAACCCAAGGTAATACGTGATACTCTCGGTGAATGGAAATCGGCGGAACCGCTGACCGGCCTGGAGTCTATACTGGCCCGGGAGACAGAGGCCATGCTTATCCTGGCCTGCGGCTCTTCATTTCACGCGGCAATGGTGGGCAAGTACCTCGTCCAGGACCTGCTAGGTATCCCGGCCAGAGTTGAGATTGCTTCCGAGTTCAGCTATTACCGAGAACCTCTGGCCGCCACCGTAGCCCTGGTTATTACCCAGTCCGGGGAGACAGCCGATATACTCAAGACTATAAAAATACTGAAGGAAGTCGGTTGTAAAGTAATGGTTATCACCAATGTTCTGGGCAGCAGCGCCGCCCGTATCTCCGACGATAAACTCTATACGCGGGCCGGGCCTGAGATAAGTGTTGCCGCTACTAAAAGCTTTACCGCCCAACTCATGGTACTCTACTGGCTGATGATGTCGTACTCCAGGGTAGATGCCATCAGGCTGTCCGGTATGCTGTTGGGCTTAAGACAGATGCCAAGCAAGGTACAGCAGGTCCTTGACAACGAGGAAAATTTGATTAAGCATGCCCGCTACCTGTCCGGATACGATAACGTATTTTTTATGGGCAGAGGCATAAACTACCCTATAGCCCTGGAGGGAGCACTGAAACTAAAGGAGATTTCATACATTCATGCCGAAGGTTATGCCGCCGGAGAACTCAAGCACGGCCCCTTCGCCCTGCTTAGCAATAATACCCCGGTTATTGCTATAATAGCAAAGGACAATACCTACGAGTCCATGCTGACCAATATAAAAGAGGTGAAAGCTAGAGGAGCACCCATCATAGCACTCGCCGAGGAGAAAGACGAGACTATCGGCAGTATAGCCGACTTCGTTATCAGCGTACCGAAGGTGGATGCCATATTCTCGCCGATAGTGAACGTAGTAGCCTTACAGCTTCTTGCCTACTACACGGCAAAAGAGCGGTGTTGCGATATAGACTTCCCGCGTAACCTGGCAAAAAGTGTAACCGTGGAGTAACTGATGACATACGAGGAAGAAGGACAAGCCAGATTAAGGCGACAGCGCAGTAAACATGCCATCGCCCTCGCCATGCAGGGACGATGGAAAGAAGCTATAACCGTAAATCAGGAAATAATAGACAACTTTCCCAAAGATATTGAAGCCTATAATCGTCTGGGCAGGGCTTACATGCAGCTCGGTATGTACGCAAAATCAAGTGATGCTTATAGCTACGCGCTGGAACTTGATTCGTACAACAATATCGCCAAAAAGAACCTCCAGCGCCTGGCACAACTGGGAGAGGGCGAGGAAAAAGCCGAAGAGGATATAAACAAGGCCGAGCCGCATCATTTTATAGAGGAAGTGGGTAAGGCTGGAGTTATTAAACTCAATTATCCGCCCCCCCGTCATGTCACAGTCCGGCTGGCAGCTGGCGACCAGTTGTATCTCAGAATAGCCGGCTCAAACCTCACGGCAGGCAATAACCACGGTGAATATGTGGGACAGATTGACCCCAAAATTGCGCAGCGGCTTATCAGGCTGATGCAGGGTGGCAACAGGTACGCCGCTAACGTTATTAGCGCCAGTGACGATAATGTCACGGCTATTATCAGGGAGACATATCAGGACCCCAGCCAGACCGGACAGATGTCTTTCCCCTCCAAGACACTCCGGGATTCACGGACCTACGTCAGCGATAATATGTTAAGGGAACGTATGGGATACGAAGAATCTTACGCCGAGGATGCTCTCGACCAGGAAGATGAAGAGGACAGCAATAATTAATGGGAGGCTTGAGTAATTTTGGTTTTAGGAAAAGTAAAACCGGTCAACATCGAAGATGAAATAAAAAGTTCATACCTGGACTACGCGATGAGCGTTATCGTGTCCCGGGCACTGCCTGACGTCAGAGACGGGCTGAAACCGGTCCACAGACGAATTCTTTATGCAATGCAGGGGATAGGCCTGGTCCCCAACAGCCCGCACAAAAAGAGCGCCCGTATTGTTGGTGAAGTGCTGGGTAAATATCACCCGCACGGAGATTCGTCTGTTTATGACGCGATGGTACGCATGGCACAGGACTTCTCCATGCGCTATATGCTCGTTGACGGACAGGGCAACTACGGCAGTATGGATAACGACCCGCCGGCAGCCATGCGTTATACGGAAGCCAGGCTGGCCGCCATAGCCATGGAGACACTGGCCGATATAGATAAGGACACTGTTGATTTTTCACCCAACTTCGATGATTCTCTGAAAGAGCCGGTGGTACTACCTACCAGAATCCCCAACCTGCTAATCAACGGCAGTTCAGGTATAGCTGTCGGTATGGCCACGAATATTCCGCCCCATAATCTCAGTGAAGTATGTGATGCCATCAGCTACCTCATAGACAACTCCGAAGCAACGGTTGATGACCTGATCCAGTTTATCAAAGGCCCGGATTTTCCCACGTCCGGTATAATCCTCGGCCAGGAAGGAATCAAGAATGCCTACGCCACCGGTCACGGGAGAGTCACCATCCGTGCCAAGGCCATATTAGGAGAGATTCAGGGTACCGGCCGTACCCAGATAATAGTCACCGAGTTACCCTATCAGACAAACAAGGCAGCCCTGGTAGAGAAAATAGCCCAACTGGTTAAGAACAAGAAGGTTGAGGGCGTCAGTGAACTGCGTGACGAATCAGACCGGCACGGTATGCGCGTTGTCATTGAACTGAAAAAAGAGGCACACTCACAGCAAGTGCTTAACAGCCTTTACAAGTACACCGCCATGCAATCGACCTTCTTTATCAACATGCTGGCACTGGTTGATGGTCAGCCACGTGTCATCAGCCTCAAGGAAGCCCTTCAATATTTCATAGATTTCCGCCACGAGGTCATTACCCGGCGCTCCCGGTTTGAGCTGAACGAAGCTAAAGCGAGGGCTCACATACTGGAAGGACTTAAAATCGCCTTAGACCACCTGGACGAGGTAATCTCAACTATCCGCAAGTCGGAAACGGTGGAGATTGCCCGGCAGAATCTAATAAGCAAATTCAGTCTGTCCCACGAGCAGGTACAGGCCATACTTGACATGCAGCTGCGGCGACTGGCTAACCTGGAGCGTAAAAAGATAATTGACGAGTATGAAGAAATACTGAAAACAATCGCCTACCTGGAAGACCTGCTTGCCAACCCGGCCAGAATACTGCTCCTGATAAAGACCGAGATTGCTGAAATAAAAGCTAAATATGGTGACGAGCGACGTACCCAGATAAGCGACCAGGCTATACTCCAGTTCCGCGAAGAAGACCTTGTTCCCCATGAGGAAGTAGCCGTGACGCTTAGCCACCGCGGCTTCATTAAAAGAGTTCCGGCTCAGGCTTACAAGCCTCAGCATCGCGGGGGACGTGGCATCATCGCCATGGTAACCAGAGAGACAGACGCGGTGAGGCTCCTTAGCATCGCCGACACCCACGATAATTCGCTGTTCTTTACCAGCCTGGGCAAGGTCTTCAGCCTCAAGTGCTACGAGCTACCGTCCGACACTTCCAGAGTAGCCAAAGGTACTGCAGTGGCCAACCTTTTTCCCATAGCTGAAAAGGAAAGGGTAACTACCATGCTGACGGTTACCGATTTCAAACCGGAAAGTTATTTACTTATGGCCACCGGCTACGGTGAGATTAAAAAGACCAGCACTGATAAATTCGCCGCCGTCCGCAACAGCGGGCTGATTGCTATGGACCTTGAATCTGGTGACGAACTGGTAGCTACTGCTCTCAGTAGCAAAGAAGACGACATTATTATGATTACTGAGCAGGGTCAATCCATCAGGTTTCCCGTAAAAGAACTCAGGACCAGCTCCAGAACAAGCGGCGGCGTCCGCGGTGTACGTCTAGCGCAGGGTGATAGGGTAGTGAGTCTGGATACCGTTAGACCGGATGGCTTTGTCCTGGTAGTAACCGCCAATGGCTTCGGGAAGCTGACTCCAATTACCGACTACCCGCATCAGCACCGCGCCGGTAGTGGTGTCAGAACCTTTAATGTTACTGAGAAGACCGGCCCGGTCACTACCGCTAAGCTAGTTACCAGCCATCAACAGATAATGATTATATCGGCTGAGGGCATTGTTACTCGCACGCCGGTAACTGAGAAAGATCCGAGAAAGGGAATCACCATTCAAGGCCGGAGTACGCAGGGTGTAATGCTGATGAGACTTGATGAAGGTGATAGAGTAGTCGCCATTACCGCTTTTGATTGAGCGACTTTAACTTCCGGTTGCAGTCCGGGTGAATATTTTCCAGGCCGCACACATTACAGCTATCATAAAGACAGCTTGGAGTCTCCCGGCCTGCCATAGCCTGATGATACTCTCGCTTTAGAAAGCTCGGCGTTACGCCGTTATCAATATGAGACCATGGCAGCACTTCATCCAGTGAACGCTCGCGCCGGGCATAAAAGCTCGCCTCAAGCCCGCTTTCTTCAAATGCGCGTGACCAGTTTTCATAATGGAAGTGTTCACTCCAGGCATCAAAGACAGAACCCAACTCCCAGGCGCGGCGAATAACTCTGCCGAGCCGTCTGTCGCCACGTGATATCGCCGCTTCCAGCAGGCTCATCCTGGGGTTCGGATATGATAGCTGGATACCCTTCCGGTATAAACCTGCCCTGACCAATTCATACCCGGCATTAAGCTCGTCTTCACTCTTCTGCGCTACCCACTGAAACGGCGTATGCGGCTTCGGGACAAAGCTGGACAGGCTCACCCTCACCCGGGGTCTTCTACTCTTGCTCTTCCGTCCGGCGTTATATATGCCGTTCACCATTCGTATAATATCTTCCAAGTCCTCCCCGGTCTCCGTGGGCAATCCGAACATAAAATAAAGCTTAAGACCCGTCCAGCCATGTTCAAAGGCGTTGGATACCGTCTCCATAATCTGGTCATCGGTAATACCTTTGTTTATTACCTGGCGCAGCCTCTGGCTACCAGCCTCGGGAGCAAAGGTAAGACCGGTCTTTTTGCGGCCGGGGAGCGATTCCGCCAGCGCTACGGAAAAGCTGTCCATGCGCATGCTCGGTAGCGATATGGCGAGACCGGGGTAGCATTCGGACAGACTGGCTACCAGCCGGTCAATACCAGGATAATCGCTGCTGCTTAATGAGAGTAGAGATACCTCGTCATAACCACAGCTGGCAATAATATCGCCGGTTGCCTCTATTACCTCCTCGTGAGAGCGCACCCGTACCGGGCGGTATGTCATCCCGGCCTGGCAAAAACGGCACCCGCGGCTGCAACCCCGCTGTATCTCTATAGCGCCCCGGTCATGCACCGCTTCAATATAGGGCACCACCATCCTGGTTACGGGCGCCGTTAACTCCGTGACAATCCGTCTGCTGATAGTCGGGCTCGCCTCATCTACCACGGGCGTAACCCCGGTGAGCAGACCGTCAGCCTGATAGGTAATCTCATATAGAGAGGGAACATAGATGCCGGGTAGAGCAGCCAGTTTTTTAAGGAGCTGCTGCTTCGGGGCTTTAGCCGTCCTGCCCTGCCATTCCCGAACGCATTCCAGCATCTCCCGCAGGACCTCTTCGCCGTCCCCGATTACGAACGCATCAATGAAGTCGGCCATGGGCTCCGGGTTGAGAACACAGCTACCGCCGGCAATGACCAGCGGATGGGTATCATCCCTCGCCGCAGCCAGCACCGGTATCCCGGCCAGGTCAAGCATATTGAGCACGTTGGTATAGGTCAGCTCGTAACCCAGAGAAAAACCGACAATATCAAATTCCCTTAGTGGCCGTTTAGACTCCAGGCTGAAGAGGGGAATGCCACTCTGCCGCATTAAAGCCGCCATATCCACCCAGGGCGCAAAAACTCTTTCCGCCAGAGTATCCGGTTCGCTATTAAGCAGGTCATATAGGATTGGCAAAGCCAGATTGGACATGCCTATCTCGTATAAATCCGGATAGGCAAGAGCGATTCTGATGGGCGTCTTATCCCAGTCTTTTACCTGGCTGTTCCACTCGTTGCCGGTATAGCGAGCCGGTTTATTAACCCGGTACAGTATGCTATCCAGATAAGACAATTAACTTCCTCCAGGCAGTTTTTAAAGGGGACATCAGTAATTAAATTGGCAGGGACTATCGGGGTTATTTATATAAAAGATGCTCTCCTCAACCATTTATTATAGACGCTGGCCGCTTCACCACGCAACCGGAGGGCAGATTGTTACTCGTAATAAGACTATGCTACAATTTCAGCCGAGGGCTAGTCCGTTCCGGCTAGCCCTATGGGTGTTTGGTTAATAATAGTATGCAAACTAACCTTAATCAGCTGCTTGAGCTTATCAAGGAATTACCTGCCTACCGCAAGCTTCTGGACAGGCTTTCTCAGGGGGAAAACAGGACGAGTGCCTCGCTGCTGGACGCAGCCAGGCCTTATCTCATAGCCGCGCTGTACCGCCACCTCGGCTCACCCGTACTGCTGGTTACCGCCCAGCCGGAGCGCGCCAGGAAGCTATATGAGCAGCTCGTCACGTGGTGCCCGGCTTCGGGCATTTTCCTGTTCACCGAACCTGACGCCCTGCCCTACCAGCGTATCACCTCAGATACCGCCACGGAAATGGGCAGAATACAGGTGCTGTGGTCTCTGTGCGGTAAAGACACAACTTCGGGGCCACCGCTGGTAGTCGCCTCTGCCCCTGCCCTGATGCAGAAGACAACCCGCTTCGATATCTTTACCGGCGCGGTGCGTGATGTTAAACTCGGTATGAATATCGAGCCGTTTGAGCTACTTGGCAGGTGGCAGGCCACCGGCTACACACTGGAAAACATGGTGGAGGTGCCCGGCACCATAAGCCACCGCGGCGGCATTATTGATATTTACCCGGTAAACAGCGAACTACCGGTCAGGATAGAGTTCTTTGGCAATACCGTGGACAGTATCCGGCTATTCGACCCGGTAAACCAGCGTTCTCTGAAGCCGGTGCCATCCGTTATCGCCAGCCCGGCCACGGCACTGCTCGCTTCGCTGCTGTCAGGTAGTGAAGAGCTTACGCAAATACTGGTCGGCCTTAACCTCAGCTGCTTGAAACCCGAAACCAGAGAGCAGTTCAGCCAGGACATTGCCCTGATGCAAAGCCGGCAAACCCCGGACGCCGGGCTATTCTACGCGCCGCTATTTAACCATGACTCTCTGCTGAACTACCTGCCCCGGGACACCAGGATAATACTCGATGAGCCGGAAAATATTAAGGTAGCCATCGCCGACCTGGACAAAGAAGCCGAAGAGATACGAAGTGAGAAGATAGCTGGGGGAGAACTACCCCCCAATTTTCCCCGGCCCTACTTCAACTGGAGTGAGCTTGAACCGTCACTGGAAACACAGCCGAAACTCCACATTACTTCCTGGCAGGTGCCCGATAGCGAACCTCTATATAGCTTGGGCTTTACTCCGGCGGCTATTTATGCCGGACAGCTCGTATCATTCATTAAAAGCATTAGACCAATGCTGGACCGGAGACAAAGAATCGTAATCCTGAGTCACCAGGCTGACAGGTTATCCGAACTGCTGGATGAAGAGGATGTCATCGCCCCCGTCCGTAGCGAGATTAACGAGATACCACCGCCCGGTGCGCTGATGCTGGTTAAAGGCTCGCTGCCCGAGGGCTGGGTAATGAACGATAACACCCACCTCTTCACCGACGCCGAAATCTTTGGTTTTGTCAAGCAAAGCAGGGCGGGCAGGAAACGTCCGGTAGCATCCCACAAGACTGTCGCCGAAATAACCCCGGGCGAATACGTGGTACACGTAGAGCACGGCATCGGCCGGTTCAGCGGTGTTACCACCATGCGTACCAATCATACGGAGAAGGAATACCTGGTGCTGCAGTACGCCGGCAGCGACAGACTATATGTCCCCTCCGACCAGATAGACCGCATCGAACGCTACATAGGGGCCAGCGAACAGCCACCGGCATTAAGCCACCTGGGTAGCCAGGAGTGGACACGCACCAAGCAAAGAGTAAATGAATCAGCATTGGATATTGCCCAGGACCTCATTGAACTCTATGCCGCCCGGCAACTGGTGCCTGGCTTCGCCTTCTCCCAAGATACGGTATGGCAGCAGGAGATGGAGGCCGCTTTCCCTTATGTGGAAACGCCGGACCAGATAGTGGTGCAGCGCGCGGTAAAAGAGGACATGGAAAAAGCAGGCCCCATGGACAGGCTAGTCTGCGGCGACGTAGGCTACGGCAAGACCGAGGTTGCCATCCGTGCTGCCTTTAAGGCGGTGGTGGAAAACAAGCAGGTAGCGGTGCTGGTACCGACCACCGTACTCGCCGACCAGCACTTCATTACCTTCAGCGAGCGGCTTAACGCCTTCCCCGTCAAGGTCAGTGTTTTGAGCCGCTTCCGAACACCAAAGGAGCAACAGGCTATCCTGGACGGTCTGGCCAACGGCAGCGTGGACATCTGCATCGGCACCCACCGGCTGCTGCAAAAAGACGTGGTCTTTAAAGACCTGGGGTTAATCATCATTGACGAAGAGCAGCGGTTTGGTGTCACCCATAAAGAGTCCCTGAAGAAGCTGCGGCACGAGGTTGACGTGCTCACGCTCAGTGCCACCCCTATCCCCCGTACCCTGCACATGGCCCTGGTTGGTGTCCGGGATATGAGCACCATGGAGACGCCACCGGAACAGCGCCTGCCGGTAAAAACATTTGTCGCCGCCTACGATGACCACCTTATTAGAGAGACGGTACTCCGTGAACTGGAGAGAAACGGGCAGGTCTTCTTCGTTCATAACCGGGTGCAGAGTATCGCCTACATGGCAAATAAACTTCAACACCTCGTACCCGAGGCCAGTATTGTCATCGGTCACGGCCAGATGCCGGAAGCCGAGCTTGAGCGAGTTATGACGGATTTCACGCAGGGCAAAAGCGACGTCCTGGTATGCACCACAATCATTGAGTCGGGGCTTGACCTGCCGAATGTCAATACTCTCATTGTCAATGACGCCGACAGGTTCGGACTAACTCAGCTATACCAGCTCCGGGGCAGAGTGGGCCGCGGGACAAATCTCGCCTACGGTTATTTTCTATATGATAAAGAAACGATTCTCTCCACGACGGCCGAAAAACGTCTGCGGACGATATTTGAGGCGACCGAGCTCGGCTCCGGTTATAATATCGCCATCAAAGACCTGGAGATTAGAGGCGCCGGCACACTGCTCGGAGTCAAACAGAGCGGACACATCAGTGCTGTCGGTTTTGGCCTCTATACGCGGCTTTTAGCCGAAGCGGTAGCAGGGCAAAAAGCAAAACGTAACGGCGAGCCGGAACTGGCCGCCAGCCTGGCACGCCTGCCAGCGTCCACCGTTGACCTGCCTCTAGCCGCCCATATACCTGAAGACTATATACCGGACCTGGATACCAGGTTAAGCCTCTATCAGCGCCTTACCAGAATAGACAGTGTTGAGGAGATAGATACCCTGGCTTACGACTTCAAAGACCGCTTTGGTAAATTGCCGCCGGAGGTAAATAACCTGCTCTACGCGGTAAAAATAAAGACCCTGGCTACCAGTGCCAGAGTGGAGTCCGTCTCCACCGAAGACAGCCATATAATAATCAGACGGTTTCAGGGCATGTGCTTTAATAAGTCCCGACTCGCGCCTTTAGTCAGATACGGCATAAAAATCAGCTTAACACAGATAAGACTCGGCATAAAACAACTCCGCGGTGAATGGCAGAGAACACTTATTGACGTGCTCGGCAGTATAGAATGATATAATTGTACCTGGGGTGGCAGGGTAAGCAGTTTTACCCGAATAGAAATCTCTGATATTGAAAAATGATCGTAGTTACAGGTGCTACCGGACATATAGGCAACGTGCTGGTCCGCGAACTGGTGACCAGGGGCGAAGAGGTGAGGGTGCTCATCCCACCCGCCGAGGATACAGCACCGCTTGACGGTTTACCCGTAGAGATAGTAAAAGGCGATGTCCGCCGTCTTGATTCCCTGGTGCACGCCTTCCGCGGCAGCGATATTGTCTACCACCTGGCAGCCACGATAACCATTCTCAGCAGGAAAAGCCGTCTGCTGCACGAAGTAAACGTAATGGGGACACGGAACGTTGTGGAGGCTTGCCTGAAGAGCAGCGTACGGCGCCTGGTCTACACGAGCTCTATTCATGCCATCGCCGAACCGCCCCACGGCACAGTAATTGACGAAACATTCCCCTTTGACCCTAAAAGGACGATGGGAGAGTACGCCAGGTCCAAGGCACAATCCACACTGGAGGTCATAGAAGGCGTAAAACGGGGTCTTGACGCCGTCATTATATGCCCTACGGGTGTCATCGGGCCTTACGACTGCCGGCCATCAGAGATGGGGCAGTTGATGATAGATTTTGCAAAAAGAAGACTGAAAGCCTATATTGACGGTGCCTATGATTTTGTTGATGTCCGTGACGTGGTAAACGGTCATATACTTGCCTCGGAAAAGGGACACACCGGCGAAAACTATATACTATCGGGCGAGCAGATAACAGTCCACGGGTTACTTACCGTCCTGGAGGAGCTAACCGGAGTCAAGGCTCCGACCTTCAAAGTACCGGCCTCACTGGCCAGAATAATTGCACCGCTCACACCCATATATTACAGTCTTACCCGTACCCAACCCCTCTTTACCTCTTATGCGGTATATGTACTGGCGAGTAACTCCCTCACCAGCCATGATAAAGCGAGCCGCGAACTCGGCTACTCGCACCGCTCCAGCAAAGAATCTATAGTGGATGCCATCAACTGGTTTAAGGAAAACGGCAGATTTTAGCCCCTGTTCTTTACTGAAGACAAGTTATACCGCCTCGCACCGGCCATAACCAGTGACTTACCGCCGCTTAAGCCGACCAAATCTCCCTGGCCATTTTGTTTTTTTGCTGTAATACAGATTGAGTATGATAGCATTATATAGTAAAATTCGGGACGGGCTCTATAATATTACCGGACTTAAACAGCACAGGAAGTTGAAATAAGATGGATATGCCGGCCGATAGCCAGATACTGGATATCATGAAATGGGTGGGGCTCGCTTTTGTTGCCGGGTTTATCGGCTATTTCGGGCGTTACCTCGGCATGTACCTTATTGATAAAATGCGACGGCGTAAGCAGAGACGGTTGCCCACCACCGCCCCTGTAGATGAGATAGCGAGCGAGAAAGAGGATATCATGAGAGGAATACCCCCCGCCAGGGAGGATACCATAGAAGAGGCACATCTCAAGCTGGAGAAGAAAAGGGCAAAGACGCTCGCTAAAAATATAAAGAAAGAACAGAAGGATTAGGTTGATTATCCATAAACTGGTATAATATAGACAGCAATATTTCCCTGATAATAACTGTACGTTTAGGAGTATCTTTTGAAAATACTAATGGTTTCTCCGCAATACCCCGATACTTTCTGGAGCTTCAAGCATGCTTTGAACATTATTTCCAAGAAGGCGGCCTTCCCACCGCTCGGCCTGTTAACAATAGCCAGTATGCTGCCCGCCGGTTGGGATAAAAAGCTCGTAGACATGAACGTGACCTCCCTTAGTGATGAAGAACTCAAATGGGCCGACTATGTGTTCATCAGTGCCATGGTGGTGCAGAGAGAGTCAGTAATAGACGTTATCGCTCGCTGTAACCGGCTTGGCATTAAAACGGTAGCCGGCGGCCCGCTTTTCACCACCGGATATGAAGAATTCAACGGTGTTGACCATTTTGTCCTGGGTGAAGCGGAGGTTACGCTACCGCGTTTCCTGGCTGACCTGAATGACGGATGTGCCCGGCATCTATACGAGTCCGGCGAACGGCCGGATTTGAGTAAGACCCCTGTTCCCATGTGGTCGCTTATCAACATGAAACCCTACTCTTCAATGAGCCTGCAGTATTCAAGAGGCTGCCCCTTCAACTGCGAATTTTGCGATATTATCATTCTCAACGGGCACAGGCCTCGCACCAAGGCTAAAGACCAGATACTGGCCGAGCTGGATGCGATTTACCAGCGTGGTTGGCGCAGTGGAGTATTTATCGTTGACGACAATTTCATAGGCAATAAGAAAAAGCTTAAATCCGAGACCCTGCCGGCCATAATCAACTGGATGCGTGCTAAAAAACACCCCTTTGTGCTGTCTACCGAAGCATCGTTAAACCTGGCCGAAGATGAGGAGTTAATCGGGCTCATGGTGGAAGCCGGGTTCAACAGGGTATTTATCGGCATTGAAACACCAAATGAAGCAAGCCTGACCGAGTGTCATAAGCTCCAGAATATCAACGTTGACATGGTAGCCACGGTTAAGAAAATCCAGAACCTGGGTCTGGAAGTACAGGGAGGCTTTATTGTTGGTTTTGATAGTGACCCGCTCTCTATCTTCAAAAGCCAGATTAACTTTATTCAAAAAAGCGGCATAGTTACCGCCATGGTCGGTCTGCTGAACGCACCGCCGGGCACCCAGCTTTACCAGCGTCTGAAAAGAGAGAACCGCCTGTCAAAAGTCTTTTCCGGGAATAATATGGACTGTTCTATTAATTTCATTCCTAAAATGGGCTATGAAGCACTGATTAACGGCTACCGGCATATATTGAACACCATCTATTCACCCAAGCACTACTATGAACGTGTCAAGATTTTCCTGAAGGAATACCGGCCCGCGTCAAAAAGCCACGACCGGATAGAGTTCTACCACTTGGTAGCCCTCATCAAGTCTATCTGGCTGCTGGGTATCAGGGAAAACGGCCGGCGTTACTTCTGGCGGCTCTTTGTGTCCACCTTGATGAAAAGGCCACGCTTTTTTCCTCTATCCATAAGTCTCGCCGTCTATGGCTTCCACTTCCGTAAAATTGTGGAGCAGTATATCAGCGTCCCGTTGGAAGGTAGTTTCGAGGCTTAGGCCAGCCAGACCTGTGTGAATACATACTGGTAAAGCTAGAGGTACGAGACCAGTTCAGTCAGGTCCCGGATGTGGGGACAATCGGTGACATCGTCAGATATATCGTAGCGGTCTATAAGTATCGGCTTTATGCCTGCCCCCCGCGCCCCCACCACATCAATTTCATACTGGTCACCCACGTGCACTGACTCCGAAGCCGCAACACCCGCCCGCTTAAGCGCCATCAGGAACATCTGCGGATGAGGCTTATCGCTACCCGCTTCCTGCGAAGTGATAATAAAGTTTACCACGCTTTCCAGGCCAAGCTTGCGCGCAATAGCATTCATGTCTTGGCTGGCATTGGTAAGTATACCCAGGATAAGACCGCGCTCCTTCAGCGTGTTCAGCACTGCCAGCACATCATCAAAAAGTACAAAGTCCAACTCTTGGTGCCGCTCCATGGCCAGCTTTAAGACCTTTAGCGGGAAGTCCGGAGCCGTCTCAATGCCGGCTTCATCCAGTATCGCCTTCGGGTAACAGGAGTAGAGTTCTAGCTGCTCGGCAACGCTCCTCTCCTTTGCCGGCAACCTTGAGTTCTCTGCAAAATAGTACCGGTCAGCCTTGAGAATACCACGCATTAGAGGCTTGAAATCCAGCTCGATACCGAAGTGCTGAAAAGCCTGGTGATACAACTCTACCCGGGGCGGGTCAAAACGGGAAAGTGTATTGAACCAATCGAAAAATACTGCCTTAATCACGATACCCTGTTCATTTGCTGGCTAGTCCATGATACCCAGTTCTTTGAGGTAGTCTATAGCATCCTGCATGGTTACTATTTTTTCAGCATCCTCGTCCGGTATCTCGACCTTCACCGAAGATTTACTGAACTCCTCTTCCATTGACATTATCAACTCCACCAGGTCAAGCGAATCCGCGCCTAAATCATTGACAAAGCTAGCTGTGGGCACTACGTCCTTTTCGTCTACTCCCAGCTGGTCCACAACTATTCTTTTTAAACGCTCATAAATGGTTGCCACTATTTGCCTCCCTTAATCTAATTATCTTGTTACCTGTTAGCCAGTGTGCTAACCGAACCCAGAACTCCGTTAATAAATTTTGACGAACTACCACTGCCATAGGTTTTAGCCATCTCCACCGCCTCGTTAATAGCTACTTTAACCGGAACTTTATCATCATGCAACATTTCAAATATGGCCAGCCTCAGTATATTGGTATCAACCGCCGGGATTTGATCCAGCGGCCAAGCGGGAGCAAAGGTCTGTATCACTATATCAATTGCTTCCTTGTTTTGTACAACCCCCCTGATAATAAATCCGGCAAATTCAGCATTCTCCGGTGATAGTTTATCTTCAACCAGACGCTGACTGATTACTGCCTCAACGCTATGCTTTGCCGTCTCCACCTCGTATAGCACCTTTAGCGCCAAGGCTCTCGCTTTTCTCCTGTTCCCTACCATCAGTTGCCCTCAAAGCTACTATTATAGCATGGAGCTGACAAAAACAGTAGTCGCTTATCCCCTTTTTCGTTATCAGGGCATTAACACCCGGTCACCACCGGCTGCATTCTCCTAATAAGCCCTGCTGCCATAAACGGTAGACTACCTCACCTCACCCCACCCCTCGCTACCCCACACTGTGCCCGGCCGGCTATATTCCGGACATGGTCATACCGCCATCCACGCACAGTACCTGCCCCGTTATATACCTCGCTTCCTCGGCAGCCAGAAATAAAACGGCCTCAGCTATGTCTTCGGGTAGACCCAGATAACCGGTGGGAATCTGTTTCTTGAGCTGCTCTCGCTGCCCCTCCGCCAGCTCGCGGGTAATACCGATATCAATAAGTCCCGGCGCCACGGCATTGGCGGTAATACCGCGCGAAGCCACCTCCTTGGCAATAGTACGGGTAAAACCGATAATACCGGCTTTGGCGGCGGCATAGTTCGCCTGCCCCGGATTACCCATGATACCGGCAATACTGGTTATGCTGACAATTCTACCCCACCGCTGCTTAATCATGGGGCGCATCACGGCCCTGGTACAGAGAAAAACACTGCGCAGGTTTACCTGTATAACCCTGTCCCAATCTTCATCAGACATCCGCACCAGAAGCTGGTCGCGGGCGATGCCGGCATTATTCACCAGTATGTCTATTTTACCGTAAGCAGCCAGCGCCGTCTCCATCAGTCCGGCCACATCTGAAGACAGGCTTACATCGGCCATAACCACCGTGCCCTCACCATTCATAGCCTTGATTTCTTCTACCACGCTTTCCGCCGCCTCCGGGTCACCGACATCGTTAACAATAACCCCGGCCCCGGCCCCAGCCAGCTTCAGAGCAATAGACCGGCCTATGCCGCGGCCGCTACCCGTTACCAGAGCCACCCTACCTGAAAATTGCATTATTTCCCCCTATTTCAAGTCTTGTACCTCTTGGAATACAAAATGCCTTATAACCGAGTACTATTGCCGTTACTATTTTTTCATCTGCGCCGTAAGCCAGTCAAGCCAGTCTTCAACACCTTGACCGGTAGTACAGGCTAACTCAATAATCTCGGCACTGCCCTTTATCGCTTTTATTGCCCGGTAAAATTCCTCCCGATTGAAATCCAGATACGGCAGCAGGTCTATTTTATTCATGAGGACAGCATCCGCTTCATTGAACATCCGGGGGTACTTATACGGCTTATCATGCCCTTCCGGCACACTAGCCACCACAACTTTTTTATGCTCACCCAGAACAAAATCCGCCGGACAGATTAAATTACCCACGTTTTCAATAAAGAGCAGATCAATATCAGCTAAAGGCATGTTAGCCAGGGCATTTTGCAACATATTGGCATCAAGATGGCACCCACCATCGGTATTAATCTGAATGACCGGCACGCCTTCTTTACCTACCGCCTCGGCATCCAGGCTGGAGCTGACATCGCCTTCAATCACACCGATGCGCAGTTCCCCCTTGAGCCTCTTTATCGTCTGCAAAATTAAACTGGTTTTACCGGCACCAGGTGAGGACATAACGTTCACCGTAAAAACACCGTTACTATCCAGTAGCTCCCGATTTTTGTTGGCCAGTTGCTCGTTGGCGCCCAGAATATTCCTGAGTACTTTTATTTCCATGGTCACTCTACCTCTATACTTTCTACGAACAACTCTTTACCGGATATAATTTCTATACTACTGCCCCCGCAACCGGGACATGTCCAATCATACTCTCCCAGTGCGAAGTCGGCACCGCACACACGGCACTTTACCCTGGTCGGTACCATAGTAATGTTTAGAACAGCCTTCTCCGCTATCGTATCCCGGCTCATGAAATCAAAGTAAAAACCGACACACTCCTCAACAACACCGGTCAGCTTGCCGATAACCAGGTTAACCTTCACAATCCGCCGGGCGTCAGCACCCTCCGCTTTCTCCAGCGCAATATTAAGAATATTCTCGGTAATAGCCATTTCGTGCATTCTAACATATTCTGGGCAGCGGGTCTCCGGCCAGCATGTTGACTATGCGGGTAGTCCCCAGCACCGTCTTCATTGCCACCCGCCCCGGATGCTCTGCCCGTACCTCACCGATGATAGCAGCCTTGTCCCCGTACTTGTTTTCTCTCATCGCCCCGAGAGTCTTATCCGCATCTTCCGGCGCCACTATAGCCACGAGCTTGCCCTCGTTGGCTATATATAGCGGGTCAAAACCCAGCATCTCGCAGGCAGCCAGCACTTCCTCGCGTACCGGTACCGCCTCTTCGTTAATTATAATACTGACACCGGACTGCCTGGCTATCTCATTTAATATGGTAGCCAGCCCTCCGCGGGTAGGGTCACGCAGGCAGTGAATATTGCTGCTCGCCGTAAGCATATCGGCTACCAGTCCGCCCAGCGGGGCGCAGTCACTCTCCAGGCCGGTAGAGAAGCTGATTCCCTCCCGCTCGCTGAGTATGGCGATGCCGTGGTCGCCTATAGTCCCGCTTAAAATTACCCGGTCGCCGGGGCGGGCATTGCCACCGGATATACTTATATTCTCCGGTACGATACCTAATCCAGCCGTATTAATAAAGAGCTTATCCGCACTGCCGCGCTGTACCACCTTGGTATCCCCGGTAACAATCTCTACTTCAGCTTCTTCGGCTGCCAGCCGTATGGAATCTACAATCCGGTCGAGGTTACTACGGGGAAAGCCCTCCTCGATGATGACCGCGAGAGATAAATATTGCGGCCTGGCGCCGGACATAGCCAGGTCATTCACCGTGCCGCAAACAGCGAGCTTACCGATATCGCCGTTACGAAAAAATATGGGGTTAACCACATAGCTGTCGGTGGTAAATGCGAGCCGGCCATTATAACCCAGATTGATAACGGCGGAGTCATCCATTTTCGCCAGTATGGGGTTATTAAAAGCTTTGATGAAGCTCCCAGCTACCAACTCCTGAGCGAGGGCCCCGCCGCTGCCGTGAGCGAGCAGTATTCTACTCTCCAATATTGTCTTCTCCGTAAAGATAATAAGCCGAACAGGTGCCTTCCGAAGAGACCATGCACGGCCCCACCGGAGACTCCGGAGTACACTGTATTCTAAAAAGACGGCAGTCCAGGGGCGTTTTCACCCCCCGCAGAACATCACCGCAAATGCAACCGGCCGGTTCATAAACAGGACCGGGTTTAATATCAAAAATGCACTCGGCATCAAAACGCTCGTAAGCTTTTCGCAGCTTTAAGCCGCTGCCTGCAATTTCCCCCATGCCGCGCCAGTATGCCGGACAGGGCTCAAATACCTGATCCATCAGCTTGAGCGCCACCTGGTTACCCTCGGCACGCACTCCCCGCCGGTAGGCTATTTCCACTTTTGACTCGTCTTTTTCTACCTGCGCCACCAGCATATCAACACATTGCAGAATATCCACAGGCTCAAACCCGGATATCACGCAGGGGATGTTATAGTCGCGGGCGATAAACTCCCAGGGATGCGAGCCGATTATAGTTGACACATGCCCCGGACAGATAAGACCGTGCAGCTTTACCTCGCCCGAAGCCAGTATAGCCCGTATTACCGGCGGGCTTAGCTTATGCAGGGAAAGAACGCTGTAGTTCTTTATCTTTCTATCCTCAGCCTCGCGGATAGAAGCCGCGATTGTTGGTGCCGTGGTCTCAAAACCAATGCCGAGGAAAACCACCGGCCTTGCCGGGTTACCCGCCGCTATTTTAAGGGCATCCGTCGTGGAATAGACTATGCGTATATCCGCCCCCTCAGCCTGAGCTTTCTGTAAACTTGAACGGCTCCCCGGTACCCTAATCAAATCACCAAAAGTGGCAATAATTACACCCGGTATCCCGGCCAGGTATATAACCTTATCCAGGTCGGCATTGGCCGTTACGCAGACCGGGCACCCCGGCCCGGAAACCATCTCCACCGTCCCGGGTAAGACCTGGCGCAGGCCATACTTGAAAACGGTTACCGTATGGCCACCGCAGAACTCCATGAGACGCACAGGGGTCTTTGACATGGAACGAATCCGTGAAATTAACCCCCCGGCCAGCTCCGGGTCACGAAAACCAGCAACAAAGTTCAATCTTGCCTTTCATCCAGCGCTGCAATTTCTCCCAGAAGCCTCAGGGTCTCCCTGGCCTCTTTCTCTTCCAGTATGTTAATGGTATAGCCGGTATGTACAAGCGCATAATCTCCAACTCTTGCTTCCGGCGTAAGGAAGAGGCTAACCTGGCGGGTTATGCCGCCCATCTCAACCTCAGCTTCCTTACCGTCTATACTTTTTATCAGCACCGGTATAGCCAGACACATAGCCTTCTCCCCAATATTAAATATCAGCAGAACTGGCAATAACCGCCTGCCCCAGGGAAATGCCGCCGTCACCACAGGGCACAGAACGATGCATAAGCACCCTAAAACCTTCCCGGCGCAAAGCAGCCGTAGCCAGACTCTGTAGCAGCCTGTTTTGAAACACGCCGCCGCTGAGCGCTACTTCAGTTATTTTACTATCTTTAGCAATAAATTGACACATATCACATATAATACGCGCTACGGTACTGTGGAACCTGAAAGATATTATGTCAACGGATGTCTTATTCCTGATATCATCCGCTACCGCCGCGAATAGCTCTCCCAGCTTTACGATATGACTTCCCTCATGCTCAATAATGTTAAAAGGATAAGTATTCGGGGCGGGCTCACCCAGTTTATCCGTAGCGAGCATCTCCATCTCAACTGCTGCCTGTGCTTCGTAGGCAATTTCCGCTCTGACACCGGCGAGAGCCGAGACACCGTCAAAAAGACGTCCGGCGCTGGAGGTTAATGGCGAGTTTATTCCCCTCCTTAATTGCTTTTTAATTATGTCAAGCTCTGTAGCATTGATATTGCTTAGAGGTAAACCCTCCAGAGAATAATCATGTCCCAGCAGGGTATACAGGTAGCTTAGAGCCATACGGTAGGGCTTCTTGATAGCGGCTTCACCCCCGGGTAACGGGACACATTCCAGATGACCCGCCCGCTTAAAACCGTGATAATCGGCAATCAGAAACTCACCGCCCCAGATGGTACCATCGCTACCATAGCCGGTACCGTCAAAGGCAACACCGATAACAGGGCTATCTATCTCATTATCCACCATGCAGCTTACAATGTGAGCATGGTGGTGCTGTACGGGGACCACCCTTATATCCTGACTTCTGCCGTAGTTAACGGCGTATTTCGTGGACAGGTAATCCGGATGCATGTCACAGGCTACCAGTTCCGGCTGGAGCCTGAATAGCGCGGTATAAAGCGCCACTGTATTTTCAAAGTGCTCCAGGGTCTCCTCGTTATCCATATCGCCTATGTGCTGGCTCAGGAAGGCGTGCTCGTCCCTGGCCAGGCAAAAGGTATTCTTTAGCTCCGCCCCGCAGGCGAGAACCTGCCTTGACCGGAAGGGAAGAGCAACGGGGTATGGGGCATAGCCCCTGGCCCGCCTCAGTACCTGAGGCGTACCGTCCGTCACCATGCAGACGCTATCATCATAGCGCACATGGATATCTCTATCATGCAGCAGGAAATAATCGGCTATACCGCCCAGTCTCCTTAGAGCCTCGTCGTTATCTTTAGCGATAGGCTCCTCGCTCAGGTTACCGCTGGTCATGACCAGCGGCCCGCCAACCTCCCTCAGCAGCAGGTGATGCAGAGGGGTATATGGCAGCATAACGCCGAGGTAACTTAAACTCGGGGCTACCGCTCTGGATATATCAGAAAAGCTGTGTTCCCATCTTAGCAAGACTATCGGACATGCCGCAGACTGAAGGAGTCTTCCCTCCTCGGGAGAAACGTGACAGTGTTTTTCCGCAGTCTCGATATTACTCACCATAACCGCGAGCGGTTTGGCGGGACGTCTTTTCCTTTTCCTTAATAAACTTACTGCTTCTTCACTGGTGGCATCACACGCCAGCTGAAAACCACCCAGTCCCCGGAGCGCCAGTATTTTGCCCGACCGCAATAAATTACCGGCTGTCTTGACGGGATCAACCTTATCCACAATATAGCCATTATCATCGGTAAGCTCCAGGCTGGGGCCGCACCGAGGGCAGGCATTCGGCTGGGCGTGGAAACGGCGGTCTGCCGGGTCATCATACTCCTGCCGGCACTGCAGGCACATCCGGAATTTGCCCATGGTAGTCAGGGGGCGGTCGTAGGGAATATCTTTTATAATAGTAAAGCGGGGACCGCAATTGGTACAGTTGGTAAAAGGGTAACCGAACCTGCGGTCGGCGGGGTCTAGAATCTCCCGCAGGCAGTCATCGCAGGTAGCAATATCCGGGGATACGAGTTGATATCTACCTTCCTGGCTCTTGCTTTCGCCAATCTCAAAAGTTTGATAGCCCTGCGGTGGATGGAAAGTGGCGCTAAGCCGTTCAATGCGTGATACAATCGGCGCCTTCACTTCCAGGTCAAGCAGAAAGCTGTCAATACTCTCTCCAGTCCCCTCTACCTCAATCTCCACGCTGCCCGAAGTATTGCGCACCCAGCCCTTCAGGTTGTGCTCCCGGGCCAGACGGTAGACAAAAGGACGGAAGCCAACCCCCTGCACCACGCCGTGTGCGTTTATCTTTGCCAGTTTCGGCTCTTTAACCTGCACCGCTTACCCGCCAGTAACCGTTTTTCACTTTGCCGGTACATTTCCCCTAACTATCCATCGTATACATCACGAAAATAATACACGGCTATCTAAATCATACATTAACTTTGCGGTTTTTCATATGCCCGGATAACAGAAGTGTGGCTAATAAATAGGTTTGTTTTTCTTGACATGTGAATAGGGAAAAAGGCTTAATTATCACGGCTACGGCTCACCAAAAATCCGAAGCCATGTTTTCTACCCGGCAAAGTCTTTGATAGCCGCCGCATCGCTGATATTTATGGTTTTTACGTCCTTATTTATCCGCCGGATAAGACCGGCCAGCACCTTGCCCGGCCCTATTTCAATAAAGGTGCCCACACCGGCGTTTATCATATATTCTATGGAGCGCTGCCACTGGATGCTGTGACAAAGCTGGTTCAGGAGCTCAGCTTTTATCTCTTCAACGGTGTTAACCGGTTGTGCCATAGTGTTGGCTACAATGGGAATTTCCGGCTGTTGCATGGAGACGGAGCCTAGAACCTGCAACATACCGTGAACCGCCGACTGCATCAGCTCTGAATGAAAGGCACCGCTTACTTTAAGCGGTCTAAGACGTGAGGTTCCCCTGGACTCTATCAAAGTCACTGCACGGGACAGGCTTTCCTGCCTACCGCTAATCACGAGCTGCCCGGGACAGTTAAAATTGGCAATTACGGTGCCGGTTTTACGGCAAATGCCGGATAGTGAATCTTCATCCATCCCCATTACCGCCACCATACCGCCGGGTTGCTGCTGCCCCGCCTCGTGCATCAATCGTCCTCTTTCCCGTGCCAGATAAACGGCACCGGCATGGCTAACCGCACCGGCAGCAGCGAGCGCCGTGTACTCACCCAGGCTGTGCCCGGCCACAAAAGCCGGGGACGGCAAGCTGTCCGTCCCCTCCTGAAGGGCTTTAAGACAGGCGAGACTGACAGTTACCATGGCCGGCTGGACATTGCTGGTCTGGCGAAGCTCATCTTCCCCGCCTTCAAAGCACAACCGTGACAGGGGAAAACCCAGAATTTCGTCGGCCTCATGGAAAATATCTCTGGCAGAGGCAAAGGTATCGTACAGGTCACGACCCATACCCACCCATTGCGAACCCTGGCCTGGAAACACATAGGCCACTTTCACCGGTTTACTATCTCCTTAGCCAGCCTTCTTCTTGGGACCTTCTATCTCTACGACCTGCCTGCCGTTATAGGTGCCGCAGGTAGGACAGACATGATGCGGCAGCTTGGGACTATGACACTGCGGGCAGTTACTCAGGCTGGGGGGAGTCATCCCGAGGTGACTGCGTCTTTTACCCTGACGCGCTTTGGCATACTTTTTCTTTGGTAGTGCTCCCATTTATCTAGTTCCTTTCGATTCCTCTTCCAATTTAAGCAATACCGACCACCTGGGGTCGGCCTCACCAGAATTACAGGTGCAGGATTCCAGGTTAAGGTTCCGCCCGCACTGAGGGCACAGACCGACACAGTCCTGCCGGCAGACCGGTTTCATGGGTATAGCCAGCAACGAGTACTGACGCACAGCCTCCGTTATATCAAGAATGTGATGCTCATCAATGGCAAAACAACCGGGCTTGTCGGGCAGTTCCAGCCGGTGGCCGCTTATTACATCCGTAGTCGGGAAATACTCCTCTTCTATATCCAAAACCAGCGGGCAAATGTATAAACAAAGACAGCGGCTGCATTCTATCTCTATTGCCGTTCTCAAGCTACCCTGTACCAGGATACCCCGGTCAACACGAGTAAACCGGACACTGCCTTCAACCAGCCGCGGGCCGCCAGCGATATCAACATAAGCACTGAGCTCGTAATCTCTTACCGAACCGATTGTACTCTTAAGCTGCTGAGCTACGTTTATCTGCATGCCGTCCCACCGCTACACCTGGACTCATTATAAGCTTTAGGGTATACGTGCTGTCAAGTTAAGCCATATCTTTAGTACACGTGTATTGACGTATTACTTTTCGGTGCTATAATGGCACTTACCCGTGCCTGACACCCTGTTAACCGTGCGCTGGGAAATATTATGTAAATGAAAGGATGGTGAAAAGGATTGAAATGGTTTGTATTATCTTTGATTTCCGTTATATTACTGACATCACTGCTGGCCGGTTGTGGTGGTGAGCCGGTAAATGCGAATCTTCAGGAACAGATTGACAGCCAGTCTGTTACAATATCAGCCTTGCAGTCAGACATCTCAGACCGTGATTCTACCATAGCCTCGTTACAGTCGCTTCTGGCACAGAAGGACGCCCGTATCGGCGAGTTACAGGAACAGATAATAGATTTAGAGATGTCTATCCCAGAAGAACCAGAAGGCCCACTATGGGAGATAGCAGATATCAGTGCTAGAGTCACCGAGAAAAACAACACTTGGTGGAAAAATGCTTGGATACTCGTCCTCCAAAATAACAGTAACCAGAGTATGACTTTTAACGCCACGATAGAGTTTCTGGATAGCGATGGTTTTGTAATTGATGATGATTTAGCTTACGGCCTTGTTGTACCGGCAAGTTCACAGGAGACGTTTACCGGCTATGGATTAATTGTTACAGACGTTGCTCCCAACGTTGCTACTGTTAATGCCAAAGTCAAGCTGAGATAATCTCTCAGAAAGGAGCAACCGGGCGGGTTTGCCAGGTTTTAGAGCACAGTCCTGATAAGACAGAGGTCAAATTTTCACATCTTGTATATTACGGCTAATATTAAGAATCAGCCCTACACACCCTTGAGCTTTTCCGTTAGCAGGGGCACTACGGTAAACAGGTCGCCGACGATGCCGTAGGCAGCCACCTGGAAGATAGGCGCCTGGGGGTCATCATTTATAGCCACGATAATATCCGAGGTCTGCATACCGGCGAGGTGCTGGACGGCCCCGGATATACCGCAGGCGATATAGAGCCGGGGACAAACGGTCTTACCTGTCTGCCCGACCTGGTGGGGATATGAAATCCAACCGTCGTCCACCGGAGGCCGGGACGAACCCACCGCCGCACCGAGAGCAACGGCCAACTCCTCCACTATTTTGAAATTCTCCGGCTTACCCAGACCGCGCCCCCCGCTAACGATGATATCTGCATCCTCCAGCTTTACCTTCTCCGTTATATCCTCAATAAAACCGAGCAACCGTGTCCTTGAAGTAATACTTTCAGCGTCAAAATCCACCCGGATAATCTGCCCCTGCCGGCTGCTGTCCGGAACGCCCTTCTTGAAGACGCGCGGGCGGACGGTTGACATCTGCGGTCTTTTATGCTGACAAATAATAGTAGCCATGATATTGCCGCCAAAGGCAGGGCGAGTCTGTAAAAGCAGCCCCGTATCGCCGTCTATTTCCAGCCCGGTGCAATCCGCGGTGAGACCTGTCCCCAGCATGGCGGCTACCGTGGGTATAAACGAGCGCCCCTGCGCCGTAGCGCCAGCAATGACTATCTCCGGCTTATGCTCTTTAACCAGTTTAACCAGATGACGGGCGTATATCTCTTGGTTAAATTCTGTAAGTTCGGGGCTTTCCAGCAGATAGACCCGGTCCGCACCGCACTCAATTAGCTGCTTTAGCCCGCCGCCTTCACCGCCGAAGCACACGGCACCAAGCTCCGTTTTAAGCGCATCGGCAAGCTGCCTACCCCTGGCCAGCAGCTCAAAGGTTACGCCCCGGAACTCTCCACCCCGCTGCTCGGTGCAAACCCAAACCCCGCTGTAGCCGTCATCTGGGCCTGCGGCCCGGGCCTCAACTTCAATAGTAATAGCCTCCGAGGCGCAGGCATCCACACAGGCACCGCAGAGCGTACAGCCCTCTTTAACTATGAGCCTGTCATCGCTTATCTCCAGTAGACCATAGGGGCAGGCTGAAAGACAACTCCCGCACACGGTACACTTTTCCGGGTCAATACGTAGCGCCATATCTCAAACCGCCCTCTAAATTACGCTTGCCTCTCGCAGTTTGTTAATCAGATTAGTAAGCTGTTCCGGTATACTACCCTCAAGTATTTCGCCGTTTGCGGAACGCTTCGGAGAAAATATCTTCGTTACCCATGTTGCCGAGCCGGCTAACCCGACCACGCTCTTGTCCACGCCCAGCTCCCCGGCACCCATAACCGGTATTACGGCGCTCTTCGCCCGCGTCAGACCGCGCAGGGACGGCAAACGGGGCACATTGATCTCTTTTACCACCGTAATCACGGCCGGCAGTGTTGTCTCCATAATCTCGTATGCCGTCTTCTGCTTGAAAAAAAAACGCAGCACGTTATCTTCGATCTCTTCAATCCGGCTGACGTAGGCAATAAAAGACATACCGAGCATCACCGCCAGCTCCGGCCCCACCTGCCCGGTATCTCCGTCAATGGTCTGCCGGCCGCAGATAACCAGGTCGTACGCGCCCAGCATCTTAACGGCACAGGATATAGTAAAGGCGGTAGCCAGTGTATCGGCACCGGCAAAGGCACCATCACTAATGAGCACCGCATCATCAGCCCCGGCAGCAATCGCGTCCCTCAGAACTGTCTCGGCCTGGGGAGGGCCCATGCTGATAGCTGTCACCTGGCCACCGTAACGCTCTTTCAGGCGAACTCCCTCTTCCAACGCATACGCGTCAAAGGGATTGGTGATATTTTTTATGCCCTGCCTGATAAGAGTATTGGTCTGGGGGTCAATTTTTACATCGGTGGTGTCAGGCACCTGTTTCAGGCATACCAGTATTTTCATTCCCGCCTTGCCTTCCTCTTCCTGAGCTCAAAGGCAATGGCCGTTTTAAGTGCCTCGTTAGCACCTTCATATATCTGGGTGATTTTAGCATCCCGCATCATCTTCTCTACCGGATAATCACGCGTGTAACCAACCCCGCCGAATATTTGCACCGCGTTGGTAGTAACCTTCATCGCCGTCTCTGAAGCAAAGACCTTGGCCATAGCCGATTCTTCGGTAAATTTTTTGGCGCCGCTATCAACTGTTCTGGCCACGGCATATACGAGCGCCCGGGCTGCTTCTACCTCTATTGCCATTTCGGCTAACATCTGCTGCACCGCCTGCAGCGAGATAATAGGATGGTCAAACTGGATACGCTGCCTGGCGTAGTCCACAGCCGCTTCCAGAGCCCCCTGTGCCAGCCCCACCGCCTGCGCCGCCACCCCCGGACGGGAGCGGTCAAACAGCCTCATGGCTACGATAAAGCCCGCCCCTTCCTTGCCGATGATGTTGGCTGCGGGTACGGTACAGTTGCGAAAAACGAGCTCTCTTGTCGCTGAAGCCCGCAGACCCATCTTCCTTTCTTTCTTGCCAAAGGTAAATCCGGGAGTATCTTTCTCTACCATTAAAGCGCTGGCACCGCGGCCACCCCTTTCCGGGCTGGTTAAAACGATAACGGTATAAAGCTCTGCCTCACCGCCGTTGGTGATAAACTGCTTGGCCCCGTTAAGCACATAGCCATCATTTTCCCGGCGGGCAGTTGTTTTTATGGCAGTAGCGTCGCTCCCCGCCTGCGCTTCGGTCAAGGCAAAGGCAGCCAGTTTCTTGCCGCTGGCGACATCGGGCAGAAACCTTTGCTTCTGCTCCTCAGTGCCGTACTCAATCAAGGACATAGTCCCCAGCGCGCTGGAAGCATAGCTGATAGCCACGCTGCCGCACACGCGGCTCAGTTCTTCGGTTACCAGGCATAGCTCCAAGCAACCGCCGCCCAAACCATCATACACCTCAGGGATAAATACCCGGAACATATCGGCATCGGCCAAGTCTTTCATTATGTCCCGGGGGAACTCTTCCTTCTCATCAAGCTCAGCCCTGACCGGCAGCACCCTTTCCTCGGCAAGCCGCCTGGCCAGGTCTTTTATCATTTTCTGCTGTTCAGTTAAGAAATACTCCAAAATACCCCCCTTGAGTTGGTACCATTTTCTATAAATAGCGTAAACTACGGATAGCGATAACCGGATACCAATCCGGCCGGTTTACCTGCCTGGAGCCACCCTGGAGGATGGACAGGAGATTAAAACATTCCGCTAGATTGTATCATTATAAGACGACCTCTATATTGACTGTCAAGGTAAATACCAATTAGAAATTCTGGCTGTTTTCGGATATAATAACGGCACGAAGACAGAGCCGGATATACCCTTCAGGAGAATATGGTTTGGATACAGAAGACCTTAAGGCTTCAGTCATAAATGAAGTAGATACCCACCACCGCGAGCTTGACGAGCTAAGCCACAAAATTCACGCTAACCCCGAGTTGGGTCTGAAGGAGACCAAAGCTTCAGGTTGGCTGACGGAATATCTTGAGCAAAACGGTTTTACCGTGGAGCGCGGTATTTGCGGGCTACCCACTGCCTTCTCCGCCATTTACGGTAAAGGCAAACCGGCTATTGCCATCCTGGCGGAGTACGATGCCCTGCCCGGAATAGGGCATGCCTGCGGCCATAATATAATAGCTACCAGCGCTGTCGGCGCCGGTATAGCCTCCAGGCCGGCTGTCAACCGCCTGGGCGGCAGTGTCATGGTCATCGGCACACCTGCCGAGGAGCTTTACGGCGGTAAAGTGGTCATGATAGAGAGAAAGGCCTTTTACAATGTAGATATAGCCATGATGGTACACCCGGGCGTACATAACACAGCAGTAACCCATGCCCTGGCCTGCGAGACAATAGAAGTTGAGTTTTTCGGGAAAGCGGCCCATGCTGCTTCCCGCCCGGAAGCTGGCATCAATGCGCTGGATGCTATGATACAGGCTTACGGTGCCATCAACAGTCTGCGCCAGCATATCAAGAGTACTTCTCGTATTCACGGTATTATCACCGACGGCGGTGAGGCAGCCAATATTGTCCCGGCACATAGCGCCGCCAACTTTATCGTACGCGCCGAGGAAGACGCCTACCTGGACGAGATCAAACAAAGGGTAATTGACTGCTTTACCGGTGCCGCTGTGGCCACCGGGGCCCGTCTGGAATACAGATGGGGAGACAGACGTTATTCCCCTATGCGCAACAATCTCGCCTTGGCCCGCCTGTTCGCCATGAACATGAAATCTCTAGGACGCACTTTTGATTTCACCGATACCAGCGGGGCTTTCGGCAGTACCGACATGGGCAATGTGAGCCAGATATTACCTGCCATACACCCCATCGTGGCTATTGCTCCCCCGGAAGTGGTGATTCACTCACCCGAGTTCGCGCTGGCCGCTGCCTCCGAGACAGCGAGCCGCGCCCGTAATGACGCCAGTAAGGCGCTGGCTATGACCGTAGTTGATCTACTGGCCAGCCCGGATACACTCGGCAAGGTCAAAGAGGAATTTACCGAGCAGAAATGAGCAGGATAGGCATTCCGAGAGCCCTACTATACTACCAGTATTACCCTATGTGGCAAACCTTCTTTGCGGAACTGGGTGCGGAGGTAGTCGTATCACCGCCAACAACCGAAGCCATGCTAACGTCGGGTTCGTCACGGGTAGTCGCCGATACCTGTCTGCCGGTCAAGATTTTCCTGGGGCACGTTCTCTGGCTCGTTGACAAATGTGATAGCATTTTTATTCCCGCTATTCGCAGTGTCAGACGTAACGCCTATAACTGTTCCAAGTTCCTGGGGCTGCCGGATATGACGCGAGCCGTCATACCCGAATCCCCTCTAATTCTGGAGGTAGAAATAGACATCAACCGGGGTAAACGACGGCTGTACCAGGCTATTTACCAAATCGGTAGGTATTGTACGCCCAGCCCGCTGAAAATACGTCAGGCCGCCATGGCTGCCCTTAAAACCGATACCGACTATCACCGTATAATGTCAGGCTCCAACCTCACACCGCCGGAGTCAATAGACAGACTATCGTCTGCTGCCGTGCTGGAATCTGAAGGAAATGACGAGCAAACGCCTCCCCGAAATACGGTGGCCCTTATCGGCCACCCTTATTTACTTTACGATGACTATATTAACCACCGCCTGATACACCGGCTGAACCAGGCTCACGTGCGTGTACTGACGCCGGAGATGCTGAGCCATGATGAGATAGAAACAGCTAAAGCGGGACTAAAAAATAGAGGCTACTGGACATATGAAGATGAAGTTGTCGGCGCCGGCAAATACTACCTGGAAAGCGGCGTTGACGGCGTAATAGGCATAATGGCTTTTGGCTGCGGTCCGGACTCGGTGATGATGGAAGTAGTACACCAGCAAGCTATAAAACGCAGGGAGACACCTTTCATGAGCCTTACTCTGGATGAACACACGGCTGAAACCGGCATAGCTACTCGCCTGGAAGCCTTTCTGGATATGATAAACAGACGGAAAAGGAGACAGGTCACGGTATGCGCATAGGCATGCCCCACATGGGCAATATATATATACCTTTCAAGGCACTTTTCCAAAGGCTGGATGTTGACCTGGTGGTCCCGCCCACCAGCAATCAGCGCACCCTGAACCTGGCAGTCAGGCACTCCCCCGAAGGGCTGTGTTTGCCGTTCAAGCTGACACTGGGTAACCTGATTGAAGCCGCGGAGATGGGAGCCGACACACTGCTTATGCCAGCGGGTTACGGTATCTGCCGTCTGGGCTACTATGCGAGGGTACAGGAGGAGATAATCCGTAATCTCGGCTATAACGTTGAAATAGTACAAATAGGGGTATCCGATAACAAGCTATTCGGCATGCTCAGCGTAATCAAGCGGCTTGCTAATAATGCTTCCTGGGCCAAAATCATCTCTGCCTTCCGCTTTGGCCTGGCCAAGCTGAATGCTCTGGACAGGATAGAGCGTTTGGTGCACAAGGTACGTCCCCTAGAACAAATAAAAGGCACAGCCAACACTATATATGTAAAAGCCATCGCTGATATAGACGCGGCTGATGGCTACAAAACACTCAGGAGTGTGGAAAACGACTACACCATACGGCTAAGAAATGTAGCCCGGCACAATGGCACCCGCCCCTTGATTGTAGGTATCACCGGTGAATTTTTCGTGGTGCTGGAGCCCTTCTCTAACCTGGACGTGGAGAACGAACTGGGCAAGCTGGGTGTTGAAATCAGACGGACGACCTTCATTTCGGATTGGGTTAAATTCAGCCTTTTCCTCAACCCTCTCGGTATGAACGAGAAGAAACGAATCCACAAAGCGGCCATGCCCTATCTCAAGCGGGATATC
>CAYYQY010000002.1:0-91506 GCA_964473905.1 uncultured Dehalococcoidales bacterium | reverse complement strand
ACCTGGGGATTAACCCGGTAACAGCCATACAGATGGCCACTATCAATGCCGCCGAGCGCTTTAATATTGACGATACTATCGGCGGTATCGCTCCGGGCAGGTATGCCGATATACTGATTATCCCGGATATAAAGACCATCCGGCTGGATTATGTAATAAGCAACGGTAAAGTGGTGGCGAGAGACGGCAAACCACTCGTCAAACCGAGGCCATACCGCTATTCCAAGGCAAGCCGGCAGACTATACACCTGCCCCGGGAATTTACTGCCGGAGATTTCACCATACCGGTAAAAAGCAGCGACGGACCGGTTAAGGTCAGAGCCATTAATATGATAACGGACTCCGTTACCAAGGAAGCCCTGGCAGATATTGCAGTAAAGGACGGGCAAATACCCGTTGATACGGGTCAGGATATGGTAAAGATAGCGGCCATCGAACGCACCTACCAAAATGGAAAGACGTTCGTCGGCTTCATCAAAGGGACAGGGTTAAAAGGCGGGGCTATAGCCTCCAGTATGCCTACAGACTGCTGGGACATTATTGTAATCGGGGTAAGCGAGACCGATATGGCACGAGCTGTTAACCGTATTAGAGAGCTTGGCGGGGCTATTACCGTCTGTGCTCATGACGAGATACTGGCCGAACTGCCCCTGCCCATTGGTGGTATAATTTCTTTAGAGCCCATGACGGTAATAGCCGACAAGCTGAAGACTATTCAGGCCGCGGTAGAGCAACTGGGATGTGTCCTGCCCGATACCCGTGATACCATGAGTTTCCTCGGCTCGGAAGCTATACCCTTCCTGCGGATATGCGAGCAGGGGTTAATTGACCTCAAACAAAACAGGATAGTCGGCCTAATAGCTGATTAATTCTATACAGGGGGAGCTTGATGGAAGCGAGTTTAACAGCAAAACAATGGTTTGACAAAGGAATCGAGTTCGGGCAAGCCGGCAGCCACGGTGAAGCCATCTTTTCCCTGAGACAGGCCATCGAGATTAACCCCGAGTTTGCCGAAGCCTGGTACTGCCTGGGGATTGCCCTCGGCGAAATGGGCAGGACCGAAGATGAACTGGCCGCCTATAACACAGCCATTCAGTTGAACTTAAAATACCTGGATGCCTGGAATAATAAGGGGGTTGTCCTGAGCCGGCTCGGCAGACAGGGAGAGGCACTGGATACCTACGAAAAAGCCCTGGAGATTAACCCGAGATTCACCGAAGCCTGGTATAACAGGGGAATAGCCCTGGGACGGCTCAGAAGATACGAGGAGGCACTCGCTGCTTACCAGAAAGCCTGCGAGATAAACCCGGGCTATGCCAAAGCCTGGAACAACCAGGGGGTCACTCTTAGCGAGCTCGGACGCTATGAAGAAGCGTTAGCCGCCTATGATAAGGCTATTGAAATAAACCCCGAGTTCGCTGAAGCTTGGAATAACAAAGGTGCCGTGCTGGAAAAGCTGGAGAGGCTTGAAGACGCCAAAACCGCCTTCAACCGGGCAGCTGAGATAGAGCCAAGATATAAAGGCACGCTGAGCAAAGAGACAGCTACAACTGATATAGCTGGAACGGACGGAGCGGCACCGGAGTTCCAGGTTGAACCTGAGATAGCAGAGCCTCAAGCCGAAGCAGCAACCGAACCAGCCGGAGCGGAATCCCAGGCCGAGCCGCCGGTTACTCAGATTGCCGGGCCAAGACCAACGATGATGAGAACCCCGACTGATTACGAAGCGAAAATGAGTGAGCTACAGAGACGCGGGCGACTCCCCGAGGAGCTCGCTAAATATGACAGCGTTATTGATGCCCGGCCTAAAGACGCCGTAGCCTGGAATAACCGGGGAGTAATTCTGGGCGAGATGGGCAGATACGAAGAAGCGCTGGAATCTGTGAGTAAAGCCACCAAGATAAAGGCAAACAGCGAACGGGCCCACCTTAACAAGGCATTATTGCTCGCCAGGCTAAACAGACATACGGAAGCGTTGACTGCTGCCGGCAAAGCTATCCAGATAAACCCCGGGCTCGCCGAAGCCTGGCTCAATAAAGGGAATATTCTGGTTCTCTCCGGTAAATACGAGGCGGCACTGGAGGCTACTGAAAAAGCAATAGAGCTAAAACCGGGTTACGCCGCCGCCTGGAATAATAAGGGTGTTAACCATGAGCACATGGGGCAACCGAAAGAGGCACTCTACTCTTTCCAAAAAGCAATTGAGATAGACCCGCAGATTGCGCCGGCATACAGTAATACGGCCAAAATGCTATTTGCCTTCGGTGCTCTGGCCCAGGCGCTGGAAAATGCTACCATGGCGTTAAGCCTGGATGACGAGGCGACTTCAACCCTCTTACTGAAAGGCGAAATTGAAATTGAAATGAAGGACTACGCCGCTGCCAGCACATCTTTCACTCGGGCTATCAACCGCGATTTAGGTAACCCGCTACCCGTATTATGGGATATATACGCCCGGTATCTGGAAGCGGAATCTTCAGCCAGGCATGACAGCAGTCAGTACCGGGACAGAATAACCGGCATAATCAGGCAGCTTAAAAGAGCACGAGACCTGTCCGGAGCGGAAAATACAGGGCTGAAAGTGCTCATTACCTACTACCTGGGCTGTCTCCACTATAAGACAGACCATCTGTACGAGGCGCTGGACACACTGAAGAAAGTTGAAGACACGAAAGCGGAGCCCCGAACAGAAGCACGCGCTCACCGGCTCCTTGATAATATCTGGAATCATGCTGTCAGGCCAACAGCCTGGCGCTGGTGGTTAAATTCGCCGTCAGGTCACGGCTGGAAGAAGTCTGCTTTCAGCATTATAGTTACCGTTATTCTGGCACTGCTTCTTAGCCACCCGTTTATCGCTTCCAGGCTGCCGGCACTGCCAATAGATACCGCTCCATATATTGTCCTGGTACTCTTTTTAATGTTTATCCTGGCTTTACCTGGTATCGGGCGTGGTGGTGTGAGAGATTTTGACGTAGAGTTGCCGCCGCCTCCAGCCGCCGGTACAGTACTCGCTACGGTAGCATTGGAGATGGATACCAAAGGACTGGACAGCTATCCGAATGAGCTTAAGTGACATTAAAAAAATTAAACGGCAGCTCTCCAGGGAGCAGGGGGCTATCAGCAAAGACTGGGGAGGGCGTTTGCCCCTGGCCCTCATCTATCCGAACACATACTATGTCGGCATGTCCAACCTCGGCTTTCATACCATCTACAGCCTCTTGAACGGCTACGACCACGTCGTCTGCGAAAGGGCCTTCTGGGAAAAAGATAAGGCGGCCCGGGGACTTCCCGCCATTAGCCTGGAATCAAGGCGGCCGCTTACCGATTACGCCGTTCTCGCTTTTTCTATCAGCTATGAGCTTGATTACTTTCATGCCGTCCAGATTCTTAAAAGCAGCGGCATACCGTTATATGCCGCCGACCGCAATGAAAACCATCCGCTGGTTATCGCCGGCGGCCCGTGCGTCATCGCCAATCCCCAGCCCCTGTCCCCGTTTTTTGACTGTTTTGGTATCGGAGAGGCCGAAGCCATACTGCCCGCCATGCTCCCCATTTTATATGAGGGCGCCGGCGGCAAGCGGGCTGACCTGCTGCAAGCGCTGGGCTCTCTACCCGGTATTTACGTACCGCTGCTAAATAACAAAACGCCCGTTACCCGCCAGTGGGTCAGGTCTCTTGATGACTATACCGCCGCCTCCGCCATACTGACACCGGACACGGAGCTGGGCAACCTGTATCTTATGGAGGTAGAGCGCGGCTGTAACCACGGCTGCCGCTTCTGTCTCACCAGCCAGGCCTTCCGCCCCATGCGCTCCCACTCTTTGGACAAGCTGATGTCCCAGGCGGAAACAGGGCTTAAATACCGAAAGCGTCTGGGGCTTGTCGGTGCGGCTGTACAGGACTACCCCCGCATAGAAGAGCTGGTCAGTGGACTACGCCAAATGGGTGCCGAGTTGGCCATCAGCTCGCTGCGCATCAAGCCTCTTTCCAATAAGGTGCTGAGCGAGGTAGCTCAGGGTCAGGCACATACCATAACCCTGGCCCCCGAAGCCGGCTCACAGCGCCTGCGCGAGGTCATAAAAAAGGATATCACCGAAGACGATATTTTTAGAGCTATGGATAACGTGGCCGAACACAATTTTAGAGAGCTCAAGCTCTATTTCATGATAGGGCTACCCACCGAGACCGAAGCTGATATAGAGGCGACAAACAAGCTGGTTCTCAACTGCAAGAGCATACTGGAGAGACGGCAAAGAAGCCCGCGTATCAGCCTTAACATTGCCCCGTTTGTGCCCAAGGCCACCACCCCCTTCCAGTGGCTGCCCATGCAGTCAACGGCTGTAATAAATCAACGCCTGTCGCTGTTAAGAAAAAGCCTGTCACCCAAAGGCATTAATATCAAATGGGAAAGCCCTGCCTGGAGTGAAATTCAGGCGGCTCTGGCGAGAGGCGATGAGACACTGGCCAGGATTCTGGCTAATATTGAGGAGGTATCCTTATCCGGCTGGCACCAGGCCGTGCAGGACTGGCACGTTGACATGGATTTCTATGCTCATCAGAGATGGAAAACAGGCGAGAAGCTACCCTGGTCAATAATAGACTGCGGGCTAGACCCCGCTCACCTCAAGCGGGAGTTGGAGAGGGCATTACGGGAGACCCCAGAACCCGCCCCGTAAGCCTGATATCACCCGACAGGTACATAAAAAAAGCCGGCTGGACACCGGCTTAATTTTATACTCAGTAAAGGTGCTGATAACCGAAGATTACGGCAGGTGCCAAGGGCTACGAAGCGAGCAACTCGGTAACGATGGCATTTATCTCCCGCCCGTCGGCTCTTCCCTTTAACCCGGCGATTAGCTTCGGCATAACCTTGCCTTTATCACCCGGCCCCCGGGCACCGACTTCTTCAATGATACGCCTGGCTGCAGCGATAATCTCCTCACGCGTTGCCTGCTGCGGCAGATAGCCCTGGAGAATAGCCATCTCCACCTCCTCCCTGGCCACCAGTTCCGGGCGGTCCCCCTGCCGGAACGCCTCGATGCTTTCCTGCCGCTGTTTGACTGCCTTGGCTATGACACCCAGAATATCGTTATCGGTAAGGTCAGACTGCTGGGCAATCTCGGCATTTTTAATAGCCGCCATAACGAGACGGATGACAGAGACTTTTGTCTTATCCCCACCCCGCATCGCCGCTTTCAGGTCATCTGTTAGTTTCTGCTTTAGCCCGGATACGGGAGCCCCCTCGCTTGCCTGATTAACTTGTGCTGCCAATATCATCTCCTAGTAGAATATTTATACCGTCTGGCGTTTCAGCGCCCTGACACCTTTACGCCCCCTGGCGGCTTCCTTCCGCTTGCGCTTAACACTGGGCTTCTCGTACGCCTCTCTGTGTTTAACCTCGGAAAGCACGTTAGCTTGCTGGACAAGCCTGTTAAAGCGCTTCAGCAGGCTCTCAAAGCTCTCATTACCGTTAATCCGTACGTCGGTCAACTAGCATCACCCTCCTTGATTATCACCTTATAAAATAATAGCCAGGTTAGTGCTCGCTGTCAACCAAAATGAGCCTGATAGTAAGCCCCGTCTTTTTTGGAAGACAGTAACCGGGAATCCCACAACACAGCGGGACTGACAGGTTTAAACCTGCCGGCTGGCCGCTTGCCGGTTTCTCTCTTTAATCTGGCGGGCCGCTACTACGCCGGAAGCCGATGCCTGGATTAAACCGCGGGTAACCCCCGCGCCGTCGCCAATGATAATAATGTCATATTTTCCGGTCATTTTATTCAGCCAGGTTATTGTATAATTGCGAACTCTCATAGTCAAGGAAACTGACATAATAGGGTTGACATTTGCCAAATGGCAAATTACAATAGTTACATAATGGATAGAAGGAACGACTTCGGCAAACTCTTAAAACAGCAACGGGTCTCTTTAGACCTGACACTACAGGAGTTGGCATCTTTGTCAGAGGTGTCACCATCACACTTGGGACGGATAGAGAGGGGACAACGCTACCCTTCCGCCCATATACTGCGAAAAATTGCCAAACCTCTGGGTTTTGACGAGGATGAACTGTTTACCCTGGCTGGCTATCTTTCGCCGCAGCCGCTGGGCATAGCCGAAAAGGAAATGGTCTATACTGGCATTATTAGTCCCAGGTTAGACCCGTATGTAGCTAACATCCTCTCACAGGAACCGGTTGATGTGCAGCGTGCTGTCGTGGGTATTCTCACCATGCTGAAGAGTATTGCCAAAACCATGAGCAGGTAACCGGCTACCGGGGTACCCTGTCACTTTCATAGTAGCCCATAATTCGTACACCTGGTGTCGGTATGCAGCAATAGGCGAGGAGTGAGTGCAGAAAAGACGTGCTGGGCGACTATCGGTAAGCAAAAGGGCAGTGCTTGAGGACAAACAGCCTCTCCCCCGCATTACGGACAGGAGCCAGCTACAGCAAGCATGAAAGTGTTATTGATTGACGACTCCCCGGAGATTATAGAGGTGGTATCGCTGTGCTTTCAGTTGCGGTGGAACGGTGTTCAGATTCTGACTGCCGGTGACGGCAGCCGGGGGTTGGCACTCGTCAAAACGGCAAATCCCGATATCGTTGTCCTGGATGTAGGGTTGCCGGATATTAATGGTTTTGAAGTACTCCGGGAGATACGCAGCTTCTCGCAGATACCGGTGATAATGCTCACAGTAAGAGCCGAAGATACGGATATTGCCCGGGGCCTGGAGATGGGAGCCGATGACTACATTACCAAACCCTTCAGCCACATTGAACTAATGGCCCGGGTGCAAGCCGTGATGCGACGGTTTAGAGAGCCCACCGCCAAAACCGGGAACCTCCCTCTGGCCAGCGACAGACTGTGGATTGACGTGGGCAGCAAGGAAGTTAAGGTAAACGGAGAAACAGCCAGACCCACCTCTACCGAATTCAAGCTGCTGGAGTATATGGTTAAAAACGAAGGCAGGCTACTGTCTCACGAAAAACTGCTGTCCCAGGTGTGGGGAGACACCTACAGGGATGCGAGAGACCTGCTGCGGGTACACGTGCAGCACCTGAGACGTAAACTGGGGGACAGCATTGAGTCACCACGTATTATTGTTACCGAGCACGGTATGGGCTATAAGTTCGTCCGCCCGATACGACCTTGATGACCGTCTATCTCCCGCTTCGCACTATAAAATATATTTATAAATTCTTAATATAATCTTTAGGCAGTATTTATACTTTGCAGAACCGTTTTCGAGAATATATGCTAACATTAAATCTAAAAAAAGCGGGGCGAGTAAAAAATTAGCGGTGAGGTAGCCAAAATGGAGAAAATCAGTATATTTCTATCCGACTGGCAGGTGCTGTTTAGAGAAGGTATCCACTTCACCCTTTGCGGCGAAGAAGGACTGGAAGTTATTGGCGAAGCGACCAGTGCCGGGGAAGCCCTTCCTTTAATAGAGTCCAATCCACCCCGGATAGCTATTCTAAATATCAACCAGGGCAAACCGGGCGGTATTGACGCCACCCGCCGTATAAAACATAGCCTCCCCGCTGTTTCGGTAATCCTGCTGATGGACGAAGAGAATGAAGAGCAGCTCTATGACGCCATGAAGAGCGGTGCCAGTGCCTGCATCACTAAAAATATAGAGCCTGATGAGCTTATCCGCCTGGTTATGGAAGTAGCTCAGGGTAAAAAAACGATACGTGAGGTCATCTACAGACCACAGATAGCAAGCCGCGTCCTCAGAGAATTTGAAAGCTTATCCGAAGTGGGTCAGGAGGCGGCCAGCTTACTCTCACCGCTTAACGAACGCGAGACGGAGATACTGCGCCGGATGAGCGAGGGATACTCTATAGAACGGACCGCCGAAGTAACCGGCGTCAATGAGAGCGCCGTCAGCTATCAGCTGGAACTGGTACTGCAGAAGCTCGTGACCAACGAGCATGACCGGGAGATTATTGAAGCCGCGCGCGGCAAGCCCCCCGAGACAACCGAAGCCGGCGTGCCCGCTGCACCAGCTGCCGGCTATCTAACCAGAGAGGAATTCAATGCCTTCAGGATAGACCTCCAGGAACAGCTAAGGAGACTTATTGAGAGCGTCCGTGCCCGGGAAGTGACCGATAACCAGGCACCGGACAGCTAGTTGGAGCAAGCCCGAGTTAGGTATAAACGGCGATTACCACCGCTTCGTTGGCATTGTGCTCGTCAAATACGGCTACCGCCACCTTTCGGCCCAGAACCATTTCCCCCGACTGTAAATTTCTGGCTACCGTAACGCCCTCCAGATATGCCTGATAGCTACCGATAAGCTGGATAGTGGCCTTATAACTACCCGAATCAAAACTTTTCAGGATTGCTTTCTTTAAACTCATCCTCAACCTGCTCCCACAAAATAATTACTATGCACCGCTCTACACCACAATCTAGCCGTAAACCCCTTTTACACGACACCCAGCGTTAAGCGGTGCTCGTACCGGGGACGGCCTGAGTCAAAAATAAGGGTCAGCCCCAGTACCCGTCTTTTCTCGGCATCAAGCCCGGCCCGGCTATCGGTAATATCTATTACGTCATATAGCTGCTGCCCGCAGTTAACGGGGACAGCTATAGACTGGTTGCCGGCATGTATCGCCGCCTCTCTCAAATGAGCCTGGCCGCGCGCCCCGGCTGCGGCTACAGAACCCAGGTTTCTGTCCTCAACCCGCTTCAGCCTGTCATGGAGTCTACCTATTTCGTCCCAGTTAAACGAGTTAACGATAACCGGTTCATCCTCAGCCGGGTCATAGCCTTCAACCTCAACGCGGTTATACTCTGCGGCGGCTACCCCGTATTTTCCCTCCAGGATGGCATGGGTCGTGCCATAGCTGTAGACCGAGCTATCTGTAGACTGCGGATTTACCAGATAGGCCTTCATGCCTTCAACAAAGAGGACATCGGGAACAATATTTAGCAGCCGGCTTACCACCACCGTGCCAAGGTTACCGGGATGAACAGTAAAATCGGGATAGTACCCGGTTATCACCGATGACTGGGACTTCACCTCACAACCGACGCCAGCTCTCGCCAGGACAAAGCTCAGGATATCCTTAACGTTCATGTCATCACCTGTTTTATTCCAGCGGAACTGGTGTCTGGCCTGCCACTGCTCAATAAGGCTCCAGGCATCCGAGGCGTATAACGTAAATGCTGCCTTTTTACCCGAGCTTTTGTATTCATAAGCATCAAGAGTAAACGACTGCCCGGAGCTAACTTCATTTCCGGCAGAGGTCTGGTAGCCCGGGGCGAACGCCAGCTGACAGCCAATATCCAGCGCGGCCAGACTGCCACTACCCGGCGAGGCATACCGGCCATCATCATTGCGTAGCTCAACGGTGAGCCGCCCCTGCCTCTCTTCAATATCTTCACGAACGGAAAGCACGTCACCCGTTAAATCAAGGCTCTGCTGAGTTAGCAACGCCCGCCAGACACCGCAGGGCGCCGTAAGCCAGCCGTAATCGCCGTGATGAGCCATGGCCAGCCCGTAGTCACTTTCCAGATTGAACGGCACCGGCTCACGCCACAGGTTATCTGAAAAACTACCGCCAGGGACAGTGTGCATCCAGAAAGGCCGGTTGGAAGCCTCGGTGCCGGTGAACTTCTCAATGAAGAAAGTCCGGTAGACATCCGGTTTGTCCAGAAAGACCCCGTGGAACTCGAAATCACCGTCTGAAGGCGCCGAAGCGAGCTCCTTTAGCTCCGACCAGCTGCCGGCGGTAACGTCGCCGCCGTCACCATAGATGACTGACCACAGCTTGAAGTTATCATCGGAGTCCTGCCCGGTAACCAGGACATTCCAGTCATCGTCATAGATTGTAGACACCCCCGACAAATTACCGGTGGACTTACCCCAGGCAACCCTGCTCCCCCAGCTCCCCCCCAAATATTTCATCACGTAGAGAGTTGCCTGGTCGGCAAAGAAAAGAGCGATATCACCGCCGGTCTTGTAGGCAGCGGCTACACCGTTTATGCCGGTAGTAGCCGTATAGCCGATGAGGGCCGGGCTACCCCAGCTGGCACCATAGTCCGTGCTCTTCATCTGGTAAATCTCCCGGCTGCTTCTTATCCAGAAAATGGAGACTTCCGTCCCGAGAGAGCATGCCGCCACGACAACGGCATTATACTGGTTACAGTAGGTCCACTGACTGAAATCCGAGCCGGAACCCGGACTGGCTACCCGCTGGCGGTACAGCTTACGGGAGTCCGCCGGGGGAGTAATCCTGACCCTCACCAGTGAACCATCCGCGGGCATGGTAACCGCGTGAAAATAGTCGTCTTCAGACCCGCTATAAAGCCTTTCCCATTTATATCTGACCACACCGCCGGTTTTGTTTAGCGCTTCTACTTTGATATATGGGATACGGCTGGAAGACCGCTGTGCCGCCAGCAATGTTGATGATAAAGTTCTCATGACAAACACCCTCTCGATTAATAGTCACGGCATGAAACGAGATAACCCCTGACTCACCAGAACAGGTGACCGATTACCATACCCGGTGTGCCAAAAAGTAGCAGCCATAATAGGGGATAAGCCGTCTGGCTGTCCCGGATGATATAAGTCCAGGGTCTGCCCCCTACTCTTGACCATGGAGCTTTATATAATCTGCCTATCATTTTCCTCTTAACCTCTTAATGCCCTCTCGCCAAAGTACTCGATAGTAACCGCCGAGATTAGACCGGATAGTAGACAGGGCACTTCAATACCGCTCACAATACATACGCCGTAGATAATGATAACTGGTCTGACCAGGCTCTTAATAAAATCTGCCCACTTCTCCATCACTTCTCCATCACGCCTACACCAGCGCCGCCAGTATATCGGGTAGCGGTTTACCGGCAGCGTGGTAGTGACCGGCCAGATGCCTGGCAGCTTCGATAATAGCCCCTGGACCGGCATCAGTAACCTGCCACCGACTACGGCCGGCGTACGCCAGGGTCTCTACCGCGGTCATCAACTGCTGCCAGTCAACCGTCCGCTCTATATCAAGCTTGCCCTTTAGCGCCCTGGTGATACTGCGCCCGTGATGGGGTAGCTGCCACGTCTCACGGTTATCTCTATTGCCAGCAATGGCAAAAGCAGCCACGGGTAAGCCCTCTACGCTGCCGGATAGTCCTTCTTTTACACTCATGTAAACCCCCTTTTAAGCCCCCCTCCCCTGCGCCGGAGAGGGGATATCCCATTACGGATATACCTGATGCTAAGGCCCGTAATCAGTTGTTTGAGATACCGCCGGATAGTACGGCCTGTAGAGTGAACCGGCTCTGACCCGGTTTCTTCTGCCCAGCCGCCTGAGCGCCGCCCTGAACTGCTCAAGCTTATCTCTACCCCACTTGAGAAACTCGCCGGTGGTATCGCTGCCGCCGGCATTAACCCGGTTGGTGGCATATGCTGCCCACTCGTAGGCAGCATAACCCCCGGCACCGAGGGCAACAAGCTCCTCAAACTCCGCGGGAATAGTTGAGCTGGAAACAGCAAGGGTATGTAGCTTGCCGTAGTAGATGCAGGCATTGGAGCCATCCGGGACGTCGCTGCCGAGCAGCGTCAGGGTATCACCCCACAGGCTGAACCGCTGGTAGCGCATAGGAAACTCGCCCACCGGGTATTCCACCACCGCCACCATGACTCTGTCTGACAGGCTGGATATATCCAGTTCCCTGGAATTAGCCGTAGTCGCCTTGGTCACCTTCTGCTCGTAAGGTATAGCTTCAGAAAACTCCTTTACCGCACGGGCGATGTGCCTGTCCATCTCGTCATTGGTCCAGCGGTAGTTATCTGCATCCTCATCTTTGAGCTCGCGCCGGACAATGGTTCTCATATCGGCTAGATTCATATTTGCCTCACCCCCTCAATATATTCACGATACCTGGCCGCCTAAGCTCCCAGCTTATTCTTGATAGCCTTAATATCCGCCTTCAGTTCCTTATCGGAATGGACCAGCCACAGCTCACCCTGGCCATCCTTAATATATTCGTCAACGTTACCCTCATCATCCTTAACAAACACTCTTTCCGCGACCACCCTGATATCGCCGTGCCTGGCTACGGGCGTCTCTGCATAAAGCTCTACAAGGTTCATTGTTCACTCCTTAATATGGCTACTATCTCAGGGAAGTAGCATATATCGGTGGCTACACTCCCCTCCATGGATATTTTCAGGTAATCATGTATTAATGCCGGCTGGTAAATCTTGCTAAAGGTATTGGCAACATTCTGCTCAAAGATAACCGTAGACCATAAATTGCCGGGAGCCACCCGGTACCTGACTTTCGGTGTACCGCTGCCCCAGCGCTCGGAATAGAAGTTGAGCAACACCAGCCCCGTATGGTTCAACCGCATTATCTCGGTCTCGGCGGTACCGTCACATCCCACAGCCTCGCGGAGCTTGACCTGACTTATGACGGCGCTATCGGCATCTACCCAGAAGAAGAAATAGAGCGTATGGGCCTCGCCGTCGGTGAGCAAAGTGAACAAAGTGCCGCTCGTCTTGTTCGTATGGTTCACCTGGTCGCCGGTACCGGTAAAGTCACAGTCCAGCAACCTGTGGTCGGTATCCTGGGCATCCACGTACACCCGGCAATAGAGATGTCCCGCAGTAATGGAATCAACGGTTACCAGCAGACGGGCACATATACTCTTTACCTCTAGCCGGCTGTCTCCGGGCATAGCCAGGGTGAGCGCGTCACTGTAATCGGCATTGACTGTGCCCGAGGCTTCCGCCGTAGCCGTAATAGTGCTGGTGCTCGCCTCCAAATCCCCGGTATCCTGGCTGGCCGGGTTATAGCTGATAATCTCAATTCTCTCCAGAGTGTTTTCATTCTCCCCAGCTAATTTAAGCATGCTTAACCCTCCTAGCTTAAAACGTAGTCTATCGACAGCGAGAAACTGGTCCCCGAGAAAGCGGTTACCTTCAGAAATACGATAGCCCCCCTGCAATCGACCATCAGGGCATGCTTCCCGGCAGCGGTAAAGGTCCTGAGCCCGCCGCTGAACCACGTTTCCTGTCTCGGGTTCCAGAAGAGGGCCTGTACTTCCAGGCTGGTAAAACCGGTGCCGGAAAGCGTTACGTCAAACCGACACTTTTCATACCCCTTGGTGTCAATAGCGCCAGAGGTATCAGCCGGGTCGGCACTATCCGCAGCGGTAATACCGCTTCTATGCAGTTTCGGCTGTGTGTTATAAATCTCTGCCATTTACGCACCTCCAGGAGGAGGGGCAACCCCTCCCCCCACAACTTTTTAAGCAATTGAATCTGTTCGTGAGCCCGGCTCCAGCGCAGCTACCGTAGCTGAAACCATATAGCCAGCGATAGTGTCGCAATCTCCGGTAGTAGTCGGCCTGGTCTCGGTAATCTTGCCGCTGTCCGTTCCCTCGGCGGCATAGACCGCATTACCGGCTATCCCCCCGGAGTAACCGCTGGCTACCGCCCGGCGATAGGCAGTTATCACGTCACCACTCGCACCGTCTTCACCGGCTACCAGCCTGCCCTGAATAGCAGTGCCCACCGTGGCCAGCGCCTTCTTCCAACCCGAGCTGTAGCCCAGAATATCTCCCGCTACCACATCTTCGACCAGCGTTATCCTGACCAGTCCTTCCCCCTGTTCTATAATCCTTCCCTTGCCTGGATCTGAGAATGCCATCGTATAACTCCTTAAAAAGATTTAGTCCTTAACGCCGATGAGAGCCGCGCTCTTTACCGAGCTGAATAAAGCCAGGGACACGTACCATTTAACCCGGGTCCGGCTGGCGTCCTTGGTCTCCAGAGAGCCGACGGGCTCCACGGTAATGTGTCCGGGGCTGGTTAAGCCACAAAGGGCACCTTCACCTAACTGAACGGCATAGACGACCGAGCAATCACCACCGGTAGTGGCAGTCTCCAGACTGGCATCCACGGTATGGGTATCCAGAATCCAGTCACTGACACCTATGGGGACACCATCCCAGAACTGGACGAAATTGCCCCACCTGTCCCGGTCACTCTCCATCATCCCGCCGGACGCTCGTACCAGGGCGTTAATCTTCCTCCGGGAGCGCCGGCTCATCAGTAGCGTAGTTGGCTTACCCCCCTTTACCGCATCAATCAGCTCGTCCAGTTTGGACAGGGTTAGGGTGGCTCCGGTAGCCCCCATGGCTATTACCTGCTCGCTGGCGGCGCCGGTGTCAATGAGCTTTCTTATGCCATCATACTGCTTGGGATTGGCCGTAGCATCGCCGTAGATAAAGGTCTCCTCGAATTTATCCTTGAGCGCCTTGGCCTTGAGCTCAATAATGGCACTCTCCAGGTCCTGCACGTTGCTACGGGTAGATTTGATGAAGTTATCAACGTCAGCGTCACCGCCCATAATCTTCAGCTGTGCCGTCTTCTGCTCAAATGTCGGGGTTGATTCCACCCAGGTATCACCGACGTCGTAGAAATCGATGCTGGGTAACGTATTCTCCCGGTTGTAGGTCAAACCATTGCCTACGATTTCGATGAAGGGAAGCTGCTGGAGTACCGGTGAATCCTTAATAATTGTCTCTACCACACCCTGCAGTAGCACATCGTTAGATAGTTTGCTGGCCTCAGCTAATGTTAAAGCCATTATCTACTACCTCCTATTCCATATTTAATTTTTTCTCGCGGCGAAAGGACCGACAGGTCAACCGGGTGCCTTTGCGGAGCGCCGGCAGGTACTCTTGCCGCGGTCATCTCGCTCTCCAGACCCTTACGCACCTTACCTACAATATGCCTCGCTTTTTCCAGAGCGGCATCAACTGCCTGGATACTGTCCCCGCTTACCAGTTCCTCAAATACCTCTGGATTTGATTTGATTACCAGAGCCTTATAGCTTGTAACTGCCTGGGCCAGTCTCTCGTCCAGACTGGCTACCGTCTTCTCAAGCTCGGCAATCCTTGTAATGGCCTGAGCCAGTTCCTCATCCTGCTGAGCAAGTAAGTTTTCAAGTTCCATAACTCTCGCCCTTGCCTGCTCCAGTTCCAATGACACCTCACTGCCATCTGGCACCGGCTCATCTTCCTGAGCCTCTGATAGTACCGGGTCACGGGATACATCATCATCTGTCACGGTAAAAACCCCCTTTGGCTTATTCCCCAACATTCTCTTCCCCGGGTTCTATAGCCCTCTCTCTCGACACGCCCCGGTTAGACCTGTTGTTAAGGCCTTTATTCATCCTGAGGATTAACTCTCTCTCCTCAAGCCACCTGTTAAATTCCTTCTCCGGATCCTCAACCCCCAGCTCATCCATAGCTCTTCGCCGGGAATGAACACCACTCTGTACCAGTATCTGCTCACTGGAAACCAGCCGCGTCATGTCCTGAGGCAGTACCGGCCCCCATATCACCCGCAACCGGTTATTCCCGAAATCCTTACCCTCAAACTGCTTGAGCAATCTTAGAATCAGCCTGTTGCGGCGGTTATATACGGCGCTCCGGACAATTCTTTTCCGTCTTACCTTCTGCAGCAGCGGGTGCAGTTCCATCTCCAGGGCGACTCCGGATAAATCTCTCTCCGTCCCGCCGAAGGCAGCGCGGGGGGACTCCGATACATCATGCAGGCTGCGGTAGAGCAGATTGATATAGTCTATGTGGAGCTTGAGCCCGCCGCCCTGCAGCAGGTCAAGCAGATAGGCTTTAGCATCTTCCGGAATGTTCCACACCGCTCCGGGTCTAACGGCTATATCCGATGACTCTTCCACATTCTCCAGCACGGCTATGGGATTACCGGAAAGCTCCAGTATCCTGGATAGCTGGCTCATGGCCCGGTTTAGCTCCCGCTGGCTTTCCATAATCTGGGGCAGGTCGGCGACTCCCCAGAATTTCTTGGGTTCACGCAGGTTGGGATAAACCACGAAGGGGATGAAACCGTAGGGATTGGGCTTCTTCTCTATCAGGTTACTGTCCATATAAAGCTCAAACTCCCGGTCTGTCCACAGCTCAACGACAGAAGCAGCCTTGTTTCTGGTTTTGAGCCCATATAGCAACTCGGCCTCTTCCGCGGATAGACTGTATTTAGAGGCTAATCTCCACACCCGCGAGGTATCATCTCCCAGCCACCAGGCATAGATACCCTGAATATCGGGAGCGGTCACCCTGACCCTTCTTGACTCGTTATCCCAGATAACCTTGTAACAGGCATCACCCAGGACGGCACAATCAATCTCAGTCTCCAGATCAAGTTGCTCCAGGTGGTTATCCTCATATATGCGGTAAAGTGCCGCTTCTGCCTCCTGAGCCTTTACCCTCGCCTCGTCCGAATCCTCTACCGGGTCTACGGCGAAGTTTACACTGGACATTAAGTAGGACGTAATCTTATCTACAAAGACCCGGGCATAGTTAAAGGTCAGTCTCTTCTCACCCCATCTCTCTCTGCCTTCCCAGTGGTAGCCATGGTAGAAATCTAATAACGCCTGATAGCCCTTTATCCGTTCCAGGTCAATCTGTTCCAGCTGTGTTACAATAGAACTTTCATTCATTTCCCACCCTCTTTAATACTCTCTGTATTGTTCTTATACTGACGTTAAAACTAACCGCCAGTTCTTTAATACTCCTGCCCTCAGTCTTGAATTTTTTTATTATTTCTTCGTTGCGTAGCTCCTTTAACAAGTGCTGTCTGCCTCCCGGCTCCTCGAATATGCACTCGGAGAAGGGACACTCAGCGCAGAGCGACTGGTGACCCAGATACGCCGTAGCCACATTACAGCCCATATCCGTATAGCGGCAATACTCCGGCGGTAAATCTGTCTCCACTGCCGCATCCAGGGAACCAGACACCTGAAACCTCTCAGCCGATATCAACTCTTGTTCCATCTCCATAATCCCTCTCAAAAACTTCAATTCGGGGCAATACTAGCACGATTGTTCTAATACAGTCAACAGGATTTTGTCACTCTATATAGCTTTTTTGGCTATTGACAACACGGGGATATTGATTGTAATATTGTTTTAATAAAACAATATTAATATTGATAATGAAACCGTGGGATAATTACGTTAACGCATTAGAAGCCAGTCGCCGCCTCAAAATTCACCCGGAGACGGTAAAGAGGCTTTGTCGGCAAGGAGACTTACCGGCAGTCAAGGTACATAACACCTGGGTTATTAGCCGAGACATTCTGGATAATTTTGCGGGGACATACGTACCCACGCGCGGCGCCAGGAGACGGTTAATAAAGTAAAGATTGCCCAGATAGGCATTCTTAAATAAAGATTTATTATATTATGTAGAGGCGGAGGATCAGCAGATGAAACGTAGTAGTATTTTCAGGACGATGGTTATCATTATTACCCTATCACTCCTGGTACTCGCTCTACCGGCTACTCCGGTCCTGGCAGCGGTATCAGTGTCGTGCTCACCGGCTTCGGGGCAGGTAGGTTCTCTGGTAACTGTCAACGGGTCAGGATTTATCGCAGGTGAAGCCTTTACCATTACCTTTTTTAAGATTGGCTTTACCCAGGTAGTAGCCACCGGCACGGTCGGCCCTGGCGGCGCTCTTTACACAACTTTCTATATCCCGGAATGCCCCAAGGCCCAGTATTCGGTTAAGGCAACGGCTACCAGCGCCAGCTATACCACTTATTTCACGGTAACACCGCAGATTACATTAAGTCCTTCATCGGGCTATGTCAGCAGTACAGTTACCATCAGCGGCAAAGGTTTCGCTCCCAGCTCAATCGTTACCTTCTATCTGGATAACGTTAATATTACGGCTACCTCCACCATCACCAACACTATCGGCAGCTTTGCCAGCGCCAGTTTAACCATTCCGGCGGACACAAAGGGCAGCCATACCATAAAAGCGCAAGACGGGAGTGCCAATTACGCCACATCTACGTTTACCGTCCTGCAGAGAATAATCATTGAACCGGCTTCGGGAGCCGTCGGCGATCAGGTTAATATTAACGGCTCCGGTTTTGCCGCCAGTTCTGCAATCACTTTCTTCTGGGACGATGTAAGTGTAAGCACCAGCACCTCCACTACCGACGCCAACGGCAGTTTTACCATAACCAGCTTCATCATACCCTCAAGTTCAAGGGGCAGCCACACGATAAAGGCACAGGATACCGGCTATAACTCGGCTGCTTTTGGCTATACCATTGGTGAGAAGATATCCATCACGCCTACTACCGGTTCTTCAGGCACTACGGTAACGGTCAGCGGCTCCGGATTCAGAGGTTATAAGACGGTCTCTATCAAATATAACGGCGTTTCTGTCAGTACCAGCCCCTCCTCCATCCGTACCGATGATAAGGGCATCTTCACCGCTACTTTTAATGTATCAGCCGGTCTCGCCGGCACCTACCTGATAGAAGCCAGCGACGGCACCTACAGTGCCAGCACCAACTTTACAGCCACCGCCGATGCCACCATAAGTCAGACCACGACGGCGGCCGCACCGGGTCACGTGGGCATGGAGATCACCATCACCGGTACCGGTTTCAAACCCAATGCCACCGTTACGGTCAGTTACGCTTCTAACTCAGTGGCACTGGCCAACGTTACTACGGATGGTAACGGTGCTTTCTCAATTATGGTTACCATTCCAACGAGCGCTGCCGGCACCCACGTCCTGACCGTTACTGACGGTCATACCACCAAGCAATTCACCTTTATTATGGAGTCGCAGGCCCCGGCAACACCGGTGCCGCTGCTGCCGGAAGATGCTACCAAATCAAAGAGCCTGGCACTCTTTGACTGGGAGGATGTTCCTGACGACCCGAGCGGCCTTACCTACACTCTTCAAGTTGGCACCGACTCCAATTTTACCAATGTCTTACTGCAGAAAAAGGACTTGACGGTATCGGAATACCTGCTTACCGAAGAGGAGAAACTGGAGTCAACAAGCAAGGACGAGCCGTATTACTGGCAGGTAAGGTCCGTGGACGGTGCCTCTAATGCGAGTGACTGGTCCACCCCGGCATCGTTCTATGTTGGCTTCCTGTTCTCGCTACCCAGCTGGGGTATCTATATTATCTTTGGTCTGGTGGCCATACTGCTCGGTGTCGTCGGTTTCTGGCTGGGCAGAAGAACGGCATATTACTAGACATTTTCCATAACCCGGTACGTTAGCCCCTGTTCTCGCTGAGAACAGGGGCTTCTTACTAGATAGGATTGGTGGCAACCTGTTTCACCTGTTCTGGCTCCCCCTCGCCCCCCTGGGGTTATACTGGCCGGCCGCCTCTACCACCAGCGCCAGGCTCATCAGAAAATCGTCATGCCCCGCTGACGGGTCAACATAAAAATTCATGGTCTGGCTTGGCCGGTACTGGCTCTTCGCTCTTTCCATTTCAAACCAGAACTCCTGGTACTCGCCGGACCCGTCCCCCGCATACATTTTCAGCCGGCCGGAGTTAATGGCTGCCAGTAGATTAAAGCCCAGTTGGGACTTTGATTGAGCGGTGAAAGTATACGGCACCACCTTTGAGCCCAGCGACTGCCTTAAAAAAGAGCAGACCGGCTGACCGATGCCGCTGGCATCCACCACTACTTTACGGCAGTGCCATACGTTTTTCAGTATATCCACGAGTTGCCGGTAGAGCTCGGTATGCTTGGTGCCTGTCCACCAGTAATGCTCAACAACACGCACCCGCGGCAGTTTATAGCCGTCATCTGCGGCAAAGTCCAGTTCACCGATAGTAACCACGGTAGAATCCTTAAGCGGTTTCAGGGCTCTTAAGTGCGCTCCTTCGCCCGCCTCAGCCTCGCCCGCCAGGTCTATACCGGCTATATATACTCTACCCGCTTGCGGCCTGTGACAGCGGGCATGCTCCCCCTGAAGCTGGGCTCTCTGCTGGGCGGATAAAAAGCCGCCGCCGCCCCGGATAGGCAGTAAACGATACTGGGTCAAGAATAGCGCATGGTCCTCCCCCAGGCGCTCCTTTTCCGCCTCAACATAAGCCCGGTAATAGGGATTTTCCCGGGCTACTGCCTCCCAATCATACCGGAAATGACGTTTAATACCGTCTTTTCTTTCCATTTCCAGATTGGTCTGCTTTACCTCCTCAAGCAACGTGGAATCGTCCCAGGTAGTGCCGTACAGTACAGTAGTGGTATTGGTAGTCGCCCCCATCGGCTTGAATTCCTTGGTGTATTTTTCCTTACCCACATCCTGCGCTTCATCCACTTCCAGCAGAACATGGGCAGTATTACCCACCACGCTAGCCGTCTCGTCGGCGGATAGGAATATCGTTCGGGCATTCCCCAGACGAACTATGTAACCCAGCTCGTTTGCCCATATGCCGTTAAATCCGGCATCGTTCAACCTGTCTTTCAGCCGCAGCATAGAGATTACTGTCTGTGGCTTGAAGGTCGGTGAGCATTTTACCAGATTTACCGGCTCCGCCATATAGAGAGTCAGCAGCAACAGTTCAAGCTGGGCGGACAGTTCATTCTTGCCTCCCTGCCGCGCTATCTCCACGGAAAAGGTCAGCCCCTTCCGGCCAAAGATACTGTCCAGTATCGCCATGGCTATCTCACGCTGGTAGCAGCGCAACCTGTTCAGCGACGTTTGTGCTACCTTTGCCAATTCATACCTCTTCATCCATGTCATTTAAATAACGGCTCACTACTTAATAGCCGTCCCGATACCAATACCCAGTGGCAAAGCCACATCCCGCAGCACATTACCTATCGCCTCTTTTAGCCCCTTCTTCTGATCCTTGGAGATGTTATATTTTGTCTTGATAAGCCTGGCCAGTATATTGGTGGCCTGCATAATCAGTTTGACGTTCTCCGGGTCATAAGTAAGAATGGACTTAATCTTTACCCTCAGCAGGGCAATCTCGTCATCCATACCGTCAACCCCGCAGGCCTGCTCAAAATCAAGCTGTTCCGCCTCATCCAGCACCTTCGAATAGAAACCGTGCTTTCTGGCGTTCTGGTTGCCCTTGGGAGCTCCCCGTTTCTTTTTTCCTTCTGTGACCATCTGGTCTTTCTCCATCGTTAAGTAGCTTGACAGCAGCCAGAACTATAGTATGAGCGGCCAAGCCCCATCTCCGGCTTTCAATAGCTGATCTCAATAATCCCATAGCCCTCCCGCCGCCATGTGTGCTGTAGATAGTAGCACATTTGTTCTGTTATGACAACACCATTTTGTCACCTTTTTACGGTGATAAATTGATATTGTCTGGTAGCTGGTATAAAATAGCCTATAATTATAAATACAATCGGTGAATGAATGAGTGTTGCCAGTCAGCTTTACTATCTATCAGAGCTTGACCTTCAAATTGAAACCAGCGAAAAAGCCCTAAAACAGGCCACCGGTCAGCTTGGAGAGAGTGCGCAGATTAATAAGACCCGGAGTAAATTAGCATCGGGGTCGGCGCACCTTGAGGAACTCAAGCGACAACAGCACTCCCTGGAATGGGATATAGACGACCTGACAACCAAAATCACCGATGCCGGAAAAAAGCTATACGGTGGCCATATAGTTAACCCCAAGGAACTGGCCAGCCTCCAGCATGAAGTGGGGGGATTCAGTTCCCGGCGCAGTCAGCTTGAGGACAAAGCTCTGGAGATAATGGAACAAACGGAAGAGACCGAGTCCAGCATAGCCGAAACCGGAAGCAAACTAAAAAAGCTGGAAACTGAATGGCAAGGCGAGCAGCAGAGACTATCCGGTGAGATAGAAAAGCTCAAGCTAACTCTTGCCCAGTTGGGCAAGGAGCGTAAAACAATATCCGACGGCATAGACCAGGAGACACTTGAAATATACAGTAAACTCAAAAAGCAGAGGGGCAACGCCGTAGCCAGGGTGGAGCAGGGAATCTGCCAGGGATGTCATATCTCTCTCTCCGCGGCTCATTTACAGCAGGTCAGGACCCATAAACTGGTACAGTGCAGTAATTGCGGGCGTATCCTATTTATGGCCTAGGCCATAAACTTACTATCAAGAAGGACTAAAATAGAGATGTCGCTGGACTTAACTAAAGTAGCTACGCAGGTGACAGGGATGATATCCAGCCTCAAGGCTGGCCGTAACGAGCAAGACACACGGTTACATTATGCGCTGGATACCCTCCACGCCCGGGCTAAGGACATACCCGGGCTAAAGCATAAGATTACCGCCAGTAAAACTACCTGGCTGGTAGCCGGCCTGGTAAACGGTCTGGATGAGCGATACCATGCCCCGCCCCCTCCCCAAAACTTCACCGTGGTGGCCGCTGACGGCTCTCAGATTGATGTTGACCGGCACCGGTCGACAAGATGTTTTCTGATTAATACCGGCTCATCAAGTATCCAGTACGGTAGCAGCCCCGGTGCTACCCTGGATAACTCGCCGCGCCTTTACTTTGACGATGAAGACTTAACCATCAGGGCCGAGGGTAGTAAAAACCGCGAGCAACCCATTGAAGGTGCCCTGCTCAACATCAAGCGCAGCGTGGACGAGTGTGGAGAGCTGGCCAGACTGGCTGCGGAGCTACCGCCTGACAGTAAAAGCCTGGCTCTGGTTGACGGCTCGCTAATCCTGTGGAGCCTGGAGGCTTACCCGGAGTTCGTTACCCGGGCACTGCTGGAGCAGGGATTTCTGCACAGTCTGGAACAAATTAATAGTCTTAATAAAAGCAGGCAGATTACCCTTGGCGGGTATATCAGCTCGCCACGCGGTACCGATGTAGTAAATACCCTGCGGGTGGCCCTGTGCCCCAAGGAAATAGTAGATACCGACCGCTACTGCTCAAACTGCACCACAAGGGAATGCGATGCGCTGGCCGGTATACGTGACCAGGACCTGTTCCGGGCGCTGCTGGGCCCGAATGAAAGATCAGACATATTTGCCAGCCAGTCTTCTACCGTTATCAAGCACTATGGGTACCACCAGGTTTATTTTTTCTACTTTAAAGTAGATGACAGTGAAATCGCCCGGATTGAGATACCGGGCTGGGTAGCCACCAGCGACAGCCTGCTTAACCTGGCCCACGCGCTAATTTCAGACCAGTGCCGCCGTGGTCATGGCTATCCGGTAGCCCTGATGGAAGCCCATGAAAAGGCAGTCGTAACCGAAGCGGACAGGACCGCCTTCTGGCAACTGGTGGAATCAGTCCTGGCTAGAGAAAATATAGCCGGCACCGGCTCTGCCAAGAGTCTGAGCAAGAGGACAAGGTGGATATAACAACTTACTATATAGAAAAGACAGCGGAGAGTTTTTTTAAGTGAGCGGCAAGCTTATCCGGCATTCGTACTATGTTCTCGGGATACTGCTGTGTCTCGCCAGTCTGATTGCCGGCTGCAGTATAGTCACGGAGGAAATTTACAATGACGGTATAATTGAAATCGGCGGAGACGGTAACCCGATTCAGTTAATAAACAATCCCGATGCCCATAACCCCACCTATGCCGAGCTTCTGGATTTCATCATTAAGGACAGGACAGATGCCAATACCTATGTTGCGCAAAGCTACGTGTGCAGTGATTTCGCCGAGGATGTCCATAATAACGCCGAAGCAGCCGGCATCAGGGCTGCCTGGGTAAGCATAAAATTCGCCGGGACAAGCGAGGGACACGCCCTGAATGCTTTTGAGACTACGGATAAGGGCCTGATTTACATTGATTGCACCGGCGACTCTCTGGAGGAAAAAATGAACCCGGCTTCCCTGGCTTTAGTAGAATCGAAAATACAAGAGGCCACTGCCCTGGGGCTTAATAACGGTTTTAACTACGATACATTGGCCTATTTAGAGACGGGCAAAGAATACGGTCTCATAGACATAACCAAAGCTAAATCGCAGACATATGCCTACTATGAACAGTACAAAGCAACCTGGCATGAGCGCAATAAATTGCTTAATGAGTATAACCAGGAGGTAATGGCCTACAACGAAGAGGTCCGCGGCAAGTCTTTCCGTAAAGACTCAACCGAACTGGTTAAAATTGAAGCCTGGGAAGCAAGCCTGGATGATAAAAGAACAGCCCTGGAAGAGAGTGGTAAAGACCTAGGCCATAGCTGGTTTGAACCCCCGGGCATCGTTAACGATATAAAAATACACTGGGACTGAGGGCAGCAAGGATTTATAACAGCTGACAGAGAAGAGACAGAGACTTAGCCATGAAAGAAGGACAAAGAGTAGGTGAGGTTATTGAGGCGAGCACTACCGTTTTTACCGCCCAGTGCTACGAGCTTTTCGAGCTACCACCCTTCGGCAGCCTGGTCAAGACGAAAGCCGCACCGCTCGAACTTTACGGAATAGTCTATAACGCCACTACCGGCAGTATTGATCCGGGGCGGCGCGCTATAGCCCGCGGCAAGAACGAGACCAGCGAGGAAGCAATCTATAGCTCCAGCCCGCAGCTTAAGGAGCTGCTGTGCAGTGATTTTACCGCCCTGGTTACTGGCTACCGTCAGGATAATAGCGTCTATCACTATCTGCCGCCGGTGCCAGCACACATACACGGCTTTGTCCACCTGTGCTCCCAAGAAGAGACCCGGGAGTTCAGTAGCTCCCTTAATTTTCTCAATATACTGATAAATACACACTTACCCTTGCCCCCGAACGAGCTGGTCGCTGCCTCGCTTCGCTATATAAGCCAGGCCCATGAGGACCGCCGTGCCTTTCTGGTAGCCGCCGGCAAAGAGCTGGCCGTGCTGCTCGGCAGTCAATATGACCAGCTCAGGACTATCCTGGGAGGGATAAGGCAATGAACCAGGAGGAGTACCGCCTGGGCATCGTTGTCGCTGGCTCGCTGGCCAAAGGGATGGAGATACGGCTTGATAGCCGGGCTTCCATAGAAGACGTTACCGTCGGGCGTTACGTAACCATCGAAGGGCAAAAACAGCGCTTTTTTGGCATGATTACCGATATCAGCCTGGCTGTTACCGACCCGAAACTTACCATTACCCCGCCCGACACCTCTGATCCCTTCACCGCCGAGGTTCTCGTCGGCACCAGCACCTACGGTATAGTCCATGTCCTGCCGATGCTTACCATTGGCAGTGATGTGAGTACCCTGCTTGATGGTCCCCAGCCGGTGAAGACAGTACCAGGCCATTTCTCAGCAGTCAACATAGCCACGGAACGGGATATAGAGCTTGTCTTTGGTAAAGAGGACGAGCAGAGATTTCATATCGGCAACCCGCTGGACATGGAGACCAAGCTCTGCCTTGACCTGGAGAAGCTGGTAACACGTTCCAACGGTATTTTCGGTAAAAGCGGCACCGGCAAGACCTTCCTGACCCGTATTCTACTGGCTGGCATGCTGCAGAAGAGCAAGGCGGTAAACCTTATCTTTGATATGCACAACGAGTACGGCTGGGAAGGAAGCAGCGAATCAGGATACAAGGTGCAAGCGCTCAAGCAGCTTTTCCCGGAAAAGGTGGCTGTCTTTACCCTTGACGAGGAAAACTCACGGCACCGGGGAGTAAGTGTTGACTGCGTGGTCAGAATAGGCTACGACGAAATCGTTCCCGAGGACATGGTACTGCTGCGTCAAACACTAAACCTCACCGAACCCGCCGTGGAAGCGGTTTACCAGTTGCGTAAGAGATTTGGCAGAAACTGGCTCAAGAACACCCTGCAGCTAAAAGATTCCGGCACGGAAAGAGACGAATTATTAAAAGAGATGAATATACACGAGAGCACCTTCCAAAACCTGCAGCGGGGGCTGGCTACCATCGCCCGGCTGCCCTTTATACAAGAAGCTGCCAGGGATGCCGAAGGCCCGTCCGATGCCGTTAACTCCGTGCTGGAGAAACTGGACCGTGGTATAAACGTGGTCCTGGAGTTCGGCCGCCACCGGGATATCACTTCCTATTTACTGGTAGCCAACATGCTTACCCGCCGCATATATGCACGGTATCAGGAGAGAACAGAAAAGGCAATGGGGGAAAACAGCGAGCCACCCCGACCTCTGGTGATAACCATTGAGGAAGCCCATAAGTTCCTTAACCCCGAGGTTGCCGGCAGGACTATCTTCGGCACGATTGCCCGTGAAATGAGAAAGTATAACGCCACCCTGCTTGTGATTGACCAGCGTCCCAGCAGCATAGACGAGGAGATTATGTCCCAGATGGGAACCAAGATTACCTGCCTCCTGGACAACGAAAGAGATATTGACAGCGTGCTGGCCGGAACGCCGGGTAAAAACGAGCTTAAAGCCGTGCTGAGCCGGCTGGCACCCAAACAGCAGGCACTGATTTTCGGCCATGCGGTGCCCATGCCGGTACCCTTCCAGCCCCGCGAATGGGGTTCAGCCGCTTCCTACGGGGATTATATGACGGGCGGTTACGGTAAGCTTCGGGAACAACCGACAAAATACATAGAGGAACTGTGGGATTAAAAAGACGTGGCTTTAGATTCTGGCTGGGGGTAGCCGCCTGTATCATTCTGGGGGCTATTTTTATCACCGCGGGCTCAGGGAAGCTACCGGAGCAGAGTGAAGGGCTGGTTATCGCCCTGCCCGCCGAGATGTTTCTCACGCCTGTCTTACTTAAGACAATTATTTTCTGGCTACCTACCATAGAAATCGTCGCTGGTGCCTTATTGGTAACCGGAATCTTAGCCAGGATAGCCGCCAGCGGCTCTATAGTGCTTATCGCCGCTTTTATCTTCAATAATAGCCTAACCATTAATGGTATGGCCAAAGAGCCCTGCGGTTGCTTTGGAGCCATTGAAAACTCTTTCCTGGGCTACTACATGTCCACTTTACAGGCCCTGTACATGGATATCGGGATGCTTATTTTACCCCTGATTATTCTGTTCCTGTACCCCGCCCGGTGGTTTACTATCCGTCCCTGGTTCCTTGGAATAAATAACACTTAAAATAATAATCTTAACGGGGGCAACCAGAGAAGTTGTCTGATAAGAAGATAGGGCTGGCCCTGGGGAGCGGTGCCGCCCGCGGCATAGCCCATATCGGCGTGCTCCAGGTACTGGAAAAAGAGGGCATCCCTGTTGACATGATTGCCGGCACCAGTGCCGGTGCTGTAGTTGGTGCCCTTTATGCCCGTGGGCTAACACCGGGCCGCCTTAAGACTCTGGCTACGGAGCTACGCTGGCTACGTCTGGCGCCGCTGGTGGACTTAGTCCTGCCCCGAACCGGGCTAATCGGCGGTAAGAAAATAGAGGACTGGTTCAAATCACTTATCGGTAACCGTGTAAGCTTCAGCGAGCTGAACATACCCTTTGCCTGTGTGGCTACCGACATAATGACCGGCGAGGAAGTCGTAGTAGATGAAGGCCTGGTAATCGACGGCGTAAGAGCCAGCATCTCCATTCCCGGCATATTCACGGTGGTCAAGCGAGACGATAGATACCTGGTTGACGGCGGGCTGGTAAACCCGGTGCCGGCCAGCATCCTGAAAAAGATGGGGGCAGACTACATAATAGCGGTAAATGTGCTTCCCGATATTACCAAAAGGGACAGGGGGCACTGGATAGACCAGAATAAAACCAGGGGCTCCAAAGAGCCTAATGTCTTCCATATACTTATGCAATCCGTCTATATCGGCACTCACTCTCTTACCAAGTCCTGTTTAAAGAACGCCGATATAGCTATTAAACCCCGTGTAGCGCATATTGGTCCCGCTGATTTCCAGCTGGCCGAGGACTGCATTATACAGGGTAAACTCGCCGCTCAAGAAGCTATCCCCAAAATAAAAAAACACCTGTCAGCGTGAACGCCAACCGGTGCTATATATTATAGATTCCGCTTAAACCGGGGTAAAGGCTTCCCGGCTACGCTTTGCCGTGGCTACCTCCGAAATCTGTACCAGCGGCAGTATCCTTTCCACATCGGCCCGGTGACAAAGCTCGGTGCCCGGAGTTAAAACAGCGGCCGTTCCCATAGCCGCAGCCAAACGGCAGGCCTCTATCAGAGACTCTCTGTAAGCCAGTTTTAAACTGAGCCCGGCTACCGCCGAGTCCCCGGCACCCACGGTACTCTTGACCTTTACGCCGGGAGGTAATGCCTTGACTATTTTTTCCTTAGTCGCCGCGATAATGCCTTCTTTACCCATGGAGATAACGGCTATCTTAACACCCCTGTCCACGATTTCGCAGGCAGCCTCAATAATAGACTCCTCATCACCCAACTCTCTCTTGAGCAGCCCCTCTGCTTCCCGAACATTGGGCTTAACGAGGTAAGGCTTGGCTTTTATCCCCTCCTCCAGCCACTGGCCGTCAGAGTCCAGGATACACTTTACATCGAAATCACTGGCTTCTTTAATCATGTCATAGTAGATGTTGGCCGCTACACCGGGGGGCACACTGCCACCGACCACAATAAGTGCCGGCTTAGGGTCTATTTGCCGCAGTTTACTCCGAAACCTGTCAAATTCCCTCTGGGAGATACGGGGGCCCGGCGCATCAATCCGCGTGTGCTGCATGGTCTTGCTGTCAGTAATGATAAAATTGGTGCGCGTTTCATGCTCAACAGGAGTTAAAGCGAAGGGGACTCCCTCCTCATCCAGCAGGATTTCAACGTTTCTGCCAGGAGAACCACCAATAAAGCCGTGGGCTACCGTCCGCTCACCCATCTCATGGATGGCACGGGATACGGCGATACCTTTACCGCCAGCATAGATACGTGAATTAGACCACCGATTCGTGTCGTCTAGTATTAGTCCATGGACAGTAATAGTAATGTCCAGACTGGGGTTCAGAGTTACTGTAGCAATAGTAGGACGTCTCAATTTAATACTCTTTATACCACGATTCTGATATCTTGGCAAGTTCACCGACACTCCCCCCGAACTTGCGGTACCACGGTACACCATACCTGGAGGCTATGCCAATCAGCTTTTTCAGCCTGTCCACCGCCACCGTTGACAGATATCCAACTCTCTTCTGCTCATTATCAATATTCATGGCTTCCTGCCAGATAGCCCGCCCGCCCAAAAAACCGGAGGCACCAGCCTTACAGGCAATCTCCACCTGCCGGCAGAAAAGTTCAAAGTCCACCCCGGCACTCAGAATGACCCAGGGCACTCTGGACACATCATTTAACTGCCGGCAGATCTCGATAGCATGGGCTTCACTGCGTTCAGGTCCAAGGTCTACCGGGAACTCACCCTTCAGCACATCTATGGGTAGAGCTGTGATATCTACAACCGACTGAATGACCAGTTGTTCCTTGATAGCTGCAAATTTCGCCGGATTATTGATTTCATCACCTACGGGGAAACTTTTTGGCTCCACCAGGAAAGGAATATCATACCGGATACATTCATTGGCCACTTTACTGATTACATCCCTTTGCTGCCGGGCCAGCTCTTTCAAATCCGGACGGTAATACACCAGTATCTTAACTGCCGAGGCACCCATACGCTTAATTTTCTCAACCCCCCACCCTTCAAGTAGCTGGGTAAGACGCTGTTCCTGCCCCCCGGAATAACCGGTAGCCTCAATACTGACCAGAAGCCCGGTATCACGGGGCAGGGCCGTACGGCTTATACACTGAGCAGCACCGAATACGGGGTCTAAAAGGACAGCGCTGGCATGCTTGCCCAGAATGGAACACAGTTCAATTTTACGACCCACCATTTCGGAGTATTCAACTGCCCGGTTACATTCCTCGGCAATCATACTGCGTAATGACCCGCGGTGATCCATAGCGCACATAGACAATATACCGTCTGAATCAGCAATCTGCTGTAAGCCCCTTATTTTGCCTATGCCTATCTCCATATCTCACCTCCCGGCCAACATTACACGGTATTATGTAACAAAAGACCGTTTCAAGCAAGTTTGTTATATACTCCAGTGCTGGGGTATAATTTCTGTAGAAATACGAGGCCATACTGGATAAAGAAGTGCCGTGGTTTTACTATATAATCCGTGCCATAATAAGAGTAATCGTTCTCTTGCTGACCCGTTTTCAGGTTGAAGGCCAGGAAAATATTCCCACCGAGGGGCCACTACTGGTAGTGGCCAACCATCTCAGCCTGGCTGACCCGCCGCTGCTTGGCATCAGCATTAAAAGAAAGACAGCCTTTATGGCCAAAAGAAATCTGTTCCGCTGCAAAGCTATCGGTTATTTTATTCGCGGTTTTGGCGCTTTCCCCATAGACCGGGAGCGGCTTGACAGGGAGGGGATACGACAAACATACCAGGTACTAAGTGATGGTCTGGTTCTGGTGATGTTTCCCGAAGGCACGAGAAGCCGCAACGGGCAACTGCGCCCTGCCTTCTCCGGCGCCGCCCGGATAGCCTCCCGTAGCGGTGTTCCCATACTGCCCGTAGCCATATCCGGCACGGAGCAAATTGAACACCCGTCATGGCTCTTCAAACGACCGGTTATCAAGGTTCACTTCGGCGAGCCGTTCTATCTGCCCCGACCCGCAAGCAATCTGTCCCGGCAAGAGCTTATCAATTTCACCGAAATTCTAATGCAACGTATAGCGGAAATCCTCCCCCGACAGTATAGAGGCAACTATGACAACCAGAATTGAAACAACCGGCGAGATAGGTTTCTGCTTCGGCGTTAAGCGGGCCGTTGACATTGTGGAGAAGCTGGCTCAGGAACAGGGCAGCATAGAAACACTCGGGGCAGTAGTTCATAACCGGCAGGTACAGCAAAGACTGGCTGAACATGGAGTGAAAACCGTTGATAACCTGGACGAGGTACGGGGTAAAAACCTGGTAACCAGTGCTCACGGCGTGAGCCCGGACGTGATAGAAGAGAGCCAGAAACGCAACATTGACATAATAGACACTACCTGCCCCTTTGTCCGCCGGGCCCAGGTCACCGCCCAGAAGCTGGCGAGGTCCGGCTTCTTTGTTATAGTATACGGTGAGGCGCATCACCCCGAGGTCAAAGGCATCCTGGGGCAGACCCGGGGCAAAGGGATAGCGACGCTGGACGGTAATTTTCTGGATACCCTTGAGCGTATACCCCGCCGCCTGGGACTGCTCTCCCAGACGACACAGATGCCGGCAAAATTTATTGAATTTGCCAGGAGCATTATTGATGCCACCTTTACCCAGGACTCTGAACTGCGCCTGGTGGACACCATATGCCATGATATTAGACAAAGGCAGGCAGCAGCCACTTCGTTAGCTAAAAAAGCGGACTTGATGCTCGTTATTGGTAGTCCGACAAGCGCCAATACCAGGCACCTGGCCGAACTGTGCGCCGCTATCACCCAGACATACCTGATTGAAACGGCAGCAGACTTCCAGCCTTCATGGCTCCGGGACAAAAATTACGTGGGCATAACGTCTGGAACTTCTACCGACGTGCGAACCATAAAAAAGGTGATAGCGAGAGTAGAAAGCCTGGCGGGAGGCTAGTCACCACTTATTGCCAGACAGGTAACGGTACGGGAGATGCCGGCAATAGGATGGATTTTCCCGGTCACCAGGTCCCCCACCTCATTCAAATTGTCCTTCTCCACGACCACGATAACATCATAGGGACCGGTAACCAGATCAACAGAAGTCACTCCCTCCAGCTTGCCAATCACCGAGGAAACCTCCTTGGCTCTACCCACCATCGTCTCGATGAGAACATATGCCCGTGCTCCCATTTCGTTCACCCCCTTTGCTAACTCTAGTTTATTACCCCTTCCTGGCGCAGGCTATCTATTTGCTGCTGGTCACAGCCCAAGCTACTTAGTACCTCCCCGGTGTGCTCACCAAGGGTAGGCGATAGTCTACGAACACTACCGGGCGTATCGGAAAGCTTTATGGCAACACCCATCTGCCTTACTTTGCCAACGGTTGCATCTTCAACCTCTATCAGCATCTGGCGGTGCAGCACCTGGGGGTCGCTAAAAACCTCATCCAGCGAATGCACCTTGGCTACCGGGATATCCTTCCGTCTCAAAATATCAAACCATTCGTCACGTGTCCTGGTCAGAAAATATTGCTCCAGGCAAGCGGACACTTCCTGCCATTTATCATCCTCCGGCGAGTAAAGGAAATGCTCAGGGCTAAAGTGATAGTCTATATAATCCTCACGACCCATCTCTTTACACAGGTTCTCCCACAACCAGGGTTCAATACAGCCAATGGTAATATACTTATCATCCCTGGTCTTATAGACATTATAGTAAGGATAACCACCGCTTTCGGTAGTGCAGCCACGCTTGGGAACTATATTATCACGCAGATATTTAACGGTATGTTCAGCCAGAAGTGAAATAACGCTATCTGCTATCGCTATATCAACATACTGCCCCTTCCCCGTCCTGGTTCTGGCAATAATAGCGCTCAGAATACCGGTGACCGCATTCATACCGGCACCGCCATGGTTAGCTATTATATTCAGCGGGACAACCGGCTGACCGCTGGCTCCCCCGATAAGACCCAGCAAGCCACCCATAGCAATATAGTTGATATCATGACCGGACAGGTCTTTATAGGGCCCATCCTGGCCATAACCACTGATGGAGCAGTATATGACCCGTGGGTTTACCTCAACTATAGTCTCGTAATCTATACCCAGCCGTTTTACCACACCCGGCCGGAACGCCTCAACAATGACATCCGCCGTCCCGGCAAGCCGGTAGAAGATGCTACGGCCTTTCTTGGAGCTCAAGTTAAGCCCGATACTCTTCTTATTTCTATCAATACATTGGTAGGCGGCTTCTCTCCGGCCGTCTTCAGCCACCGGCGAGTGAAAAATACCGCCCTTACGCTTCCCCACCGCCGGGGGCGATTCTACCTTTATTACTTCTGCACCGAGGTCGCCAAGAACCATGGTGCAGAAAGGCCCGGGGCCAATCCGGGTGAGATCCAGAACTTTTATGCCTTCTAATGCCAGCACTAATATACTCCTCAGAGATAACTGAGAAACCAGTAGCGGGGGAACATACTCCTTAATCATTATATTTATCCCCTGTCTGAACTGTCAAACTAATAATTACTACTAAATTCATCTTAACAGACATTGACCAAACAAAATAAATGGGCTAAACTAGGATGTAATAGTTGTTATTATTTCCACTGAGAATTAGTTATAATTATTACCTAATAAACCGTTAGACGGTATATATAAGTTAATGGCAGCGGCTCATCGGCTATGCGTATTGGTCTTACGCTTAGCAGGTGAGCTAAGATTTTAGTAGTCATCATATTCATAGTTTCGGATTAATATCCGGATGTGCCTTACCGTTTTCTATGGTTGCTCCAAGATAATATCATCGTAGTAACTGGCACGACAGTCATGGTAAAAAACTCACGAGGACCTGTCTCAAACCGACGGGTGGGAGGAAGAAGTGACTAAAAAAGATAACTTGCTTCGGTCCCGATTGGAAAAGGAGCGGATGCGTCTTATCGATGAATTAGAGCAATTACAATCGCGAGTGGGACCCGCTGATGAAAGACGGGAGGGTAGCCCCTTCGGTAAGAGAGAAGAGGAAGCTACCGAGAGTTACGAGTTCGAGAAGCGCACCGCTATGGAGAAACGAACGAGAGACCTCCTCGCGGAACTGGAGCATACACTTGATAAGCTGGAAAAGGGCACCTATGGCTTGTGCGATATGTGTGGTGTATCTATAGACCCGGCCCGTCTGGAAGCACTGCCCCAGGCAAATTTGTGCCTTAGCTGCAAATCTAAACGGGGAAAGGATGCCAAGAGTAAGCATTCTACAGGCTAAAATGCGGATCATCATCTTTTTCCTTACCGCCGCTATAATAGTAGCCGCTGACCAGCTCAGTAAAATCTGGATAAGAACCAACCTGGCTATCGGGGAGTCATTTTTTGAGCTTGGATTCTTTCAAATTATCCGTATCACGCCAAATACCGGGGCTGCTTTTGGCCTGTTCAGAGGGCAAACCTTCATACTGATCATCGTATCCCTGATAGTCGTGGCACTACTTCTTACCTATGCTCTCTACCTGTACCGGTATTTCCCGTTTCTGAATAACTCAAGAGGCTGGGTAGCCCTGGGTCTTATCTTCGGCGGGACCACCGGTAACCTGATTGACCGCCTGAATCCCGCCCTTAGCGGGGTTACGGACTTCATAAATATCGGCTTCTGGCCAACATTCAATATCGCGGACTCGGCTACAACCATAGGTACCATCATATTCGCCTATTCACTCCTGCGCCTGGCACTGGCTGAGAGGCAGTAACGTGGCTAAAAAATACAGCTTCGTAGCCGACGGGTCGGACATTCGTCTGGACCGGTATATCTGCCAGCAGTACCCCGAGCTTACCCGAACACAGGTACGGAAGCTTATTGATAGCGGCTACATCACGATAAACAGCGCGCCGACCAAATCTAAAGCCAGGCTCAGTCCCGGTGACCGGGTAGATATCACTGTCCCCGATGTATCTCCTGCTACATTACTGCCCGAGGCTATCCCACTAATCATTATCTACGAAGACGAAAATATGCTGGTTATAAATAAATCGCCCGGACTGACCGTTCATCCGGCACCGGGCCACCAGAGCCACACACTGGTAAATGCCCTGATTGCCTACCTGCCTCATCTGGGCGATAGCCAGGACCTGCAGCGTCAGGGAATCGTACACCGTCTGGATAAGGACACCTCCGGGATCATGGTAATAGCCAAGAATAGCCACACCGAAGCCGAGCTTATAAAGCAGTTTAAAACACACCGTATAGCCAAAACCTACATCGTGCTGGTAAAAAATCACCTGACCCCGGAAAGAGGTATCATTGAGGCTCCTATCGGGAGGGACAGCCGTAACCGGAAACGTATGGCGATAGTCGCCGCGGGTGAGGGGAAAGAGGCACGCACCCTTTACCAGGTAACTAGATATATCGGCAACTATACCCTGCTGGAAGTAAGCCCCGAAACCGGACGCACCCACCAGATACGGGTTCACCTGTCCGCTATCGGCTATCCGGTAGTGGGCGATACTACCTACGGCGTTAAATCGGCCCTTGTGTCGCGGCAGTTCGTGCATGCCTCCCGCCTGGGCTTATATGCCCCCGCGAGTGGTGAATACCTGGAGTTCACCTCGGATTTGCCGCCCGACCTGGAGCAGGCGTTAAGCAACATTACCTAGATTCCTGACGGCCAAGATGGTAGAATGGGAAAGTAAGTTTTATACCTGATATATGGATATGACTAAACCAATTAGAGTACGCTACGCACCAAGCCCCACCGGTTTTCCCCATGTAGGCAATATCAGGACGGCACTATTTAACTGGCTCTTTGCCCGCCACAGCGGCGGCCGGTTCATCATCCGTATAGAGGATACCGATGTTGCCAGAAAAGTAGAGGGTGCTACAGATGCTATTCTTAATGGTCTGCGCTGGCTGGAGATGGATTGGGACGAAGGGCCGGAGGCAGGTGGCGATTACGGCCCCTACTTCCAGTCACAGCGTCTGGCGCTCTACCACGAAGCTGCCGAGCGTCTGATAGCCCAGGGCGACGCTTATTACTGCTACTGCACCCCACAGCGGTTAGAAGAGATGCGCACCGAACAGATGAAACGTAAACAGCCGCCCGGCTACGACCGGCGGTGCCGAAACCTGAGCGATGCGGAACGTGCCCAAAGAGAAGCCGAGGGTATTACCCCGGTAGTCCGCTTCAGGATACCGCTTGAAGGCAAGACAACGTTTAACGATTTAATCCGGGGCGAGGTAACATTCAATCACAGCACTATTGATGATTTCGTCCTGCTAAAATCAGACGGCTACCCCACCTATCACCTGGCCAGCATCGTGGATGACCACCTCATGGAGATAAGCCATGTGCTGCGGGCTGAGGAGTGGCTGTCCAGTGCTCCCCGACACCTGCTTCTATATCAGGCTATGGGCTTTGAGCCACCGTTATTTGCTCACCTGCCCATGATACTGGGACCGGACCGCTCCAAACTGAGCAAGCGTCACGGGGCAGTGTCCATAACCGAGTATCAAGACAGAGGTTACCTGCCAGAGACGATGGTTAACTTTCTAGCTCTTCTGGGCTGGTCACTGGATGATAAAACCGAGATTATGTCCATGGAAGAGCTTACAAAAAACTTCTCACTGGAACGGGTCAGCCAAACGGCGGCTATATTTAACCATGACAAGCTGGACTGGATGAACGGCGTTTACATCCGTAACCTGAAGCTGGAGGATTTCACCCGGCAGACTCTGCCCTTTCTGGAACAAGGCCTGCCCGAAGAGGTAAAACGCCCGCTATCCACCAACTACGTAAGCCAGATTATGCCACTTATCCATGAGCGGGCACGGACACTGAGCGAAGTGGCCAGCCTAACCGACTTTTTCTTTTTAGCCACGCTTGACTATGACGCCAGTCTGCTTATTGGCAAGAAGATGGATCAAGCCTCAACCCTGAATGCGCTTAAGCAGGCACGGGAAAAGCTGGAGGCATCAGCCGCGTTCGATATTGATTCTCTGGAGGCTTTACTCAGACCACTCGCCGCAGAGCTGGAACTTAAAGCCGGCCAGCTCTTCGGCATACTCAGAGTAGCCACTACCGGACGCACGGCGGCGCCGCCACTGTTTGAGACCATGGCTGTCCTGGGTAAAGAGCTTTGCCTGAAACGTATCTCTCTGGCTATAGACAGTCTCGGAGAACCTTCCTGATTTATGATTATCTGGTTCGCCTGTAAATAATTAAGTTTTAACCGGGGGAAACAAGAAGCTGGCAAGAGGGAATAAAGAACCTTGCCGCGAGTGCTGACATGATGAAATATCTTATCATCCTGTTAGTCATATTTGATATTGCCGATGGTGTGCTGACCCACTTCCTTATCCGGAACGGTCTGGCGCGTGAGGGTAACCCTTTTCTTTTACCACTTGTTGGTGAAAATAACTTTCTAATAATCAAAGTAGTCGGCGTACTGCTGTGCGCCCTTATTCTCTGGGATATTTATAAACGCTCGCCGAAGATAGCACTCACCACCACCGGATTTTTTGTCATGCTCTATGGCGGCATTGTTATCTGGAACGTGAGTATTTTCTTTATTACCTGACCGGTAAAATGTCAGGCTGCCGGTATACCGGCAGCCTTCTGGGAAATTACCTGTGCCACTGCTCCAGGTGGTGTCTTTGCACCTCGGTCACCATCTCTCCGGGATAGTACTTTTTATAAAAATCCAACTCAAGGTGATGTGCCTGTAGCCAGATGGGCACCAGCATGGTATCGAAGGTTGCCGGAAACCGCCCGTAAGTCTCGTAGACATAGTTGCAGAACGCTTTTACCTGCTCTATTGACGTTCGGGACGGGTGATGGTAGTGCGGTTGCACCTTTTTCCAATCTTTAAAAGGCAACAAGCCGTCATATTCGGCCGAATACAGCGACCCGGAGCCGAATTTCTTCTCGGCAAACGCCTCTACCGCTTCACCCATACTGCCGTAATACGGCGGGCAGTAGCCCTCAAATACACCATCCAGACCCACCGGGTTGGGCTTATCATTTTTGTCAGCAACGGAACGAAAGCCAAGACCCGCGCTCATCGGGGTAACCCCCAGCATTACCTTACCGGTGTAGCCACCGAATACCACCGAACCCAGCCCCATGGCCTCAGCTACCAGATGTATATTCTCAAGCATCATGTAAGCCGGTGACAGGTTGAGCCCCAGGACGCTAAACTCAAATGACGCCATATCCACTTTGGGCCCCTTTAGCTTGCCCGAGCTAATCCATTCCTCAAGCCCGGCCAGACACCCCCGGGCACCATCAAAAAGCTGGTATCCATAGCCTTCATAGTCAAAGACACCCAGCAAAAAATCTATGTACTCCGCGGTCTGGTCCGCAACCGGTATGAAGATTGTCGTCCCCGGTTTATTGGTATTCCAGTGCATCTGCCGGATGAGAGACCTGTGCACAAAATCCACCCTCTCATCCATTACTTTTTCGCAGCCTTCCCGGTACTGGGTCATTATATTTTCCCAATCTTCCTCACCATCTACCGCCATCGGTTTCGCCACATTCTCCGGGTGATAAACAAAAGTGCCGTTATCATCGGTGAAAAACAGCTTCACATTGTGCACGTTACAGGCATAAGGGACAGCCCTGCCCAACCAGCTGTTAAAAAGATTACCGCCGGGGTTAGGTGCCATATCAGCAACTATACTGCCCGTTATACCGTTACCGGCCCAGCACAGGATAGCCGTCTCTATATCGCTGAGCGGCAGCGGCTCCTGCTGGGAGACAAACTGAAGTCCCTCCGAATCCAGTGTGCAGCCCAGCGGAAAACGGCGGGCTCTGCGGTGAGCAATAGCCTCCAGCAAAGGATATTTAAACAGTGCCTTAACCTCATCTCTACCGGCAAGACTCATACAATTCCTCCTTATTAATAGCTGAGGTTTATAGCGGCTGGCAGGCAGGGCAGTAATATGTGCCGCGGCTGCGTACCCGTATCCGTTCTAAAGGCGCCCCGCAAACAGCGCAGTATTTACCGTTAAGAAAATGGGCTACCCGGAAATCGAAATGAGCCGTTCCCAGCTCGCCACCGGGACGATAGTAGTTGGCCACGCTGGCCCCGCTCCTGGTAATGGCCGCCGTCAGTACCTCTTGAATAGCCCGGTAGAGACGCTCTATCTCTTCGCCTGACAGGCTCTTGCCCGGACGTAGCGGATGAATACCGGAAAGATGAAGCGCTTCATCGGCATACATATTACCCACCCCGGCAATAAAACCCTGGTCAAAAAGGAGTGCCTTTATCGGTGCGCTGCGTTTAGCCAAGCGTTCAGCCAGAACCTGTGGTGTAAAATCTCTGTCCAGCGGTTCCGGGCCCAGTTTTTTTATAACGGCACCTATATCCGGTGTAAGCCATACTCTGCCAAACTTGCGCGGGTCGCGAAAATGGATAGCGGTCCCGTTATCCAGATAAATTACCAAACGGACGAACTTCCCTGCTTCGGTACAGCCGGGCATTACCAGCAGCGAGCCGGTCATCCTGAGATGCATAACCAGCGCCTCAGGACCATCCAGACTAAAGATCAAATACTTGCCGCGCCTGGCGAGCCCCAATATCGTCCGTCCTGACAGACGGGAGATAAAATCATCAACAGTGAGTTCACGCACTATACCTGCCCACGGTAGGGCAAGGCTAACAATTTGACGGCCGATAATATGGAACAGTAACTCGTTCTTTATGGTCTCCACCTCAGGCAGCTCGGGCATATCGTTTACTCCATCTCTCCCCAGTTATTACCGGCCTTAATATCCACCTTTAACGGGACACTCATCTCCAATGCTGATGACATTATGTCAACAACAAGGCGGTTCATTTCTGCGAACTCCGCTTCGGGCACCTCAAAGATTAGCTCGTCATGCACCTGGAGCAGCATTTTACTTGCCAGCTGTCGCCGACTCATCTCCCTGTCTATATTTATCATGGCCACCTTGATAATATCCGCCGATGTCCCCTGCACCGGCATATTGATAGCCATTCTCTCCGCCGCCTCTCTGAGCTGCCGGTTGGATGAATTTACCTCAGGGACATACCGCCTCCGGCCCAGCAGTGTCTGCACGTAGCCTTTCTCTCTAACTTGCTTTTTAGTAGCTTCAATATATGCCCTCACCCCGGGATGCTTCTCAAAATAGGTCTTGATGAACTCGGCTGACTCTTCACGTGATAGCTCTGTCGCCTGCTCCAGCCCGTACTCACTCATCCCGTAGATAACACCAAAATTTACCGTCTTGGCGAGACGGCGCATATCAGCCGTTACCTCGGTAATACCCACACCAAAAAGCCTCATAGCGGTAGCCGCGTGAATATCCTCGTCCCGGCGGAAAGCAGTAAGCAGGCTCTCATCCTGAGACAGGTGAGCCAAGCCGCGGAGGTCAATCTGAGAATAGTCTCCCGCCAGCAGACGCGAATTCTCAGGAGCGATAAAAGCCTTCCTGACCTCTTTCCCCAACTCGCTGCGGATGGGAATATTCTGCAAATTGGGCTCACTGGACGAAAGTCGGCCGGTAGCCGTTCGCGTCTGGTTAAAGCTGGTATGCAGCCTGTGCGTTTTGAAATTTATCAACCCGGGCAGTGAATCAATATAGGTTGACTTGAGCTTGGCCAGCTGCCGGTATTCCAGTATCATCTCTATTACCGGATGCAGTGTGCGCAGCGCCTCCAGCTCCGCTGCCCCGGTAGAGTAACCCCCCTTCGTCTTACGCGTAGCCGGTAGCCCCAGCTCCCCGAACAGTACCGAGCTCAGTTGCTGCGGAGAGCTTATATTGAACTGGTGCCCGACAGAGTTATATATCGCCGCCTCCAGCTTTAGTAGCTGCTCACCAATCCGATGCGACATCTGCCACAGCAACCCCGAATCCAGGGCCACCCCGTTTCTTTCCATCTTGACCAGCACCGGTACGAGCGGCATCTCCACATCCGAAAACAGCCCCCAGAGTTCCTGCCGGTGCAGTTCTGCTTCCAGCAACCCGACGAGCCGCCCGGTCATATCGGCGTCGGCACAGGCGTAATCGGCAGCCAGCTTTACGTCAACCTGGGACATGGAGATCTGCTTGGCCCCTGAGCCAATGAGGTCCGTAATGGGCGACATCTCAATCCCCAGCTTGCTGAAAGCCAGGATTTTTAAGCCGATGCCCTTTTCACCGAGCAGATGGGCAGCCAGCATGGTGTCAAAGTTGAGATTAGCAACACTAAGCCCGTGCTCAGCCAGCACCGTCATGTCATATTTGCCGTTATGGGCATATTTGGGAAGAGCAGTATCACCCAGCGGCCGCCTGAGCCGGTCAATGACCTGCTCCAAAGGCAGTTGCTCCACCTGCCCCCAACCCACGTGACCCAGCGGGATGTAATAGGCCTCAGCCGGTGCCGGAGACAGTGATATACCAACCAGCTCGGCCTGCATACCGTCCAGGCTGGTCGTCTCCACATCAAAGGCCAGATAAGCGGCGCCTGATAGCCGGTTTAGAAGCTCATTAAAAAGCGAGGGGCTATCCACGATATGATAGTCCCGCTGAGATGGCGCTACGGGCGGAGCCGCTGCCTGGGGCGTAACGTTATCTGCTCCGGGTAGCCTGGGCAGCAGGCTGGCGAAATCAAGCTCGCGGAACAGCTCCACAACCCGGTGCCGGTCGCACTGGTTTACCCGACAATCATCCATCTCAAGCGTTAATGGGACAGTGGTAACTATAGTGACCAGCTCTTTACTCTGATAAGCGATCGGCTCGTTCTGTTTAAGCGTATCGCGGAGCTTCACCGGACTTACCTCGTCTATATGCGCGAAAATCTGCTCCACGCTGCCAAATTGCTGAATCAGTTTGATGGCTGTCTTCTCACCGATACCGGGCACCCCCGGAATGTTGTCCGAAGAGTCACCCTTCAGCGCCTTGAGATCCGTGATATGCTCTGGCTTGACACTGTATTTTTCCTCAACCCCGGTCTCGTCAAAAAGCGTGCTATCGCTGAAGCCGCCCCTGGGTTTCGGGTAAAGGACTTTTACCCCTGGCGAGACGAGCTGCATGGCATCGGCATCACCGGTAACAATGATGCTTTCGATATCTTTTTCACTGGCCTGATGCACCAGAGACCCCAGAACATCATCCGCCTCATAGCCGTCAAGCTCATAGATAGGGATATGAAAGACCTCTACCAGCTCTCTTACCCGCCCCATCTGGCTCACCAGCTCACCCGGAGTCTCCGGGCGCTGTGCCTTGTACTGGTCAAACAGCTGATGCCTGAAGGTAGGAACCGGTGTATCAAAGGCAATGGCATAATGGGTAGGTCTCAGCTCATTAACCACTTTGAGCAACATGAGAGCGAAACCATAAACGGCACCTACCGTCTCACCGGTCTTGCTTACTGTCAGGGGAGGCAGAGCGTGAAAGGCACGGTGTACCAGTGCATTGCCATCAAAGAGCACCAACAGCGGTTTTTCCACACTCCGATTATATCAGAGTAGCCGCTGCGGGGCATAGTTCCAAAGCGGCCAACCCCGGGCAACAACGCCGTAGTAGCTCTGTCTTTTTCTACAGGCGAAATGTCAGAACGCTCTATGAAACTTGACGAAAAACATAATCCATAATAGAGTAGAGGTGGGTCAAGTAGACTGGGTGGCCGCCCGCCTCAGGTGGGAGGAAAGTCCGAGCTCCACCGGGCAGGATGCTGGGTAACGCCCAGGAGGGGTAACCCTACGGAAAGTGCCACAGAAACACACCGCCAGCGGTTGGCCATGCCAATGCGGGTAAGGGTGAAATGGTGAGGTAAGAGCTCACCAGCGGCCGGGTGACCGGTCGGCTGGACAAACCCCATCCGGAGCAAGACCTAATAGAGGGACTTAAGGACGCCTGGCCTGTCCCCGGGTTGGTCGCTTGACCCTGATGGTAACGTCAGGGCTAGATAGATGGCCACCGCCCCGAAGCTAATTCGGGGTACAGAACTCGGCTTACAGGTCTACTTGACCCGCAACTACAACCGGCAAGATAGCATTAAATTGACCTGGTAATTTCCTTCTTCGTTACCTTGTCCAAATCTTCGTCTATACTCAGCCAGCCATTACGTACAGCCAGTACCACGGCATGCGTCCGGTCGTTCGCGTTCAGCTTGCGCATTATGGACGTAATGTGGTTCTTGATAGTCTGTTCACTGATATTCAGGGCATTGGCAATACGCTTGTTGGGATTTCCCTCGGCAACATACTTTAATATTTCCATCTCCCGCAGACTGAGCGGTGTCATCAGTGTCTCTATATCTTTTATAGCGAAACTCTGGAAAAGATGCAGTACCTGTCTGGCCGTACTCGGCCGGGTAAGCAGGCTATCGTTTATGGGGTACTCACCCCGCGCCACCCGTCTCAGAATGGTAACAAGCTCCTCTGCCCCGATATCTTTACCGGCAAAAGCGACTGCTCCTGACTTGATAGCCTCAAAAAGCTGGTCGTCATCGGGCTCCGGTGACAGAATTACCACGGCTACTCTCGGGCAGTGTATCGCTATGTCACGGGCTATGTTAAACCCGTTGAGTGCCGGTATGCCCACATCTGCGAGCACCACATCCGGTGACAGACCCTCTATAATACTCCAGGTATCATCAGCAGACTCGCCGTCACCTATCACCTCTATATCTTCATAAGCTGATAGTGCCTGACGCAGTCCCTGGCGAAAAATGGACTGCTTGTCTACTATGAAAACACCGGTTTTACCTGTCTCCCTTTCTTCACTGATTACGCCTTCACTATTTTCCATGTATTCATCCACGCTCATGACATGACCTCACAATTAGTTAAAGATATAGGGCTTATATCAGGGCTGCTGCACCTTGACCTTCCTGGCTGAAGGGGCATCCTGCTTCCTTAACGCACAGAATACCTTGACCAGCTTGGGATCAAACTGCGTGTTACTATTACGCTCCAGTTCCTCAAGGGCCTCTTCGCTTGTCATTGTTCCTTCACGGTAGGGACGCGGTGAGGTCATAGCCTCGTAGGCATCGGCTACGCCTATTATCCTGGCATCCAGCGGAATATTTTCACCAGCCAGACCAGCCGGATAACCTGTCCCGTCATAACGCTCGTGATGGTATTGAATTCCCGGCAGGCAGGCAGCCAGCCCGTCTACATGCTTCAGTATGGATACTCCCAGTGTCGGGTGGGCATGTATAGGCTTCCAATCGTCCTCTCCCAGTAGCCCCGGCTTATTAAGCAGTTCATCGGCAATGCCGATCTTACCTATGTCGTGCAACAGCGCGGCAGTACGTATAACCGCCATCCTGCCCACGTTGCAACCAATAGCCTCGGCAATAGCCACGGCGTAGTTGCTCACCCGCTTGGAATGACCGTAGGTATAATGGTCTCTGGCATCCACCGTCGCCGCCAGGGCATAAATAGTGCTGATAACCTCTTTTTTGGAGGATGGCTCTTTCCCGTCGTGCCGGGCGCTGGCCACTACCGCGTCGGAGTAGAGGCATATCCGGTTGCCCCACTGCTTGGCGTGATACAGGGCGGCATCGGCACACTGCATCAGACCCTCACGCATAACCCCGTCGGTAGGCCACAGGGCGATACCGATACTGCAGGTTAACAAAACCCCCTGCGAGTCCATCGTCTGTTCAATTGTTTTACGAATTCGTTCCGCTACCTTACCGGCGTCACTTGAGGCGGTTCCCGGTAAAATAGCAGCAAACTCGTCGCCGCCATAACGGAAAGCTATATCTATGGATCTGAGCGAACCCTTGAGGCACTGCCCCACCTGCTTTATAACCTCGTCGCCGGCCAGATGACCGTGAACATCGTTATAACGCTTAAAAAGATCCAGATCTACCATAATCAAGGAAAATATCGCCCCAAAGCGCAGCCCCCTGCCGATTTCCTCCTCCAGACGCTCGTGAAAACACCGGTGATTGAACAGTCCGGTAAGTTCATCCGTATTAGCTCTCATCTTGGCCTCAGCATATAGCTGGGCGTTCTCCATAACCACTCCGGCTTCGGCAGCCATGGTCATAACCAGATCTAAATCTTCGTTTCGATAGCTGGAGCCATTCATTTTGGGGCCAATAGCCAGTATGCCAATTAGCGTATCCTTGTTCTTTATGGGGAAAAACAGCTCAATGCCCGATTCAGCCAGCTCTCCCCTTTCCTCTTCCCACAGGCCCTTAAACTGGGGGATTATCCTCACCTGTTCCCGGCTGAGAGGTCTTTTCTCGTTGGTTATCCAGGTGACAATAGGATTATCCTTCGCCAGCTTCATACGGCCTATGCGGCTACCCTTCACGGGGACACTGTACTGTATAGTAAAGTCACCGTTTGTGTCGTCCGGCAGATACAGGCTGGCGTCTCCGGTATTTATAGCCTTGGTTATAAGATTCAGCATGTTCTCTGCCAGCTCCTGCATGTTGAGAACATGGCTCATTTTATCGGCAAAGGTCAGCAGCATGTGACGGTAGTCATAAGCATCCCGATAGATTAAGCGTTCCAGCCGCTCCTGGACATTGTCCTTTATCGGGTAGAACAGTACGGCGATAAGAAGCGCTACGCCGGCGCCGGCGGCCATCGTCGTATAGCTCGCCTGCAGCTGTAAAGACTGTAAAACACCGAGCAGCAGGGCAATATAAATGCCAATAATACAGGCGCCGGTAGCGGCATACACCAGACTTCTTTTAATGATAATGCTGATATCCAGCAGTTTATATCTCACGATAGCATAGGTAATAAACAGAGCATTCAGCAAGTTACCCAGATGAGCAAGAGGATACTTGGTGATTTCAGGATGCACCTTGGACAGACCGGCGATCATCATTATTACAAAACCCGACAGCAGATAGGCTATCTTGTTACGCTCTACCGGATCCGCAGAGTGCCGATATCTCTGGATTAGCCCCGTTATGGCATAGCCGGTCATGGCAACACCATATATGGCAATAACGCCAACCCCAATCAGCGTGAATTCAATGTGAGGAGAAGAGCCCGCGCTGGCTGACTCCGTCACGACGTAAGCCACACGGTCCAGAGCAATGAGCGGGATGACGGCAATGAGCATTACATAGCCAATAATTACCCCGATACCGCCCGGCCTGTTCAGAAAGGAGCGCAGGAAATGGTAGTAAGCAACTATAGTGTAAACACCGGCCACCAGCATCAGGCTGGACAGCAACGTATTGATTTCAGGGACAAAATTGGCCGATATCAGAAAAGAACAAATAGCCCACAGGGCAACGCCCAGAATAAACAGGAGAAAGGTCTTATGTACCCATCTTAGCGGCTTATGCTTCAGGGTTAAGAATATCAAAACGGAATAAGCTACGCAGCTAAGCAGCGGCGTCAAGGTATAAATCATCTGTTTCTGCCCTCCTCCAGTCAATAACAAAACATAACTAATACGATTATGCCTACGAAAGTAAGGGGAGACAACAGCTACAAATAGTAATTTAGTACGCAGGTATATAGGACGATGGTACGGTTGTATGGGTAATTACCGGGGGGTAATCAGTACCTTTTCCGGGGCACCCAGCAATATATCAATTACTTTATCGGGGGGATTAACGTGGGGCGGCTTGAGGTGGGCCAGGTCGGCGCCTTCAGCCCGCTTCACGGCCATATAGTTCTGGAAGGCACCCATGGGGAGAATGGTCAGCCGGAATGTAGACAGACCGAACTCGTCGTCAATCTGGAAATAGTCCTGCTGCAGTATCTTGAGCTGGTCAACTATCCGGACGGCAATCTCCGCTTCGCTGAGGACGTTGCTCTCTTTCAGTTCCAGGTGAAGGTGCAGTATCGGGGTATCTGTCAGCTCCTTCTTGACCACCCAGTCCACATAGTCTATACCCGAGTTCTCTATGCCGTGCCAGATTATTTTCTCCGTAAAACAGGTGTGCGTGAAGGCAATAATACCATCAGCCCGGCTGTAAAAGGACATCTGCGGAATATCTATATTAAGCTCGTCGTTCCGGAGCGAGGTTATGGTGACAATATCACCCAGGCGGTACCTGGTGAACGGGCCGCCATGAAAATTGGTTATAACCAGCTCGTAATTCTGTCCCGCCTGCAGCTCATCCAGCAAGACAGTGGACGGCTGATACAGCGGGTTTTCCTGTTCCCGGAGCCGCTCGGACTCGGGTATGAACTCCAGAAAGCTGAAGTAGGGAACAAAGGTCATACCCTGGTAATCCCAGGTCTGCATGGCAATGATAAGGGTCTCGGTGCACCCGTAGAGGTCAAGGGGATACCTGCCCCACATATACTTTATCTTCTCCCGGTAAACCGCAGTATCCATGCCGCCCGCTATCAGCCCCTTCAGCTTCCATATATCACGGGGTAACATACCCCGCCGGCGCAGCTTGCTCTTGATAAAAGCCATGCCTAACCGCATTAACAGCCCGGGCTGGGAAAGCAGCGGTAGAATACTGATATTCTTGGTGCCCGCTCCGTCGCTGAACTGCTGTCCCACAGCCATAAGTACACTGGATATACCAAAAAGGACACCCATTCCCTCTTTAAAAGCCATGCGGAAACCCTGCGCCACCCGCTCCTCAAAAGGCATCTCTTCGGCCATATCCAGGGGTGGCATAAAAGTAAAGGGGAATTCCTGCGCTCCCCATCTCGCCCAGCAGCCCGAAGCATAAGGCGGGGGCGCTAAAATGTATAAGAATTTCTCATTCTCGTTCAGGGCGAAGTCACCCCGCTTCTGGCTGGTGGCAAAAATCAATATGGCAAGGAAAGTCTCCGCCATCTCCTCAGCGAGACGAGCCGTAACCGGCACCCACTTGAAGGCGTACTGGCCTGACCTCCCCGATGTGCGTTGCCATACGGCAGGCGGCATGGGCAGCACGTCTTCCCTTTTTTCCATTAAGTACGTGGCATAATCCTTATAGGTAGTGAGCGGCACCGTCATCCTGAATTCTTCCACGCTGGTGGGCATAGCACCCCTCATTACCTCGCGTCCAAGCTCGCATTTCTTTAGTAGCTCTATTTGCTCCAGCAGCAGACGCCGCTGGATGACCATACACTCCTCCAGGCTAAGGTCAATAAAACCGCAGCACTTTTGCCAGAGCTCTTGTTTCCTACCCTGCCTGAGAAGCTCAACTGCGCTTGGCATTTGCTATCGCACCCTGACTTCCTTACTTACCACAGCCCGTCCTGAAACCCAAAACCATTTTTACCTCCCCACTCGCCCCTTCATAAGCCACCCACCGGTACCATCAGTCACCGGCTGGCAGTAGTATACATCTTATTTACGTTATATTAAATATATTATATTACACCCGGCTGTCAACCCGGTCCATAATGATATCAGTTTGTCCAATTCAGCCTTTGGACTCTCCTGTACCGAAGCAGCCAGCCGGCCGCTATCCGTATTTAAATCAGGTCCCGCGCAACATAGGAGCCGATATAGCCGAAACCGCCCCGTATCAGTATTTTTCATTTCCCAGGGCTCCTTTGTTTAGCCCAATCAAAAAGCCGCGTTATCATGAAGCTACCTGATACCAGCTTCAAGCGCCGCCTATTTTTCCTCTATGGTAATTCGTGTCATAGCATCGCCGGGTCTTATCTGGTTAAGCACATCCATGCCCTCTACTAACTGACCGAAAACAGCGTGCCTGCCGTTCAGATGCTCCTGGGGAGAAAAGGTGATAAAAAACTGGCAGCCGTTGGTATTGGGGCCAGCGTTAGCCATGGACAAAGCGCCGGTTACATGGGAGCGGCCGGTAACCTCGTCGGCAAAAGAATAGCCGGGATTACCGGTCCCCGTCCCGGTGGGGTCTCCCCCCTGGGCGACAAAGTCCGGAATGACACGGTGGAAGGTAGTCCCGTCGTAGAACCCCTCGCGGGCAAGAAACACAAAATTATTAACCGTTGTCGGGACATCACCGGCAAACAGCTCAAGAACCAGGTTACCCCTTTCTGTCTCAATAATAGCACTATACTCTTTACTCGTGTCAATGGTGAGTGGCGGCGGTGCCGCATAGGTTTTGCGTTCCATAATACTACTGCCTGCTCCTTAAAATATATTTTTAAGCCTCTTTTTCCCGGTTATACCCGGAACCGGCACACAACCAGTCTACTGAGCGTAAAAACGGTAGCCTGAGCCGGGTATTTTAATGATAATATCGGGTAGCGGTACCTCTCCCCTTAGCTTTTGCTTCAAATGCTCTATATTCATCTTGAGCAGTGTCCTGCGTTCACCAGAGGCATCACCCCAGACCGCCACCTCCAACTCCTTTTCAGGTAGTACGTGCCCCTCATTATTTACCAGAGTGTAGAACAGCCGGTACTCGGCGGGCGTGAGGGCCACGGGACGGCCGTCAACGCTGACCTCATTTGCTGTGAAGTCAAGCTGAATCCTGTCCGAGCTATAAGATAATATGAGCTTTGACTCAACTTCACTGCTCGCCGTTCCGGGTGCTTCCCTGAATAAACCCCGTATCAAAGTAGCGATAGCCGGCGGGACTTCTTCTTTAACTGTATGCTTTCCACTCAGTATTTCCTGCCGCAGGGGCAGGCTTATCTTCTGCACACAGTTTTCCAGGTGCGAGATTTCCTGCTGGCTAAAAGCATCATGAGAGTAACTGGCTATCACCATTGCCCCGAACACATCTCCTGCCACTTTAAGAGGCACATAGACTGCGGATTTGACGCTGCTTTCCAAACCGTCCTGGTCTACCATTAAGCTGTTTATTTTAGCCGGATCTTTTTCTTCAAGAGCTTTCCCGTAAGCTATAACCTGGGGCATAGCGGTAGCCGCCAGCGGTACCGTTTCTACCACTATATCCCTTGAGTCATTAACCGTCCCATCAGCGATAAACAGGTGAACGTCACTTCCTTCAATTATACCTACCGCCGACCAGTCTACACGAGCTGCCCGGCGTATCTCGGCCACAAAATCCTGGTAAAGGTCAGCCGGCTCCTGTTTCGGAACCGTATCAACCGGGCCACGCGCTTTTAACTTCTTCGTCTTGACCAAGACTCTGTGATATATATCGGCCTTATCCAGAGCTACACCAACCATACCGGCTAAGACCGTCAATAACTCCACGAACTCCTTGCTGAAACCCTTCTTGGCACGGCTAGCGATACCCATTACCCCCTGTATACGGTAAGTCCGCAGGGGAACGGCAGCCAGAGAATAAAAGCCCGCCTGGTTAAATGAGGATAAACCACGCCCCCGGTCATGAGACAAATCGGGAATAACCACGATATCACCCAGTCCCGCCACCTGCCCGCCGACGCTGTGCCCCATACCCATAGTCCCCAGTTCCAGCTTCATATCTGAGCTAAAGCCGCGATAAGCCGCCAGCCACAACCGGTGGTCATCAAGAGTAATTAGCTGAAACCAACAGCAGTCTACCTCCAGGACATCAAGCAGGGTATCCAGGACCACGTCAAGAAGCTGCTGAGGCTCATTGGTTACGGACATTACCTCGCTGACCACACTTACGACAGATAATACGCTCTCGACCTTCTTATAATTATCAGTCATAGCCCATCAGAATGACGATACGGGTAAAACTCTACCGCATTATAGCTTACTTCAAGAAGACAATAAAACTCCGCTAACTCAACAGACGCTCACGGATATTGCTACCTGAAGCGAGGTTGTCCAGGCCCTAATATTAACTACCCTTGATAAAGTACTGTCACCGGACATTATCTAGCTTTAGCCATTGCCAGTTAACAGAGCTAGCTTGTCCAGTACCTCTTTTAATGCTTCCAACTCTCTCCCGTAGCCAGCCCAGTCCCCATCCCGGAGATACTGCTCGGCCCTGTCGTAATGCTGCTGCGCCTCGTCTATCAAGACGGATATATCACCGGGTACTTCGGGTTCCTCCGGAACTTCCGGCGCGGACGGTTCTTCAACAGGTTCAGCCGGTGGAACTCCCGTACCAAAGATAGCTGCCAGGCTTTCCCTCAGGGTACGTTCCATGGCTATCTGGTCGCCGGCAGCCACGATGACACGCTTCAACTCGGGAAGACCGCCTGCCTCCGCCTGCAGGAAAATGGTCTCCACGTAAAGCTCGGAATCAGCGAGGGGAATTAACAGCAAGTTACCGCGTATAACCCGTGAACCGCCGCGGCTCCACAGTGCCAGCTGTTCCGTTATCACCGTATCCTGCTGTATCCGGTTCTCTATCTGGCTGGGCCCATAGACCAGCCGCTCTTTGGGGAAATTATAGGCAAGCAGCCTGCCGTAGTTATCGCCATCGCAGCGAGCGGCCAGCCAGCCGATGGTATTATTTTTGTTTGAGGGCGTGAAAGGCAGCATCATCAGGAACTCTTCCTTATCCTCGTCAAGCAGGCGCATGATTACATAATAGGGCTCCATCGGCTGCTCATTGCCGTAAAAGACCTCCTTGGGCACTGCCCAGAGGTCTTCCTTGTTATAAAATACCCGGGCATCACGCATGTGGTAGCTCTGGTAAACAGAAGACTGGATATAGAACATGTCCTCGGGATAACGCAGGTGGACACGTAGCGAATCCGGCATCTCTGCTATGGGGATAAAGAGGTCGGGGAAGATAGCCTGATAGGTATTTATCAAAGCATCGTCCGGCTCGGTTACATAAAAAGTCACATCGCCGTTATAGGCATCAACCACCACTTTAACACTGTTCCGGATATAGTTCAGCCCACCTTTATATGGTTCGGAGTAGGGATAGCGGTCAGTGACAGTATAGGCGTCCTGTATCCAGAGTAGCCGTCCATCCTCAATAACCACATAGGGGTCGTTGTCCAGCTTTAAAAATGGTGCCAGATGGCTCACCCGCTGACTGATATTGCGGTAATACAGAATCCGGCTCTCCGGAGTGAGCTCACTGCTGATAAGAATGTTGAAATCACCAAACTCCCAGGCATAAATAAGCCGCCGTATGAGATTGCCTACACCCACCCCGGCATCGCCCTCGTAAAAGCTGTAAACGTTCTCATCGCCCATGGGATAGTCAAATTCCTCGGTCTTCGTCTTTACGATTACGTGATTACTTGTTTTCTCACCGAAGTATATCTCCGGACGCTCAATATCAAAATAGCCGACAGGCGGTATATCCTTGACCAGCAGTATCGGTAACCCTTCGGAACTTATCTCGTTAACCGGGCTCAGGGCAACACCATAGCCATGAGTAAACTGGAGCTGGCGGTTGACCCAGGTCTGCGCTTCACCGGCCAGCTTCTCGGCAGACATCTCACGGGCTGACAGCATTACCTGGCGGTACTCCCCGTCAATTACATAGCGGTCCACATCTACATCGCGGAAGTCATAGTAGAGCCGGATGGCCTGTATCTGATTATAGGTATCCCGTAAGGGGCGATGGTCCCAGAGCCGGATATTGTTGATGGTAACCTCATTGTCTTCTATATCCTGGGCGCTGGGTGTTTTTTCGGCAGGGAAGGACTGCTCCTCTACCCTGTCCAGAGCAAAGGCATCCCTGGTGTACTGAATATTGTACTCTATATAGGGTGTCTCCCGGGCCAGCTCGCTGGGCTGCACCTGGAAGCGCTGTACTATGGCGGGGAAGATAACGCCCACGATAATAACAGCCCCTATCAGGCCGCCGATACTGTAGAGCGGCCAGCGGAAATTACGACGCCATATGGAGACAATGAAGACTATCATACATAAAAACACCAGGCCAAATATAATCCACTGTGCCGGCAACTTGGCGTTTATATCTGCATAGCTCGCACCAAAGACAACGCCGCGCCGGGAATATACGAGCTCCCAGATACCAATCCATAAACCCCAGGCAAAAAGTGCCAGAATAGCGCAGGCCAGCCCGCCGATATGAGCCAGCACCGGCCGGGCATAGTCAAACTTACGACGCTGAATGCCATAACTGATAAGATATATCCCGGCGCTGGCGATAAGTATTACTATCAGGAGAGCCAGCAGCCAGCCCCGTATCATATCCATAAAAGGCAGCGAGAAGACGTAAAAGCTAATCTCCCTGCCAAAAACCGGGTCGTCTAAACCAAATGGCTGTCGGTTAAAGAACTGGAGTACAGTTTGCCACTTGCCCTGTGCTACCATGCCGAATATAAGGCCGAATAGCGCCGTCACCAGGATAATAGTCCAGCGGGACATGCTCTGCAGTTGGTGCATAATAGACCAGGGCCACAAACGGCCTTCATTTCTGGGGGTAAGGCGCGTAGCCAGCACCAGGTTCCCGAAAAAAAGACCGCCAGCTATTATCGCCGCGCCGAAAAATAGCAGTACCCGGGTCTTCATAATAGTAGTGTAGACACTACCGTAACTCAGGCTGCTAAACCAGAGCCACTCAGCATAGACACCCTTTAGTACGCTTAAGATAATGAGCAGGATAATGATCCCGGCCAGTATTGATAATACCCTGCCCGGGGCAGACCTGTGTCTGGTTCCCGGCGGAGGCTGTTTACCCTCATCTTCTGGAAACCAGCGTTGCCATTTTCGAGAATCAAACGCGCTCAACCTGCTTACCCCCTCCCTGCCAGACTACGGCTAACAAGCCCACGCTATACAGTTTCCACCCTGATTTGACCGGGCGTGAACCCGGAGTCCGCATACAAAAAAGGATAACATGCCGTATTGTTATCGGTCAATATTCCTCCGTCAAAAGCTCGCCACCTGAGGTACGAAATAAGAATTGATAGAATATTTGTTATATGGCTAGACAGCAAGATGAGGCAGCATGGGCGTAATAACTGATGATTTGCCCTATAGATCCGACATTGAAAGAATGTTGGGAGATGGAGGCATCGAAGTCTTTGCCTAATATAATAGATTTAGACATTCACTGTTTAAACGATAGACCTCTCTATAAGTTGTAAAAAAGCTGGCAAAAGCACCGATAAGCTTAAATCTTCTATAGAACCGATTTAATATCAAGACCTATTACTGCTGATATATTTATACAGATATTTCTTACTCGCACCTTAAATATAAATTAGCGCCGTTTACTCTATAAGCAGACCTCCGAGCTGTCTTTCGAACGCTGGAGAACCCTCTCGTCAAACCATACAATCAGAGGCGGCATTACCAGAATAGTGCTTATCAGGCACAGGAAAACTGCGATAACTGTGGCCAGACCGAAATCACGAATCATGACGAAGTTTGAGGCTATCAACACACCGAAACCGCCGAGGGTAGTCAGCGCGGTAGTCACAATAGCACGGCCTATCCGGGATATGGCTGTTACCATGGCATCGCGGGGTGATTCACCCCGGCGCATCTCCTCTTCATACCTGCCGAGCAGAAGCACCATGAACTCGGTACCGATACCGATAATGATGACGCCCAGGATTGAGGTAAGCGGGTTCAGGGGAATGCCGATAAGATACATGTCCAGGGACGACCAGGCAATCACCATACCGGCCGTTATTATGGCAAAGACAGCACGGGTAAGCCGGCGGTAAACTATGAGCAACACCAGAAATATGGCGCTCAGACATATTATATTCATGAGGAGCCTTTTACCCGATATGGCATCCACCGTCCCCGAGCCGAGCGCCAGAGAACCGACCGGGGCTATGCTCACGCCATCCGGCACCCGGGCATCCTGCTGCATCACCTGTATCAGGTCATGGGTCTGCTGCAAGGATATATACTTAATATTAAAGGAAAGGCTGGCCATCGTTCTATCGGCGGAGACAACCCGCTCCACGAATGTAGACGGGGCACTCTCAAGTATCCGGTCAACCTGCCCGGTATCGGGAATTACACCGTCAGCGGCTGCACTAACGAGGGTAGCCGGGCTGCTCACCGAGATAATCTCAGGGTACAATGCCAACTCCGTATCCCCGTATGCCTGCATCCAGCTTAAAACTTCCGGTTGGGTAACGTCAGCCGCCTCTACCATGAAGCGGATTTCACCTCCGGAGTCCAGAATATCGCGCAGCTCCCGCGTCTCTTCCAGCGCGACTATATCCTGGGGCATAAGCTCTTCGTAGTCGGTATTGGTGGGCAGCCAGTGGTCTACCACACCACCGGCGATACCTACTATCAGAGCTATCAGGAAGATGGGCAGCGGTTTCTTTACCACGAACCTTGCTATCCGCGCCAGTATCCTCTCAATGCGCCCGCCCGCTTCTATAGATGCCGACTTCAGCCTGGCGATAGGCGTCTTCCTGTCGCCCAGATACACGATGCTGTAAAGCAGGAAAAGCCCGACCAGGTAGCAGAAAATGGCACCTATAGCCAGCATGAGCCCAAAATCCTGTACCATCGGCACCTCGGATATATAGAGTGTGATAAAGCCGATAACCGTAGCCAGCAAAGCCACGCCCACCACGGGAAACATGATTTTCAGCGAGGTAATAATTGCCTCGGCCACCGAACCGCTTCTGGTCACCTCTTCCTGGTAACGGTTATGGAACTGTATGGAATAATCAATACCCAGACCCACAAGCACAGGCAGTACCGCCATAGTCGCCATGGACAGGGGCACCGAGCCATACCCCATCAGACCGAAAGTCCACAATGCACCTATGCCCACCATCAGCAGTGAAAGAAGCCGCCAGCGCACCCGGAACATGAATATGAGGATTATGAACATGACACCGATGGCAAGTCCCAGGAGCATCGCCATATTGCTGCCTATGCTATCCGTGATAGCGGCGATTATCTTGGCATCACCAATCACCGTGACGTCTACATTTGCCAGCGGACGTGTCACAAAGAATTGCTCAATATCCTCTGCCGCCTGCAAAGCCACCTCGTCATCCATATTCCCGGCCGGCGTAACGATAATGAGGGCATGCCCGTCATCCGGGGCCAGAAACTCGAGAGCCGGATTTATTGAGCCATCCGGGCTGTAGAGGACAGCGTCCACGAAGGCGGGGTTCGCCAGCGACGGCTCTCCCACCTGCTGCATTTCGCCAAGCTGAGACTGGAATTGCTCCAGCACCTGAGACTTGGCCATCTCCACGACAAGCTCCTGCTCTGCTGGGCCCAGGCCCTGTGCCAGCGCTGCCGCCGTTGCCTGCCGGACGGCATCCTCCACGGCACGCGCCAGTTCAGCCTCCAGCATTTCCCGGCTACTCTCGGCTTCTTCCACCGCCAGATCCAGAACCGTAACCGGACTGAGAATAGCCCGGAAACGCTCGTCCTGAGCAAATTCACGCTCAAACTCGCTGAGGACTATTAAGTTATCGGAAGAGAAGATATCGTCAAGCTCGCCGGACAGCAGTACAGTGATTGGCTCGCTACCGAACTGTTCCTCATAGCGGGCATTGTTGCGGGAGACATCAGACTCAGGAGAAACCAGCGTGCTGAAGCCGGACTCGGTCCTGGACATGGTTATGCCCGGCACGGCCAGCACCGATAGTAAGACCACTATTATCACAAACAGCCACGGTCGGCGCTCTACAAACCGGGCCAGTATTTCGGGTATTCTCTTCATAGGATTTCAATTCCTCTGTCTTTTTTAATCTTAAGTGGCAAGCCAGCCGGCACCGGCCTTATCTTTTATATTACTGAGCAGGAACCCGGCCACCTCGGCTGACTTATCAAGCTGTTCCGGGCTCAGACCAGCGAGCAGCTTCTCCATCTGAAACCGTCCCATCGCCCATAACCGGCCGGTAATCTCCTGTCCTTTTGGAGATAGCTCGCATATAACCACCCTGCGATCTTCCAAGTCAGCAACACGTGTCACCAGCCCCTTTTTAACCAGGTTATCGGCAATACCGGTAGCTGTGGGCAGGGCAACATTAGTAGCGGCAGCAATGGAGCTCATCCGGCTCGGGCCTTCGGTATGCAGGACCAGCATTACCCGCAGCTGGGCAACCGTGAGGTCAGAAGACAACCACTCCTCGGTAACACCGGGCATAAGAATACCGTATATTCCCTCGGCAATTTTCAGAATGTTCCGAACCTGAGATTGTTCATCCTGCTGCATTCTATTCGTCCTTTATTAATTATTAATATTTTATTAATATTACGGTTTAACCGAAATATATTTTAACAAACCCGCTACCTCCCTGTCAATCCCGGAAATAACACGGTTGGACTTTACAAAGACCTGCCCGGAAGCTAAAATTAGTAAGGTCTGGCGGGAGTAGCTCAGTGGTAGAGCATCTGCTTCCCAAGCAGAGGGTCGCGAGTTCGAGCCTCGTCTCCCGCTCCAGATTTTATGCTCTATCTGTAGGTTTCCCCGTAGCACCTTGCATTTCAAGTCAGTTTGCTTAACAGTGCTTAATACCTAAACACCCGCATTGTAAAAGGGGGAAACGTTTTGTTCTCCCCTTTCCTCTGTGAGCATATAATATTTATTCAAACGGTAATACTACAATCATGATAATTGCATATTGATAACCTTGATTGTAAGAAACCAAAGGGAATATACTAAAAATATTATGGGCGCATAGGGGGTATACTATGGTTGAGATTGCAACTATTACAGCTCTCGTATCTCTTTGTCGAATAGCTATGGAAGGTGGAAACAAAACTATAGAACACTTTAAACAGAGACAGCTCTCTGAAGCTGAAAAGGAATTGATGATTGCCGCCGCAAAGGATGGTGAGTTTGGTATTCTATCTGTCGATGAAATTCCAGACTGGGTAAGAGCAGGGAACAAGAATTTCCCTGACGATACGACAAATGACCCCGCAATTGCTATTAAGTACATTGAAGCATTTAAGAATCTATGTGAACGCGGTTATATCTCTTACGATACAGGAAGCTTATTCAGGTTAACATCAGCAGGGTTTAAAAAGGCCAGGGAATTGGCTACATAATAATCGTATTTCTTAGATTTGGCGCCATTACCCCCTTCACGGTATCTTATATACTCAAGTTGTAATTATGCAGGAAAATGAGAGACTCCTCTATTTATATTCACCCTGTCTATTTATAAATACACCCCCCTTTTGCTATAATCAAAGAATAATGCTTTACTGGTGCTATCTGGGCAGCCCGTACCTTGCTGAAATGCCGGAGGCAGGTAGATGAGAAGCAAACTTACGTGGTCAATCTTCTGGACACTGGCGGCTGTTTTCGTCATAGCCGTTCTATTTATGGCCGTGCCCGCGTTAAACAAGACTGCTAGAATGGATATCGTTATGCTCACCGTGGGCATACTGCTGGTAATACTGGGAGGACTGCTAATCTTTCTCACTGTCAGGGAGGACGTGCGCGGTTTAATGCGGGCTTTCCTGATACTTACGGGTGCCGCAGCCGCCGGTATTACGGTAAGCGTACTGCTGCATAACACCGTCTACGGTCTATTTATCCACTTTTTCGGGGAAGATTTCTGGGCGGGAATTAATATGCCGGACGAGCCAGTCTTCTTTATCCTGGGACTGGTGGTTTGCCCGCTTGCCTATCTGACCGGCAGTATCGGCAGCATAGTGCTTGCCCGCAGAGTCCGGCAGTAAGGAGACTTAGCCCCTCCCCACTTAGCTCACGGAATAACCCTGACCGTGTTTTCCCAAAGATATTCTTGACTACCCCGGTCAATTTGTATAGGATAAGAAAGTCCGCACTTAAGTGTTAAACCAGAAAACGGCGGCCGGGGATGGCTGCCGTGGTGGTTCTCTGCGGCACTGACGGGCAGTCCCGCAGAGACGGTCTTCGGTCTTTTCACATTCAGGAGGCCAAATGCTTGATGACAGCTCAATCTCAGGTGAAGACATAGCATCCGTACAGAACAAGCCTTCGAATTCTCCGGCGCTGGCAGCCATTGTCGTTATTCCCGATAGCTACGAGACGGTACGGCATACGATGGAATATTTAAAAAAGCAGACTGCCGCCGGGCAAATGGAAATTATTTTTGTTGTACCCGCACCGGCACAGATTAAGCTTGACGCATCCGAGCTAACGAGCTTTCACAGCTGGCACATCGTTGAAGTAGAAAAAATAGACTCCATTGCCGAGGGCTCTTGCGCCGGCATACGCAAGGCGCACGCCCCCGTTATTGCCCTCACCGAAGACCATGCCTTCCCGGACAGCCGATGGGCCGAGCTATTTATCGCCGCTCACCAGAAGCCCTGGGCGGCCGTCGGCCCGTGCATGCGCAATGGAAACCCGGATAACATGGTGAGCTGGGCGGACTACTATCAGGCGTATGGCGAATGGGCTTACCCGATAGCACCCGGGCCGGTACGCCATCTGCCCGGACATAACAGCAGCTACAAACGGGACGTCCTGCTTGCCTTCGGTGACAGGCTGGAAAACCTGATGCAGGCTGAAAGTGTGCTGCACCGTCATCTGAAGGCAAAGGGGTACGAGCTTATGCTGGAATCACGTACCGGCACCACGCATATTAATTTTGCGGACTGGTCACGCTGGATACCAGAGCAGTACTACGCCGGGCGCATGTTTGCCGCTACCTGGGCACTAAGCTGGTCATGGCCGCGCCGGCTGTTTTTCACCTTAGCCTCTCCCTTGATCCCACTGGTACGGCTCTGGCGTGTACAAAAACGTGTTCTCCGGACGCAAACCCCCGGCTTTAATCTCCGTCTGCTACCCGTTGTATCCATCGGTCTCATAATGCATGGTATTGGTCAACTGGTCGGTTATCTGACCGGATACGGTAACTCCACTCAGAAAGCAACCATCTATGAATTCCACCGCGTACAATAAACTGGCCGAAAGACCGGCCCTATCTGCTATCGTGCTGGTAAAAGACTCTTATGACAGCATTCGGCAGTTAATGGACTGTTTACGGAGGCAAACCACTGCCGGGCAGATAGAAATTGTATTTGTGTCACCGTCCGCCGCGCAGCTAAAGCTGAGAGAGCCGGAACTGGAATGTTTTCATAGCTGGCTAGTCGTTGAAATCGGCAGGATAAAATCCATAGCTCATGGATATGCCGCCGGCATACGCCGGGCGCAGGCTCCGGTTGTTGCCCTGACACAGGACCACGCCTTCCCGGACAGCAGGTGGGCTGAGCTATTTATCGCCGCTCACCAGCAAGAATGGGCAGCAGTAGGACCTAGAGTAACAAACGGCAATCCGGACACGACAGTAAGCTGGGCAGATTTTTACATATCATACGGCGAGTGGACCCACCCGGACTCATCCGGAGCGGTCCGCCATCTTCCCGGACATAACAGCAGCTATAAACTCAGAGTCCTGCTTGAATACGAAGACGAGCTTGACTATCTGCTTGAGGCCGAGAGTATCCTGCACCGCCGGTTGAACGCAGCGGGATATAAGCTCATGCTGGAGTCAAATACGTGCACGGCACACCTTAATTACGCCTCCTGGTCATCATGGCTCCCCAAGAGGTACTATCAGGGACGACAGTTCGCCTCTACCTGGGCGAGGCTGTGGTCCCGGAGCCGTCGGTTTATGTTTGTGGCGGGATCTCCCCTGATACCCTGGAGACGCCTCGGGCGCATACAGGGGCATGTGCGCCGGGAACAGGGCTCCGGCTTTCTGTTGAAATTAATGCCCAGCCTGGTACTGGGACTGCTGGCGGAGGGTATCGGGCAGGCTACCGGGTATGCCTGTGGTGCCGATAACTGTCTGGAAAAGATAACCCGCTACGAGTTTGACCGTCTGGAGCATGTCAAAACAGTACGGACATCAAAAATGGCTGATACCGGGAGGGTAGATTGAGATCAGGAGAACGCCTGAACTATATAAAGCGAGCGCCGAAACTGGCCTGGAATATCCTCATCCGGGGACATCACCATTTCCAGTACGACTTGATGGCTGTTGAGCTATCGCATATACCGCTCCGCAAGCGAATAAATATGCTCCGCACCGCCGCCAACCTTGTCCACCGGAGGACACATCCCTGGGGCTGGCCGCAGCACATTCACCTGGAGCTGACCAACTACTGCAACCTGAAGTGCCCGGTGTGCCCGACAGGCCTCGGCACCCTCAACCGGAAACCGCAAGCAATTGACCCTCTGTTGCTGAAGCGTCTGATAAAAGAAATAGGCCCCTACCTGTTGACAGCCAGCCTGTGGGGGTGGGGCGAGCCGCTGCTACACCCGCAACTGCCCGATGTTCTGCGCACCGTTCATAACCGGGGTTTTACCACTTTCCTATCCACCAACGGGCAAAATCTGGACAATGAAGACGTCTTGCAGGCACTCACAGATTATCCACCGACCTACTTGATAGTGTGCCTGGACGGTATAACCGATGCGACCAATTCCGTCTTTCGAGTCGGGGCCAGGCTCGCCCCTGCCCTAGAAGGTGTACAGCGCCTCGTTCAAATGAAAGCCGAGAAGGGCAGTGCTTTCCCGGTGCTTCACCTGCGCTATATCGTTATGAGTCACAATGAGCATGAACTGCCCCGGCTGGAGACCTTCGCCAGAGAGAATAAATTTGAACAGATGACTATCCGTACTCTATCCGTCATAGATGCCCCGGACGACTCCCACAATGAATTGATACCGAAAGATGAGAGATTCAGGGCTTACGATTATAAAAACAATAAACGCATCCGCCGCGAAGACTTTATGTGCGAGAAGGCTTTTACTTTTCCTATCTTTTTCGCCGATGGTACCGTTGGCTCCTGCGACCAGGACTACAACGGAGCACAGGCTTACGGCAGCATTGCCGCGGGCTCAACTTTTGCTGACATCTGGTGGAGCCAGCAGGCAAAGAAAGTGCGTAAAACGATACGGGATAACCCCGAAGCATTCAGCTCATGTAAAAACTGCCCGTTCAGGGACCGGCCGGTCAGTACCTGCAGTATCCAGTATTTTAACCTGCAGCAGTGATGCTTCAGCGATAGCCCCGCGTTTAAGGCCGGGCTTCTTTTATACACCGACTCAGCCCCGGGATAGCGTAGGGCCATCTTATAATGTTTGCCGGTATTGCCCGGCATTACTCAGTCCCCAGCCATTACCTTCCTGGCTCTCAGCATCTCGGCAAAGGCTTCCACCCTGGTTCTCATTGCGGCGGCACTGTAGTTCCGGCTGTCATAAATGTCCATCTCCAGCGATAGGGACGGTACTCCGGTGGACGCTTCTACCCACTTCTTGACAACATGAGAAAGCTGCGCCGACGGCCGGCAGTTATACAGGTAACTCCAGATAACACCGTCTATATTCAAAGCCCTGACCGCATCCTCAAACCGCTTGGCAATACTGAAAGAGCTGTGGTACATACCGCTGGTCATCTCACCCTCGGCCCTTATTTCACCCAGGGTCGTATAGCGGGAAGGCGAAGGAGCTTTCGGGGGCGGCACGCTCAGCATCGTTGCCGACATAGCGAGCCCAGTATTCTCCATCATATGCATTATGCTCGGGTCGGAGAAATGGGCGCTAAAGTTCAGTACCCGGGGAGCCCCCTTTTCCACCACGCCGATACCCTGCGCCACCCTTTGCTCAACCTCGTCACACAGGATAGACACTGCCTCCACCCCTTCGCTCATAGCCCTGCCGGTGGAAGCGCCACCCAGCTGTAGCGCCAGGCTTAACTCCACGGCACTAATCGGCATGGGGTCGGCAGTCATGAGCCGGCTAAGACGGCCTATCTGGCGAAAGAAGTCACGGCTCATAGACATAGCCCTGTCCCACGTCTCCCCGGTTACCTCTACACCTAAAACTTCTTTAGCGGCATCAAACAGCTTGTTCAGTTGGCCACCGAGAAACTCCACCCGTTCCGGACTGTAACCGGGATATTCTCCCCACCGGGAATCCATAGAGCCATCCACGTATACCGCCCGGTGACCGTATGTCTCGTGCAGGAGTTCATCAGCCTTGGAGCCCATATCACAGTAGTAGCTGGAGCCGGCAACCAGGTCCGGGACGGAGATTATCCCTTTCGCCATACCACCAACCCTTATTTGCTGCAGTGAGCACAGCCCGTGCCCCGGCGGTAAGCCGTTTGCTTCCCCGGCTTCAAGCACCGGGCTCAGCTTATTGAAGATTTGACCCAGAGTATGACACAGTACCGTATCGGGACAGGATACATACAAATCTACGCCAGCCAGTTCCGAGGCCACTTTTATCGCCATACCCGGCCCGTGGATACTGGGGTAGCCATAGTAAACGAGCTTTTTACCTTCTTCCCTGGCCAGCACCATGTCAAGGAGCTCCAGAAGCCATGCCCGGAGCAGCTTCCTTACCCCGAGAAGCTCTATATCATGATTCTCCCTCACCCACCTCCCGGCTGTCTCCATATCCCCGACTCCCAGTTCCAGCCTCTGGAATACCTTGTCCAGCCGAGATTTTTCCTCACCTATATCTTTATCTGTAAATCCGCAAAGTTTAAGCAGTTCATCATAATAATTAGCCATGTCTCAACTCCTTACAATCATAAAGTTGCAAGACCCCGTTTCGTATGACCTGCAACAGAATGGCTGATACCAAAGTCCACTGATGCTTTGCGGTCAGCAGCAACCACAGCGGTGCCGCTACTATCTATAATTCTTATACTCCAGTTTTATTCTTTCATTCACCGGCAGCCGCCTTTCTAGCTCTCAGCATCTCGGCAAAGGCTTCTACCCTGGTTCTCAATGCAGCCGCACTGTAGTTACGGCTGTCGTATGCATCCATTTCCAGAGCTATGGTAGGTATGCCGGTAGTCTCCTCTACCCATTTCTTGACGGTATGCGAAGTCTCAGCCAGCGGCCGGCAATTGAACAGGTAACCCCACATGACCCCGTCCACATCCAGATCACGGGCAGCTTCTTCAAACCGTTTGGCCAGACCGAAACCGCCGTGGTAATGACCGTCTCTCATCTCTCTCTCGGCCCGTATTTCACCCAGTGTGGTGTAGCTGCTGGGCGGATACTTCTTACCGGGAACACTCAACAGGGTTACCGACATAGCCAGACCGGCATCTTCCATCATACGCATTATGCTGGGGTCGGAAAACGGGGCAATGAAATTCAGCACTCGCGGTGCTCCTTTTTCCACAACGCCGATGCCCTGCTCAACTCTCTTTTCAACCTCGTCGCACAGGATAGAGACTGCCTCGGGCCCTTCTGAAATAGCCCTGCCGGTAGAGCCGGTAGTCAGCTGTAACGCCAGCCCCAGTGCCACGGCGCTGAGTGGCTGCGGGTCAGCCGTCATCAAGCGGGTAAGGCGGCCCTGAGCCTTAAAGAGCTCACGGCTAATGGACATGGCTTTGTCCCAGGCCTCATTAGTCACCTCTACTCCGAGGACTTCTTTGACGGCAGCAAAGAGCTTATTAATCTGTGCGCCCAGAAACTCTACCCTCTCAGGCAGGTAATCGGGGTACTCACCCCACCTGGAATCCATAGAGCCATCAACATATATTGCCGGGTGACCGTATTTTTCGTGAAGCAGTTCATCCGCCTTGGAACCCATGTCGCAGAAATAGCTGGAACCGGTAACCAGGTCCGGTACCGGGATTACCCCTTTGGCCATGCCACCGTTTCTTATCTGTTGCAGCGAGCACAGGCCGTGCCCCGGTGGCAGCCCGCCCTGCTCACCCGCCTCCAGTAAAGGATTAAGTTTATTAAATATTTGGCCCATAGTGTGACACAGCACCACATCGGGGCAGGCAATATAGAGATCTATGCCCGCATCCATGGCCGCTACCTTTGTAGCCATACCCGGACCGGGAATACTGGGAAAGCCGTAATAGACTATCAACTTACCCTCGTCCTTGGCCAGCACCATATCAATAAGCTCCAGCAGCCATGCCCGGAGCAGTTTACGTACGCCCCTGAGCTCAATATCATGGTTCTGCCGCACCCATTGCTCAGCTGTCTTAATATCTTCAGGACCCAGTTCCAGCCTGGCAAAGGCACTGTCAATTCTAGGTTTCTCTTCTATAATTTCTTCGTCCTCAAACCCGCAAAGTCTGAGTAGCTCGTCATAATAGTTTGCCATATCTATCTCCTTATAGTCTCCACAAAGGTCTCAACCCGTGTCCGCATCTGCTCTGTCTCGGACTGGTCATAGTCTGATTCCAGCGTGAGCATAGGTAAACCGGTCTCTTTCTTGAGCCTATCCGGGAAGTAGTACGACTCCGTCTTATAAGATTCGCGGTACATAAGCTGGTACCAGATAACCCCGGACACGTTGAAGTCTTTAGCCAGTTTGATGACAAAATCAAGCCTTTCTTTCCCCGGCCGGAACCAGGCAGGCGGCACTCGCTGCATAAAATAGCAGTCAGCCAGGGCAGACATTAAATCTCCGTCCGGACTTACATTATGCCAGTAGGGTCTGATGCCCTCGGCAAACTCTTCAATGACAATGCTGCCGCCGGCGTCCTCTACCGAATCAAGAACTCTATAGTCCCCCATAGCTAACGTTGAGCCGGTTAACAGGATCCTGGGACCTTCGCTCGCCGGTACCGGCCGCTGCTTTAGCTCATCCAGAACAGATTCTAAAATCTCAACCATAAACACCTTGTCGGCCAGCAGGGAACCGTGATGCAGTGCCACATAGTCTTTCTCGCTGATAGGTGCCGGAACACTCTTCCGCAGCAAGCTAATCTCCTTTAAAAGCTCCCTTTCCCGGTTACACAAAGCGATGGTTTCTTTAAGTTTCGAATCCGTAATCTCTACCCCGGTAAACTCCTCGAGTTTTGCTTTAAGAGTGTTTATACCATGTAAATAATACTTGAACGTGCTATCTTCTTTCATATGAGGTACACCAAAGGTAAATACCTCAATATCGGTGTTATAATCAAGAACGTCTTCCAGGGCACGGACGTGATTATCCGTCATGGCTACGGCCAGAAGATCAATAACGTTGTAGTACGGATCGTCCCCGGAAATCCCGTAGCCAATCTGTGCCCGGTAGAAAGTATCTATCCAGCGGCAAATATAAGCTCCGGAAAGTTCAACGGGAGCATGGTCGCCCCCTCGTATCAGGCATATCGGTATGGCCCCGGACGCCAGTACCAACTCCTCGGGTAGATAACCCCCCGGCGGATATCCGATAATCTTGCGCCCCTCCTTTTTTACCTTACGCAAATCGCCCAACCTTGTCTTCAGATGAGAAGACAATCTGTCCATAGCCTCCATTTGGCTACCTCCAATTAATATTTTAGCTCAATTGCTACGGTATCAAAGCTGTCAGCCTGAATGAACCCACCAATATTCTGGTATTGAAAAAATGCCGCAGATGCAAATGATGGTGTACTTTATCATACCTGCTAAGGAGATTCAAACTTCCGGAGCACCCGGTACACCCTGCAGACCTTGATTCTGAGCCTGGTTAAAATTATTGCACAGAAGCTGCGACAAAATCTATTCTTTAACCCAAAATATTAAATAAATTAATATTGATATCTTTTATAAAATATGATATAAGTTGCTGACTGTTAGCGCTCCCTACGCAAGGAGGTAAAATAGCCATGGCAGTCGAAACGGTCGGGGAAAAGTATCGTTGCCCTGTTTGTGGTAACGAAGTTACCGTTACCAGGGTCGGCGGCGGAACACTGGTGTGTTGCGGACAGGACATGGAAAAAATCGATTAAAGGTTTGTTAAATATGGGAAACTGGTAAAGAACAGTTTTCTACCCAGCCGCATCATCTGCGGGGAAAGCGCCCTATGGAGATAGGATACCCTGCTGTATTAACCGGGAGACCCTTTGGCTTTGACATCATGATTAAGGCTAAGGACAAAGAAGCGAGCGCACTGAAGGCAGTGGAGATAGCCCGCACTGACGAGCGGTTCTATGGCAGCCCAAAACACAGGCCGGGTAGATAGTAACTTTTCCTGGCAGAGACAGTTTAGCGCTATCGGCGCCAGCATCGTTATTGATAGCGGCTGGCTGAGTGCGTAGACGTCTCTCCAGCCTGCTTCCCCGTAAGTACAGAAAGCCTCCAGCCCGAGTTCTTGCCCGCGTCTCCCTCGAGCCATAATTTTTACCCGTTCATCTCGGGCTGGAAACCAACCACCAGGCATTTCGGCCCGGAAGCATAGCCCATTATCGGGCTGTAGGGACCTATTATCACCCCGAGGCTGTTGAATTCCTGGCTTAGCTGCTCGGAAAGCTCTTCGGCAAGCTCAGGAGCACTGGCATGTTCTATCATGAAATAGAGCGAGTCTGTTTGGGCTTCACCTTTAATAAAGTCTATTAGTCGCCTGTAGCCATCCTTCCTCTTTCTAACCTTGTCAAAAACTTCAAAGTTACCGTCCGCGGTTACGTTATTCAACGGTTTTATATGCAATAGAGAAGCTATTCTGGCGGTTGACTTCGAGTAGCGACCGGTCCGATAGACATATTTTAACGTATCCAGCATCATAATGCAGCCTGTCTGCTGTCTGGTCTCGCCTACGAAACTAATAATCTGCTCTATGTCCATGCCCCGGGCAGCCGCTTTGGCGGCGGCGATAGCCAGCAGCCCCTGGCCGGCAGCCACGGTTTTTGAGTCAATTACCCTTATGTCTGTCTGGGGCGACTCCTTTTTGAGCATTTCCGCCGCTCGGCAGGCGATGGTATAGGCCGCGCTTACGGCGGAGGAAAAGTTGATAACGACTATTTTATCAGACTCTTTGCTGAACTGGCGGTACAGGTCCAGAAGATAACCGGGGGTAAGTGTTGACGTGGAGAACTTGTCGGCGTCCTTCTGTGCCATCTCGTAGGCTTCTTCCGCGGTGATGCTAACACCATCCGGATAGGACTTACCGTCAAAAATTATGTTGGCACCGGGCACCACCCTGATATTATATTCCTTAGCTATATCGCTGGTAATACCGGATATACTGTCGGTTACAATAAGAACGTTGGACATTGCTAAAGCCTCCTATCTTGTTTTAATGAAAAAACCTTAAAACAACAATAAGACACGACCAGTATAATCGCCAATTATAAACCGGGGGGATCTAAAAATATATACTTTTGCCAGAAAAACTACTTGCCAGCGCGATTTTATTATTCTACGGAGATGATATAGTTGTAGTGAGGATGGCCCCCTTTAATAATATCAACGTCCAGCTCCGGATAATGCTGGCAAATGGCAGCGCTCACACGCTCCACATCAGCATCTTCTGTGTCAGCACCCCGGTAGAGGGTGACCATTTCGGCTTCGCTGAGATCGGTTTTAGCCAGAATATCAATTATGACGTCAGCGGCTTCATCACCAACGGCCAGTAGCTTATTGTCCAGCATACCTATAGACTGGTTCTTGTGAATGTTAAAACCATTCAGTTTGGTAGAACGTGTGGCACGGGTGACCTCTATAGTTTTAACTGTTACTCTGGCTTCGGTCATAAGGCCAATATTGGTTTGCAGGTCTGCTTCGGGCTCAAAAGCCACCAGGGTGGCTATGCCCTGCGGAATACTAACCGTAGGTATAACCACCACATTCTTCTCTGATAATGACTTGGTTTTCTGTGCCGCCAGTACTACGTTCTTGTTGTTGGGGAGAACGATGATGTCATTAGCCGGCACGGCATCTATCACCTGAAGAATATCCCGAGTGCTGGGATTCATCGTCTGCCCTCCCGGAACAACAGCGGCTGCCCCGAGCTTAATAAACAGCTCCGATAGCCCGCTACCCAGGACTACGCCAATCACAGCCACTCCAGATTTGATAGCCGGCGACTCCCCGGTCTGGGCTGTCAGCATATCGGCCACCTGCTCGTCCATGTTACGTATGTTAATATCATGAAGCGTACCGAGCGAGACGGCATAGTGTATAATTTCGCCCGGGTCCAGAGCATGAATATGAATTCTCACGGCAGACCCGCTACCAACCACCACCAGCGACTCCCCCTTATCCCTGAGACCGGCCGTTATGGCATCCGGGTCCAGGTCTTCACCCCGCACCAAAAACTGGGTGCAGTAGCCATAGGGTATTTCGCTACCATCATCTATTACCGGCTGGTAGGCACTGATGTACGCACCGCTGCTTATCATCTCTGATTTGCCGGACTGCAACTCGCCGGTTTTATCCGTGAGAGAGAGAAGCACCCCCTCCAGCAGGGTATACAGTCCCTGCCCCCCGGCATCCACTACCCCGGCCTCCATTAACACCGGCAGCTGGTTAGGCGTATTGGCTACCGCCTCCCGCGCCGCATCCACCGCCGCCTGCAAAACGGCAACTACGTTGCCTTCACCTTTAGCCACCTGGCACCGGCTGTCCCGGGCTACCTCTTTCAATACCGTTAAAATGGTACCTTCCACGGGATTATTTATTCCCGAATAGGCCGCTTCCTCCGCCTGCTTGAAGGCATCGGCCAAATCCCGGCTGCCGATGCTATCCTTACCGGCAATACTTCGGGCGAGACCCTGCCAGATAAGCGATAGTATGACACCGCTGTTGCCCCTCGCCCCCAGCAAAGCCCCCCTGGCCATGGCTTCAGCAATAGAGGACACGTTAATCTCGATGACCCGCGCCGCCTCTTCTACGCTGGACTGCATGGTAAGCGTCATGTTGGTCCCGGTATCACCGTCAGGCACCGGGAAGACATTCAAAGCATTTATCTCTTCGCTGCTTTTCCCCAGCCAATCGGTAGCGGTAGCAAACATCATCTTGAACTGATGTCCGCTAATAGCCCCATTCTGCGTCATTTCCCACCCGGCTCTTACATTATTTGTCCGCTAATGCACGATTTTATTCTAACACGCAGGCTACGACCTGCCTATGTTGCTATCCAGGTAAATACATACCTAGACTACCTAGGCATACTAGCAATAATACCCGCATTTGTCAAGAATCGGGCTAAAAATCGTTCAGCGGGACTTGCGGTAACGGAAAAGATGACTGTCGTACGGGCAAAGAAAACAGCCTGGCGGGGATAGGGATAGTGAATGATGAAAGGGCAAATCAGTCGTTATTCTTTTCCTGCCTCTTTTTCTTGCGAGCGTCTTTTAGATCCTGTAACTTCATCGAATCTATTATCAGCGACTGCACATAGTCTTCAAGCTGAACCAGCAGGTTCTTCAGCTCTTCAACTAACTCCGGGTCTGTTTGCCTGATATCAAGCAGCTTTAGTCTTATCTTGGTAAACAGCTCGTCTATAGGTTTATCAATGTCCTCTTTCATGTCGAGCATATTCTACCACACCGATAAACATAATAAAACCGACCTCATAAAACTAGTTTTGATGCCAGGCAAGCCGGCTTTGCTGCACCATGATAGCTTGGCGTTTCTGCCCAAAGCCAGATAGGGGGCCTGGATAAATGAATACCGGCTACTCAGGGCCGGTAAAACAAATCGCCCTCTGATTTTGCAGCTCGGCTATAATTTGCGCGTATTGCCCGCCGGTTACGGCTGGAACGTCAATTAATTGTACCACACCGTCAAACCCGGCTGTCTCGGGCAGGAGTTCGCCGATTATGTTGGGTGAGGAGTCAAAGAACGCCGCATTAAAGGCAGTATCCGGGTCGCCGGGGTAAACGGGCAAATACATGATATTTGCCTCAACCAGATCCTGAAAGAAACGAGTACCGTAGGACACCTCCGGGATATGCCCTGTCTCCTCACGGGCAATCTCTACCAGAACGGAGGTATTATCAATGTCCGCATAGCCGACATTTACCCCCAGTTCGGTGTTGCTGCTACCCCATCTGCCCGGCCCCATCATCATTATCTTGCCCTCAATAATAGACGGGTGCTTGTTGACACGCCCCACCACTCTACCCAGCGTTTTTTTGGCCTCCGGCGCTGTTGCAGCATACTTGACCGGGTCTATATACAGGATGTAGCGTATGTTTTGTACCATGCCCCCGCTTATGAAGCGCTTGGACGTGAATAATGTCCGCTCGGCAGGTATGTTTTCCGGTATTTCAACAGATAGTGACGTGCCGGGCAACCTGAGTGAGCGGCACTGCAATAGATTAACCCTCACCTCACCATCGGGTCTCACGTGAGCCGTAAACTCGGAATCTATGGGATAGCCATAGGCCTCTTCCAATCTGGTAAGCATATCACCCATGATTTTAACAAACGGTGTCTTTTCAGTAAGGTTGTTAAATGTCAGAAGGAGATACGTAGCTGATGCCTCAGGGGAAATGCTGGTGACATCGTGGGTATAACCATCCTCCATCTGCGATGCGATAAGGCGCAGGTTAGGATAATCGTAATCGCCAAGCACATCCGTAACCAGTCTGGAGGTGAACATGTTTGATTTCAGGTCAAGCAAATCCATATTGTGCTGCGAGTACTTGGCTATCCGGGCACCGTACTCCGGACGGAGCTGCGGGTGAGATATGGCTATCATCCGGGGATAGTCACCACCAACACGGTTAACCGCCCGGGTTCCCAGGCCGAAGACAAGCCTGATTATCCCCTTCTGCGGGTCAATACGGTCAGCCCACCGGTATAAATTCTTGGAAAAAGCTACGCCGGCAAGAGGTGGAAAGAAATAGTGCTTGTATGCTGTCCCGGATACACGCTGCACCAGTATAGCCATCTGCTCGTCACTTTCATAAAGCCCCTGTTTCACCCGGTAAGAGACGGCATCCGGGTTAAGCACACTGGCGTAAATGAGCTTGACGGCATGCAGGAACTCCTCGAGACGCTCTTCGGGGTCACCCTGGTTAGGGCAAAAAATGCTCATATACTTACCGGCGAAGGCATTGCCCAGGCTATCTTCCATCAAGCTGCTGGACCTGGCGATAATAGGTGCCTGGCCAAAATAGTCCAGCATATCCCGAAACTGCCCGACTATCTCCGGAGTGAATTCCCCATTCAGGAAAAGCTGCTCGATTTTTTCAAACTCCTCCGCTGAGATTTGCCAGTCCTTATTGACCTGCAGGCCAAGCTGAAACAGGTCGTTATTAACCAGAAAGGTAAAAAACACGTCCGAGCCGATATAGAACGAATCGTGAGGCTCAAGAACCTGTGAATAGTCCACCTCACCCTTTTCCGTCAACAGGATACGCCTGGCGAGCAACATACCGGCGGCCTTACCGCCGATGTGACCGGTGCCGATGATGCGGTTCCTGATTTCAATGAGGTCATCCACGGTGAAGTACTTACTGGCGAGCCGGTTAAATGACCTGTGTTCGCCGATAATCATCCGGGTAAGCTCATGCTTGAGAGATTTTATTTCCGGGTCGCTCTCATCCAGCTTTCCCCGCGCCTGGCGAAACTGCATAAGCTTGGCATATACACTTTCCCAAGGAGCAATAGAGGGCACGGCGACACTGAGCGGCTGTTTATACATGGATGAAGATATTCTGGCTGCTTCGCCACTTTGGAAGACCGGCGACCATCCTGCCTCTGAGATAAGGTGCGGCAGGAACATCTGGGCCGAGTAGCGCCCCCATACCTTCAGGGGATGCAGGTACATGGCACCCTGCATATGGTAGATGTCGATCAGTATCTGGGTAGTATCCCGTATCCGAGCGATAGCGGTGTGGGCGTGCTGCCCGCGGGTTAGCGCGAAGTAGGCTACCGCGCCTGCTTCCAGTATATGCGGACAGGTTACCCGGAAGAAGTCGGACAGAAGCTCGTCGGTAGCCCAGCTGGCTACCAGCGCTGACAGATTATCAAAAACATAATAAACATTACTGCCCCGTTCCTCGATGATGCTGCTCACTTTTTCGCTGAAAAAATTAAATCCGGGTGACGGTTCAATTTCTACGATAGTTACTCCGGCACGGGGCTTGAGAATAGCCTGGTGCAGCGCAAACCGGAAATAGAGGCACTCACGCCCCTCCCGGGTAGCCTGGTCGGCAAATAGCTCCGCAAAATGGGTGTAGTCGCTCAGACTATCTATCTGCCATACGATGTTGTCACCGTCTTGAAACCCCTGTAAAAGCTCGTCAAGCTCAGGTGAACCGCTGCCAAGTTTATGCGGCTCGTGTTTAGTAGTCTCCTGATAACCGGGACCAAGCTGCCTTCTACTAGCCATCACCGCCTGCTTCGGCACCCCGTCAAGCTGTGAGAATTTTTTAAGACGCTGATAATCAATCGTCCCGCTCTCGCTTGCGTTCTCAATTTTAAACCCCTGCTCAATGGCAGCCGCCACCGGGTTTAATCCGCCCAAGAGGACCATACCGACCTTGTTAAGCTCTACCGGGATTTTGCAGGTGACCTCACTGGTATTACCCAAAACATACACACCGCCGATACCCGCCTTTTTAAGTGAGGCTATTATTTCTTCAACGGCTGACCGCGACGGGGCTATTATTTCGCGGAAATTGGCGAGCAGCTTACCGCTGCCGGTTTCAACTACTTTTTGCACACTGGTCATACCGGAAAGAATGCACTGCTCGGAGGGGTCAACGGAAGTACCGTTGTAATTTATGGCGGTCACAAAGCGCTGCGGTTTGGAATCTATGACTTCCAGCAGTCCGCCGAACCTGGAATCTACCGGGATACCCGATTTCAGTAACACACCATTTATAACGACACTGCACACGGTAGCCAGACCTATCTTGCCGGTAGGGATGACCACCGAGCCCAGCTTGTCACCTTCGGTGGCCATAGCTACCAAGTCACTCACGCATATACCCGCCTTAAAGGCGTCCGCCATGGCTGCCAGCGTATCGCCGAACTGGTCTTTATCTATGAGAGAGGTATTGATAGGCACATTGCCGGTCTTTGTCTCCGGGTTAAAAGTGGTGTAGAAAGCCAGCAGTTCAAGCTTATTTAGAATAAAGCCTACCTGTTGCGGGGCGAGAGCTATAGCCAGCTCATCCATACCTTTTGGCGTCAGTATTCTACCATCGCGGCCCAGAGAGTAGGTATATCCCCTCTCATCCATTATCTTGAGATGATACCTCACCGCCCGCTCCGTTAAGAATACGCCGTAACGCCTGAGCTCTCTGGCTATCGTGATTGAGCCCAGCGATTCCGAGGACTCACTTAGAACTTTAAGAATGGTGATTACCTTTTTCTCTACTTCAGGACTTCCCCCTTGACGCATTATAGACTCCCTCCATATAGCCAGATGCAGACATAAGTCCCCCGGAAATGCTATCCACCTGTTTTAAAACACCTTACGTAAATTACCGTCAAAGTCAGCCACGATAGTATTAATTTGTGCCAGGCCAATTCTCAACCCACGCATACTAATACCTCCCCACACGGTGAGCTATTTCAGTTTACAGAATGGGCAAGTATTTCTTAATCTCGTATTCTGTTACCTGAGACCGGTACTGATGCCACTCAATTTTCTTATTGGCAATAAAGGCATGGAAAACATGCTCGCCGAGAGCCTTTCGCACCAGCTTACTGTTCTCGGCAAGACGTATAGCTTCCAGTAGATCGGGCGGCAGTGTATTAATACCTCTTTTTTGCCTCTCCTCTTCGCTCATCTCGTAAATGTTTTCTTCTATCGGCTCCGGAATTTTGTATTCTCCCTCAATACCTTCCAGCCCGGCGGCCAGCATGACGCTGAAAGCCAGGTAAGGGTTACAGGCCGGGTCTGGTGACCTGAATTCAATCCTGGTTGATTTTTCTCTCCCCGGCCGGTACTCCGGCACCCGGACCAGGTCGGAGCGGTTACGCCGGGCCCAGGATACATAAACCGGCGCCTCGTAGCCGGGAACCAGCCGTTTATAGGAGTTGACCCACTGGTTGGTGACCGCCGTGATTTCCGGTGCGTGTTCTAATAGGCCGGCTATATAGCTCCTGGCTATCCCGGACAGGTGGTACTTATCATTTTTGTCAAAGAAAACGTTGCGCTCACCCTTAAACAGCGACTGGTGAACATGCATGCCGTTGCCGTTAATGCCGAATACCGGCTTGGGCATGAATGTGGCATAGACCCCGTTTTGTAGCGCTACGTCTTTAACCACCAGACGGTAGGTCATCACGTTGTCGGCCATGGTTAAAGCATCCGTATACCGCATGTCTATCTCATGCTGGCTGGGAGCGACCTCATGGTGCGAGTACTCAATGCCAATACCCAGATCCTCCAGAGTAAGCACGGTCTCTTTCCTCAGGTCGGTAGCGGCATCCCGCGGCGTCATATCAAAGTAGCCACCCTGGTCCAGAAGCTCGGTACCTTTGTCATCACGCAGGTAGAAATATTCCAACTCCGGCCCGACATAGAACGTGTAACCCATGTCCGCTGCCCGCTTTAGATTCTTCTTGAGTACATACCTGGGGTCACCTTCGAAGATCTCACCGCCGGGCTTCAGCACATCACAGAACATCCGGGCTACGGCACTATTCTCCCGGGGTCGCCACGACAATACCCGGAAAGTATCGGGATCAGGCAACGCCACCATGTCGCTTTCATCAATACGGGCGAACCCCTGGATTGAAGAGCCGTCAAAGCCCATGCCTTCCTCCATGGCCCCTGCCAGTTCTTCAACGGTTATGGTAAAGCTCTTGAGGAACCCCAGTATGTCGGTAAACCACAGCCTGATGAACTTTACATTATGCTCCTTTGCCTTCTGGAGTACGGCTTCCCTTTTGCGTAACAGTGTGGTGCTTTCCTCATCTCCCCCAAATTCTTGCGATACATGTTTATCCGGCATGTTGAGCCTCCTTTTAACTTTTCCCAAATTTCATTGTCGTCTTGACCGCTGGCTCTTGTTTATATAATTATCCACCTTTGCCCTTAATAAGTATATATCCTGCCGTAAGGCCGCAGCCAGAGAGGGGACAGCCGCGTAAATTTATGGTTTAAAATGTCCCCGGTATTATATCCAAAATACCCGGCAAACTCACCAATATATGTCTCCAAAACGCGGTAATCGCTGTCATTTAGTTCAGCCATACCTATCTCCTTACCGAGCCGGAAATCATCAATGTGGCCTCTCAGGTAGATAACCCCACCGTGCATCCCGGTACCGACAAAATTAGCCCGGTGCGACTCTGCTTCTCCCAGGTTCAGACCCAGCAATATCAGAATACCCCCCGCCATGTATTCGCCGGGGAAGTCCTGGGCAGTGCCGCCGACGACCAGCACCGGCCTCTTATCCTGATACTGCTTCATATGAATACCGGCCCTGTAACCGACGTCATCACGGACAAAGATTTTACCGCCCCGGGCGGAAAGCCCGACTATGTCTCCGGCATGCCCGTGAATAATAATCTCCCCTTCGTTCATGGTATTGCCGCAGCCGTCCTGAGCATTCCCGCGGACAGTAATCCTCGGCCCGTCCATAAATGCCCCCAGGTCATTGCCCGGTATACCTGTAATGTTAATCTCAACCGGTTTATTAAGGCTGGTGCCGATATATCGCTGCCCGCAGACATTCCTGAGCTCTATTTGCCTCGAGCCGCCGGAAACACAATCTCTTATCATGGCATTCAGTTCGCGGTAGCGGATGCCACGGGCATCTATTATTGGTACCTTACTTTCAATATCTATCGTCATTTTTAACTTCCTGCCATCTTTACTCCCAGAATGTCAAGCTCCGTGTCGGTGAGCCCGACACCCCTCAGGTGCAGGCGGTTACCCCGCAGGCTTTCCAGGGCATTGGTGCCCATACCGCCCAGCATCTCTTTAAGCTCCAGACTCCAACCGCGCAGGAGATTGGACAGCCTCCGGGCACCGATATCCGGGTTGACCCTCCTGGTTAAAGCCAGGTCGGTGGTGCAGATACCCCAGGCACATTTACCCGTATGGCACTGCTGACAGACACGGCAACCCAGCGCTATTAAAGCCGCCGTCCCGATATACACCGCATCAGCGCCGAGGGCGATTGCCTTGGCCACGTCACCGCTATTTCTGATGCCTCCCGAGACCACGATAGAAGCCTGGTTGCGTATGCCCTCCTGCCTGAGGCGCGTGTCTACCGAGGCGAGAGCCATCTCCACAGGGATACCGATATTATCGCGGATAACCTTGGGTGCGGCACCGGTAGCCCCTCTGAGCCCGTCAATTACAATAATATCCGCCCCGGCACGCACCATGCCGCTGGCAATAGCCGCCGAGTTATGGACGGCGGCTATCTTGACCGATACCGGCTTGGCATATTGCGTTACTTCTTTCAAGGCATAAATCAGCTGCGCCAGGTCTTCAATGGAGTAGATATCGTGCTGCGGCGCCGGAGACAGGGCATCCGTCCCCTCCGGAATCATCCGCGTTAAGGATACCTCGGCGCTTACCTTTTCTCCCGGCAGGTGCCCGCCAATACCGGGCTTGGCACCCTGGCCTATCTTGATTTCAATTACTCTGGCGGCGTCAAGGTACTCCCGATTGACACCGAACCGCCCCGAGGCAACCTGTACGATGGTATTATTCCCATATTTATACAGTTTGGAGTGCAGGCCTCCCTCCCCGGTATTCCAGAGCGTGCCCGAGACCGCGGCCGCCCTAGCCATAGACTCGTGCACATTAATGCTCACCGCTCCGTAGGACATGGCGGCAAACATGATGGGCACCTCCAGCTTGACCTGCGGCGCCATTTTGGTCTTCAGACTGAGCGAGTCACTGTCAATCTCTATACGGTCGGGTTTGCGGCCCAGGTAGGTAATCAACTCCATAGGCTCACGCAGCGGGTCAATAGACGGATTGGTTACCTGGCTGGCATTAAGCACCAGGTGGTCCCAGTAGATGGGATAGCCCTTATCGTTACCCATCCCGGTGAGAAGCATGCCGCCGCTTTCCGCCTGCTTTAATATATCCTCTATATACTCACTGCGCCAGTTATAGTTCTGCCGGTACTCCAGCGGGTTCCGGCTGACAGTGAGTGCCCGCGTCGGGCAAAAGACAACGCAGCGGTGACAGCCAACGCAATTTTCTTCATGGCTAACCACTTCGTCATTTTCAATGTCATAGCGGTGCGTGTCAAAGGTGCACTGGTTAACACACACCTGGCACTGTATGCAGCGGTCGGGGTCCCGTTCCACACGGAACCTGGGTGATATGTATGTCTTCACAACCCCTCCTCCTCCATACGTACTGGCATACCTTTTGCCGACAGGTATTTTTTAGCCTCACGGATAGAGTGAATCCCGTAGTGAAAGATACTGGCCGCCAGCACGGCATCCGCCCGGCCGTAACTCAGCACCTCATACATGTCTTCCAGGTTACCGGCACCGCCGCTCGCAATAACCGGCACACTTACCGTGTCGGCAACGGCCCGGTAGAGTCCCGTATCGTAACCTGCCCGGTGCCCGTCAGCATCAATGCTGGTGAGCAGTATTTCCCCGGCCCCCAGTACCACCACCTGTTTCGCCCAGGCGACAGCGTCCATACCCGTCGGTCTCTGGCCGCTGTGCGTATAGACCTCCCAGCGGGGTTTGTCACTGTCTGCTACCCGTTTGGCATCAATAGCAACGACAATACACTGGCTGCCCAGCTTATCGGCACCCTCTGTGATAAGAGACGTATTCTGCACTGCTGCCGTATTGATGGAGACCTTGTCCGCTCCGGCAAGCAGCATGCGCCTCATGTCCTTGATACTGCGCAGACCACCACCGACAGTAAGCGGTATAAAAATCTCGTCCGAAACACACTCAACTACCTCGACCATGTTATCTCTTGCCTCCGGCGTAGCCGTTATGTCCAAAAGTACCAGCTCATCCGCCCTCCCCTCGTAGTAAAAACGAGCGCGTTCAGCAGGGTCTCCAGCGTCGCGCAGACTGGTAAAACTGGTCCCCTTCACCACCCGTCCCTTCTGGCAATCCAGACAGGGTATAATTCTCTTGGTCAGCATTTTATGCCTCCCCCACCGCACAGCGCGGCTTTCGGCTCGGAGACTCACCAACTTTCACTATCACCGGTTCACCGCCCATCGGTATCCACGTTTTATCCAGGTCGGGACAGACCAGCCGTATGGCCGATTCCTCGGAGGAGAGATAAACCATGTCCCCTTTTTCGCCCACGGTAAGCGGGCGGAGCCGGACGCGGTCGGTAAGCCCTATCATCTCGCCCTGGTGAGCGATGATAATAGCAAACGGCCCGTTTAATAGCAGGCTGCCATACACCTGACGCAGGCTGCGGAGCAGTTCCTGCTCTGCCGCGGGGCATCTTTCAATGTCGCTCCAGAAAGGTGGCGCTATAACCCGGACGGCCACCTCTACCGGCAGATTGTGTTTACGTATCAGCAGATCAACGGCATAAGCAATCACCGTGCTCCCCCGATAGCACCTCATAGCTGCTATCGGGCGGATTTACTATGCCGGCGCTCAGGATATCCACACCGAAATATTTTAAAGAGTTCACCAGCGTACCACCCGGATACTCCGTAGCCACTCCGGCCATGTTCAGTCCGGCTACCCGTCCGCCCAAATACGCATTGGGCCACACGGGAGTGACTGCCGTATCATTAGTGATAAAGTCAAAGGCCTCGGCCACGTCGCCGCAGCTATATACTCCGGGCCAGGAGGTCTGCATATGACGGTCAACGGTTATACCACGACCTACCTTTATGCCGGTACCGTTAACAAGCTCAATAGCCGAGCGGACACCGGCAGCGATTATCACCAGGTCTGACGGAATAAGACTGGCGTCATCCAACGTTACACTGTTTACCCTATCCGCATCCCCGTTGATAGATGTCACCATGTGGCCGGTGATAACGTTCACACCGGCTTGCCGGAGAGCCGACTCCTCACGTAAGGATGCTATCTCATCCAGCATGACGCTGAGTAGGCACTCTTCTTTTTCTACGATGGTTACCCTGATGCCGCGTCTTATTAAGGCTTCCGTTACACTCAGCCCGATAAGCCCGCCGCCGATAACTGCCGCCGAGCTATCAGACCGGAGAGAACGGTCAATGGATACGGCATCATCCAGGGTAGTGAAGGTGAAGACACCGTTTTTCTCAATACCCGCTAGCGGAGGAATTATAGCGACACCTCCGGTAGCCAGCAACAGTTGCTCCCAGCCAATTTCTTCCCCGCCGGCAAGTCTAGCGGTATGTGTCTCAAGTGATAAGGAGACCACCTTTTTCCCCAGGTAAGTCCTGACGTTATTTTCCGCATAGAAACGTGTCGGCCGAAACAGCATACCCTCCAGTGGACACCGTTTTGCCAGGTAATCGGCAATACGCGGTCTTGAGTAGGCCGGGTACGGCTCGCCGGAAACAATGGACAGCGGGCATTCCCTGTCCACCTCGCGTATCGCCTCCGCGGCGCCGATACCGCCCGCCGAGTTACCTATAATCAGATACTTTACTTTCTCAACGCTCATTTCATTTTCCTGTAATGTATCAGCCGTGAGAGCCTGTTACTCCAGCCAGCTTAAGAAAATTATCGTACATTTTTAACCCCGGCTCACCGCTCTTTTCCGGGTGAAACTGGGTAGCGATGACGTTATTTTTAATCAGCACGCTACAGATTGATACCCCGTAATCCGTAATACCGGCGGCAACATCGCTATCATCCGGCTCGGCATAGTAGCTGTGCACGAAATAGAAGCAGGCATTATCCTTAATCCCCGTAAAAACAGGGTGCTCGCATTGCTGCCTCACCTGGTTCCACCCCATGTGGGGAACCTTAAGACACGGGGGCAGTCTTTTCACCTTACCCGGAATTATGCCGAGACAATCGTGGTAGCCACCTTCCTCGGTAGCGGTAAATAAGACCTGCAAGCCCAGGCAAACGCCGAAGAAAGGACGACCGCTCGCCACATAGTCACGGAGCGCCTGAGCAAGCCCCTTTTCGTTAAGGTTCTTCATGGTATCACCGGCGGCACCAACGCCCGGCAGTATCACTGCCGCCGCCTCAGGAATCTCCTCCGGGCGGCTCGTTACCCGGGACGGATAGCCCAGGCGGGTGAGCGCATTCACCACGCTACGCAGGTTGCCGGCACCATAATCAATAACGGCAATCATTTCAGACCTTCCCCCATGAAATCAAGGACAGTATCATCTGCCTCGGCATAAACGAGCGCCTCATTCGGGCAGTTGGCTACACAGGCCGGTATTTCCCTGTCACCACAATAGTCACATTTGGCGATGGTCTTTCTATCCGGTGCCTGTCTTACGGCACCGTAGGGACAAAACAACATGCATGTCCAGCACCCGATACACCGGCTCGTATCAACCGTCACCAGGCCACTATCCGGGTCCTTCTGCAAGGCGCCGGTGAGACAGGCATAAACACAGGGGGCATCCTCACAGTGACGGCATTGCACGGCAAATGAAACCGGCCCCCGGCACTCCACCGCAACATACGCTAACGGCGGCGTGCTTCCCTGCTTGAAGGCTTTAATCACGTCTTTTGAAGGCGAATGCTCGACCTGGCAATAGACCAGGCACAGCCCGCAACCGATACAGACCTGCTCATTGACATATATACGTTTCATCGGCGGTATAAGTATTCCTCACCTAAATAATGCGGTAAATATTTACCGCATATCATTATACACATAAGGACTAAACCATGTCAATAGCCTTACAAGAAAGGGGGAGAATATACGCCGTAGATTTCGAGCCTTGGATACGGCAATATTTATGTTTATATTTACCGTATCGCTATCACCGTGCGGCGCGGCTGAAATGAGCCATACCCGTCCCGCCACCCTGCCCGCCTGAGCTATGAGGAACCGCGCAGTATCTTCCCGTCAATTAGTCCCCCCTACTTTTTTCCTGTAACCCAGGAGATTTATGTGGTGAATATACTCGCGGAAAAATGTTAACAGGTATTTTACTTTTAATAAATTGGGAGTATAATCCTGTATATTCGATGGTAGAGCACGTACCTCCATGATATTATTACCTCCTTCTACGTGATAGCGCCAGGTTGTTCCCATACCGTGACGCTGCGCTATCTGATTTCAATTTCCATGCGTATGGCTCAAGTGAGCGGAGGTACGCCCGCGCACAACAGATCGGAAAATAATATAACGATATGATTTTAAAGGAGAGTAAATTGGATAGAAGCTACCAGGAAACCTACGAGGAGTCCATCAGCGACCCTGATAATTTTTGGGGAAAGGCTGCCCAGGAAATAGTATGGCATAAAAAATACTCATCAGTTCTTGACGACACAAACAAGCCGTTTTACAGGTGGTTCCCGGACGGAGAATTGAATACTTGCTATAACGCGGTTGACTATCACGTCGAAAACGGGCGCGCCGAACAGGTAGCCATCATTTACGATAGCCCGGTTACAGGTACCTGCCAGAAAATTACCTATAAAGAGCTCCTGGACAGGGTATCAAAGCTGGCAGGAGCTCTCACCACACAGGGAGTATCCCGGGGAGACCGGGTGATAATATACATGCCCATGATTCCCGAAGCGGTGACAGCCATGCTTGCCTGTGCTCGCATTGGGGCAATACATTCGGTGGTCTTCGGGGGGTTCGCCCCGCACGAACTGGCTATCCGAATTGATGATGCCAGACCTAAACTGATCCTTTCTGCTTCGTGCGGTATTGAGGGGAAGAAGGTAATCAAATACAAGCCGCTCCTGGATAAGGCCATCCAGATAGCAAGTCACAAGCCTGAAAAATGCATTATTTACCAGAGAGAACAGGCACAGGCTAATTTGATAAACGGACGTGATTTTGACTGGGCCGCTTTAGTACAGGATGCCGAACCTGCCGGCTGTACTCCCGTTAAATCAACAGACCCTCTCTACATTCTCTACACCTCAGGGACAACAGGCAAGCCCAAAGGCGTGGTCAGAGATAATGGCGGGCATGCTGTCGCCATGAAATGGAGCATGAAACATATATACGGGATGAATCCGGGCGACGTATTCTGGGCAGCGTCTGACGTAGGTTGGGTTGTCGGACACTCATATATCGTTTATGCCCCTCTCCTTTACGGCTGCACTACGGTACTATACGAGGGCAAACCGGTGGGCACACCTGACCCGGGTGCTTTCTGGCGGGTTATATCCCAGCACAACGTCAGGGCACTGTTTACGGCACCTACCGCCATCAGGGCTATTAAGAAAGAGGACGCCGCCGGCAGCTACCTGAAGAAATACGACGTTTCCTGCCTTAAATACCTATTCCTCGCCGGTGAGAGGCTTGACCCGGATACCTACTTCTGGGCAAAGGATCTGCTGCACGTCCCGGTAATTGACCACTGGTGGCAGACGGAGACCGGCTGGGCTATCGCGGCTAACTGCACAGGCATTGAGCTGCTCCCCATAAAAGCCGGCTCACCAACCAGGGCAGCCCCGGGCTACCAGGTGACCATTCTGGATAACAATGGCCAGATTTTACCTCCGGATGCCGAAGGTATTATAGCTATCAAGATGCCCCTGCCGCCCGGCACGCTAACCACACTGTGGCAAGACGATGATAAGTTCGTTGAGTCCTACCTGGCCCCGTTCCCCGGCTACTATTTTACCAGCGACGGCGGCCATATTGACAGTGACGGCTATATCTTCGTGATGGGCAGAGTAGACGATGTCATTAACGTGGCCGGTCACCGGCTGTCAACCGGTGCCATGGAGGAGGTCATAGCCACGCATTCCGATGTAGCGGAATGCGCCGTTATCGGTGTTGCCGATGATTTTAAAGGCCAGCTACCGCTGGCGCTGGTGGTACTGAAGGCCGGTGTGAAAACCGAGCATCAGGTAATAATCGATAGCCTTATCAGCATGGTAAGAGAGGAAATCGGCGCTATCGCGTCTCTAAAGCAGATAGTGGTGGTAAAGTCACTACCCAAAACCAGATCGGGCAAGATACTTAGAAGTACTATGAGAAAGATTGCCGACAGGCAAGAGTATCAAGTCCCATCCACTATTGACGACGCCACTGTTTTAACCGACATAGAAAAAGCGCTCAAAGAACTGGTACATAAATAGAGTATCCGATCACTGGTATTAGACCGGAGATATTAAATATTTAAAATGGCCCGTCCCAGAGACAGTTGGCATACAGTATGGCGTTTTCCTACTTTATTAGCCGGCAATATTGCTGCTTGCGGTTTATATCCTTTATCCGCTTTAAAACCTGTTAGGTCACATCCGGTGAATAGCGTTTATCTCCAGCTGTGCCGCCGCCACTAACGAGGTGACCTTTTCATATTCATCCCAATCGAAGCGCAGAGCGATACCGCAATCGCTTGAGAACTCACGGGGTGTGGGTATCAACTTCACCACGCATCCTTCCCCGGCCAGCGCTTTCTCAGCACACATGACGGATGACGTTGTATGAAACAGGATTACCCCGTAGCTTTCCACGAGCGGATTACCTCCCCGACCGCTTTTATAACTGTATGAATATCGGCTATGGTAGTGAATACACCGGGGGCAAACCGTACTGTCCCCTCCGGGAACGAGCCAATGGTCTTATGAGCCGCGGGAGCACAGTGCAATCCGACACGGGACAGAATACCATGCTCCTCGTCCAGCCTGAGTCCGACCTCTGAGTTTTGCCTGCCTTTAATAGTAATGGATACTATGGCTACCGACCTTTCAGGATCGAGCGGCCCGTAAACGCTGACACCCGGTAAGCCGGACAGACCGTCAATCAGGGCACGGGTAAGCTCCTTTTCCCGGGCACGGACGCTCTCAACACCCCTGTCCGTAAGCCAGCCAAGGGCGGCACGGAGACCGGCGATGCCGGATATGTTGGGCGTCCCGCTTTCAAACTTGTCGGGAAGGAAGGGGGGCTGCTCTTCCAGCTCGGACTGGCTGCCCGTACCACCGTACATCAGGGGCTCAATCCGAGAGACATCAACACCGCTACCTATCACCAGACCGCCGGTGCCGGGCGGGCCCTGTAACCCCTTGTGCCCGGTAAAGGCGAGAAGGTCGATTCCCATAGCCTGCATGTCTATAGGAATAACGCCGGCTGTTTGCGCCGCATCAACCAGCAGCAGGGCATTAGCTCTGCGGGCAATAGCCGAAACCTCGCTAACCGGCAGCAGGGTACCGGCCACGTTACTCGCGTGATTTATAACCACGAGACGTGTACCGGGGCTTATCGCTCCGGACATATCCTCAACTTTCAGGCTGCCGTCACGGGCAGCGGGAATAACTTTAACCAGAATACCCCTTTTCTCCAGGCTCCTTAGCGGCCTCATGACGGCGTTATGCTCCATTGAGCTGGTAATAACGCTATCACCCGGCTTAAGCAGCCCCCTCAGAGCGATATTGATGGCCTGGGTAGCGTTGCCCGTGAAAATAACATGCATCGGGTCCGGAGCGTGGAAAAATCTGGCAATGTCTTCCCGCGTATCGTACATGACCCGGGCTGCCGCAATGGATAGCCTGTGTCCGGAACGGCCGGGATTACCCCCGGCACTTTCCAGCACATCCGTCATGGCTTTCAGTACCGGAGGCGGTTTGGGCCACGATGTGGCTGCATTATCCAGGTAAATCATTTCTTCAGTATAATCCGGAAATTGCCTCCTGATAAAGCCTCCACCACCACCTCCCAGTTTTCATGCCCCGCTAGACGCGAGACGTTTTCCAGGGCAGTTCTGGAATCCACCAGGACTTCTATCTTTCCCCTGGCGATATTTTTTAGAGCCTGGCGAGCCAGCATTACCGGCTGCGGGCAGGAAAGACCGCGGGCATCTACCGTTTCTATATAGCTCATATAGCTTCTCTCCTTACTCTAGCCTCGCGCATGGTAAACCCGATTATGATACACATGGCCAGACCAACGATTACCGTAACCGGCCCGAATACGGCCGTGCCACCGGAGCTACTGGCTATGGAAAAGTTATGGGCAAAGCCGGCACCGACCATCATGCCGACAACAAAAACGGCAGCATCGCCGTCACCCTCTCCGGCCAGGAATAGCTGCCTGCCCGGGCAACCGCCAGCCAGGGTGAAAGCGAGCCCGGCAAGGGCCATACCGCCAAAGTTCCATAAATTATCGGTGTGAGCTACCGGCTGGTTGTCAAACCCGGCATTAAACTGCCCGAGTACGAGATTGGCAATGAAGGCGGTAACTATAAACGTGAGAATACCGTTCAGCAGGTGGCTATCACGCATCAAAATCATGTCACGTACAGCGCCAACGGTACAGAAGCGGCTGCGCTGCGCTAAAAAACCGATAACAAGCCCGACGACGAGAGAAATAACGAGCGGTGCATGTTGACTACCCGGCCCGCTCCGGGAGAAAAAGATAGGGCCGGTGGTATTGCCACCGGTGTCCCTACCGAATTGAGGGGCTACAATCAGCAGAACCAGCAAGGCTAGCATTACGGCAAGCATTACCCAGCCCAAGGCTCGGGGTGCCGGGTAGCTGCGGCCAAGACTGAACCCCCGTTTTAAAAAGAAGGCCCCAATGCCAATACCTGCCGTGAGTCCCAGTATGCCGAAGACGGCAGTCATGTCACCGCCGCTCAGACGCAGATAGGCACGCCAGGGGCAACCCAGGAATACCAGCGCCCCGAACGTAGCCAGCATACCCAGCAGAAAGCGCACCAGCGGGGCAGAGCCGGTGCGGGGCCTAAACTCCCGGAAAACGAAGGCGGCAATAAAGGCTCCGCAAAAACAGCCGATGATTTCAGGGCGGATATACTGCACAGCGCCGGCATGGTGCAGGCCGAGCGCCCCGGCAATATCACGGTTAAAGCAGACCATGCAGATGCCCATGTTGGGTGGATTACCCAGCTTAACCAGTAGAGGCGCAAAAATACCGACAATTATTCCGGTAAGGACCGGCCCCCAGCGGGAGGACATAAATCGTGATAGCGAAAGCATAAACGCTCCTTTCGTTATGATTTTCCGCAAATGCCTGAAAGCCATAACATCGGAGCCAGCAGAATCAGATAAAGATGGTGGTGCGGGTGACGTTATGAGCTACCAACACGGCGTAACTAAAGCAGTGATACATCACGCGTATCATGCCGGTAACGTTTCAGATCCGTCTGTTCAAAGTCATCATGCCGTCACCCCCTTTCTAAAGCTGAGCAAGTAAGCATATGGATATATTGCCGGGTTTTGCCTGTCAGGCAGCCCCGGATATATTACTTGCTTATTTTTTCGTACCTCCCGATTACAGTGTACATAATGTAATCAAAGAGGAGCAGTACCCGGTTAATACTGGCCACGGCCTGGTATATATCCGTTGCGAAGTCAAAAAATAACCCCTGCAGCTCGGCGTATAGCCAGATATGCCTTCGCATCAAGATTAATGAATAAATCATTTCCGATAGAGGAATACCCTGAGCATTTAATTGCTCCACGTACTGTAGGCCATCCAGGAACCGCTCAACCTCTTCATAGGGGTTCTCGGAGAAAAATATTACCTTCAGGTCCCTGTAAAAGGGGGCCGATAGCGTAATAAGTTTTTCACCGTTAATATCATGATATGAGGGAGTGTGGGGATTATTACATATTGCTTTGTACCAGCGCCGGGCAATATCTTCAGCGCGCGTCTCACAAAGATCCAGTAACTTATCGCTAAATACCTTGGATTCCATATTATTCCTCCTTACGCTTGGTTCCTTTCTACCGGGTGCCCGCGGCCTTTTCCTGGCCTGCTCCGTATCTTTATCTCACCCCTGAAAACGTGTATCTTGGTGACGTTATTTTATATTATTTCTTTACCGTCAGTAAACCCAAGTTTAGCATCTGCCATAAATAAGTCAAGCGTATAATGCCATAGCCTGTCCGGTGTTTTAACGGTAAGCCCGTCACGTGAAGCTTGACGGAAACAGATGCGGCAAAGGCCACTATATCTCACGTATGGGCAGGCTTGTTTTTCAGGCAAGCGGCAGACATTCAAGAAGGCTGCATGGTCAACACAAACTGCCTGTTCCCGAGCTATTCCGTATTTCTTCCCATGCCCGTAGTAGCCCGCGGCAGGGTCAGTATGGAAACCGCCCCCAGTATGGCAGCCCCACCGAGCACAGACCACATCGGGTCATAGGTGCCCCGGACATCAAAGACCAGCCCGGCTATATACGGAGCGATGACTCCACCGACGGTCAGGAAAAACCCGGCCAGACCAAAGATTGAACCGAATTTTTTAGTGCCAAAATACTCCCTGACTATGGGCGGCATGAGCGGGCTAAACCCGGCGAGGCCGGTACTGTAAACGATAACAAAAGCAATCAGCAGTCCCCATGACTCACCGTTAACTATTGAGAAAAGGAAAAGACCGCAACCCGTCATAGTCATGGATACGGCAATAACATAGCTCTTCCGGAACATGTCGCTGAGCCAGCCGAAGACAAAACGCATGGGGATACTTAACACGGGTATAACCATGGCGATAATACTGGCCGTGTTTCGGGCGATTTCTTTGCTCACCAGGCAGGGCATGATGTGCAGCATTACGGCACTGAGTCCAGCAGCCTGCAGCATAAAAGCGATACCGATGTGCCAGAAAGCCCGGGTAGACAGCGCCTCCTTCACTCCCTTTCCAGTCTCTATAGTCACAGGATTACCGGTATCCGGGGAGCGGGGAACCCTTTCCCCATCGGGCAGAAGCCCGTAATCTTCCGGCCTGTCACGGAAAACGAAGGATAGCGGGATGCCTATGGCCAGCACCCCGGCTGCCATAATCATCACGGATTTTTGAAAGCCCCAGGCATCAATACCCATCGTAACCAGGGGCACCATCAGCCCCCCCAACCCAATCCCCACCGTCAACAGGCTGCTCGCCTTACCCACGTTACTGCTAAACCACCTGGCAACTACCGTCATTAACACCACATTGGTGCTGAGGGAAACGCCGAGCGCAATCACGAGGAAACTGACATAAAATAAAGGCAGGCTGGATATCTGGCTGAAACATAATAGACCGGCCCCGGTAACTATTACTCCAGCCAGTACCAGCTTCCTGGCCGGCCAGCGGTCGGCCAGGAAGCCCACGAGCGGATTAAGGACACCCATTTCCAGACCCCGGAATGTCATGGCCAGAGATATCTGGGCATAGCTCCAACCAAAGATGGTAGCCAGTGGGTTTACCATGGCGGTAAACCCATAAATAATCATCCCGCCAACTATAGCACTGAGGATACCGCCGGCTGTTACGATATACCAACCGTAAAACAAAAAAACTCCGTTCCCATTAAAATTGATGTGATAGTGATAACCGGATTTATGTAAAAAGAGCATTAAGACACGCTAAAGCATGCCAGCAAGTACTACAATATCGGGACTAATAAAATTAGTCAGAGAGATACCTTCGTCTGTATATACCTCTCTGACGGCTTTCAGACTGCTTGATAATTAACTTACACTTTAGCCAGCGGCAGCGGTTTTGTCAATTAGGGTAAGTCCCGGGGGAAAATAAATCGCCTTGGTGCTGACTATCAGCGTATACGGCAACGATGAATATAATGCTTAAAGACACGGCGGTTGGCGACAAGCTCACGCCCAGTTCGGTGAGGTTCTTCCGCCGGGAGTAGAGGGCGAGGAGTAGTTCAGTAGCACTGGTGGAGAAGAGTAAGTTCCCGAACTCCTGTTTGAGAAGAAGCAACTTATACCAGCGTTACAGCAGTTGCTTGTGTCCCACAAAGATTGAGTAGATGCAACTATAAGGCTATAATACCTCGGCTGGAGCCGAGGTATCAATAGGTGGTACTTTCACAGTCACGTTCTCCCTCGAATAGGTATCGAATTGTTTTTTTATTATTACCTTACTCGTAAGTTCTTCTGCATGTCTCGTAAAGCAGCCGCATCGGCTGTCCACCCAAAACGAGCAAACAGCTCTATAGCAGGCCTAAGAGCTAACTCCCGAGGTTGCGCTACCAGTTCATCACGAGGTAATTCTTGTTTAAACGGAAACTCCTGAAGTGATGCCACATATTGATTGTACACACGCCCCGAATCGTGACTGTCACTCCAAAGTTTGCGTCCGGCAAGACCATTTATCGTAACTTCAATATACATGAGCTCATCACCTACTTCGGTGAGAGCTAGACGTGCAGCGAATTCAAAAATCTCGGTAAACCTGAATAGCGTGTCTCCGATTCCAAGCAATACACCGGACTCCCGTGCGGGATCAGACCTGTCGCGCCAATCCTCCCATATCCCAGCTATATCAACAAATTGACCGCTCTGATAAAACCGCCATATCTCTAAATGCTCCTGCCATTCAGACTCCTGCCCTAACCAATCAACGTTTATATGCGGGTTAGTATGTGTATCAACGTGAGGGAAATCCCAGCCACGCAATTGAACGGCCGTTTTCTGAATAATCGGATAAAGGGAAGAAATCTGTGGGATTCGCTGCTCAACAAATCGACCAGGGCGAATCACCACTCGCCAATGTCCCCGCGATTTTATCTTTTCAAGTAGTGTCATCAGAGGCCACCTAATTGCCTATCATACTGTTCTTGCGAAGACGGGGCTATACACTCCATTTGAAAGGGTACAACTAAGCCACCCGCGCGTTTTGTTTGCTCCAAGTGTTTTCTAAGCCGCTTTTCAGCAGCGAGATCCAATAGGTCACGCATATCTTCTTGGGTAGGAATCTCCGTAGTCTCCGGCTTCCTTCGAGGCCTCACATAGCAGGCACCCTTCCGGAGAACGTCTTGATAATCCTTCTTACACAGAATGGGTATATCGTCGAACTCTCCAATGTAGAGGATAACGTAATCTTTGCCATTGTTCTTCTCTATCTTCAGGTCAAAGCTCACACTAGGGTCTGCGTACTCTGCGAGTTTCGCTGCGACATCATCGTATTTCCATGTATCTACGTCAGGTTTGGTCAAGCCGATCGGATTTGGTATACCACCGTTGTCTTCAACACCGATGATTACTCGGCCCCCGTCTCGTCTATTGGTCATTCCAAGAACTGCTTTAGTTACCTGTGCAAATAACTGCCGATCAGAAATTGGGCCAGGTCCTTTGAACTCGGTACCGGTGACCTCGTGTCCCATGGCTAATAGTGCTGCAAACTCTTCTTCGTTCATCTAGCGCTCATCGGCAATAAACTTAGTTCTATTATAGACCTTTGACAACAAAGACGGAATGTGGGCATTAACGAGTGGTACTACCAAGGATTTCGATTTGATTTTCAGTCTTAGCATCTAACCGGGAATTGTCGCGAAGGTTCGAGTCCTGTATGGTGGGCCATTCGGAACAGTTCCCGAACTCTTATTTGAGAAGAAGCAACTTATCCCGACCTTGCAGCAGCTTATCATAGCTAAGCTATAAATGCTACCCATCTATCAGTCTCTGGCTCAGATTTGTATACCTGAACTGGACTTTATTGTTCTTGATGGCAATTGCAATAGCGCGTTTACTCCCAACCAGTACTACCAAACGTTTAGCCCGAGTAATGGCCGTATACAGGAGATTGCGCTGCAGCATGATATAGTGCTGGGGTAGAAGCGGAATAACTACCGCCGGATATTCACTTCCCTGCGATTTATGTATAGAGATAGCATAGGCTAATACCAATTCATCCAACTCACCCCAGTCATAGTCGATGGCTCTATCTTCAAACCTTACCGTAAGCTTCTGTTCCTCAAGGTCAATACCGACTATCCGGCCGATGTCCCCGTTAAATGTCTCTTTTTCGTAGTTGTTCTTGCTTTGCATTACCTTGTCGTTGACACGTAAGAGCCTACCTCCCCTAGCTACTGCTTTCTGATTTGGATTGAGGAGGTTCTGCAGTTCGGCATTAAGGTTAGCGACGCCTACAGTCCCCCTGTGCATGGGTGTCATTACCTGGATATCCTCCAGTGGATCAAGATGGAAGACTGAAGGCAACCTGCGCTTGCATAGATCCTTGATTACCTCTAATACCTCTGCAGGTTCTTCCCGGTTAATGAAATAAAAGTTGGTTTGCTGGCCTGGTGAGGGTTTCAACTGCAAATATTCGCCCCGGTTGACGCGGTGAGCGTTGACCACGATAAGACTTTCCTGCGCCTGCCGGAATATCTCAGTAAGCCTTATCGTCTCCACTTGCCCAGAGGTGATGATGTCTTTGAGGACGTTACCCGGTCCTACCGAGGGTAGCTGGTCGGCATCACCTACGAGTAGCAGGGTCGCCATTGGAGGTATCGCCTTTAACAGGTGATTCATAAGCAGGATATCTACCATAGACACTTCATCAATAATTACCAGATCTGCGTCCAGGGGGTTTTCTTCATTTCGCTTAAAGCCGCCTTCAGTAGGACTGAACTCAAGCAGGCGATGGATGGTCTTGGCTTCACGACCGGTTACTTCGGATAGCCGTTTAGCAGCCCGGCCCGTTGGGGAGGCTAAGGCAATTCGCTGTTCCTTCTCTCCCAGTATCTTGATAATGCTGTTCACCAGAGTGGTTTTCCCAGTACCCGGACCCCCGGTAATAACCATCACTTTGCTGGTAACGGCTTTCCTCAAGGCTTCTTTCTGCATCTCAGCTAGTTCTATCCGGTTTACTCGATGCACCCACTCGATCGCTTTCTCTATGTCTATTTGTAGAAGTTGTCTGGGCGAGTTGAGTAGGGTTTTGAGCCTTTTGGATACGTTTCCCTCGGCTATATGCAAAGGCGTCAAGTATACCGCTCGATGTTCCGGGAGTTCCTCGATTACTACGCGACGTTGCTCGGTAAGGGTGACCAATGCCGTATCCAGAATTTCCTTATCCACTTCCAATAATTCGGCAGCCTTTTCCTTAAGTTCTTCATATGGGTAGTAGATATGGCCTTCGTCTACAAGTTCACTTAATACGTGGATGATGCCGGCTTCGGCTCTC
>CAYYQY010000001.1:0-92259 GCA_964473905.1 uncultured Dehalococcoidales bacterium | reverse complement strand
GCTTTTCCGAGACTTTATCGGTGTAGCCAAGAACGTATTGCGGGAGGGAGCCCAGACAACTTTACCACTTCCGTCGTAGTTTATGATACAATACTGCCACTAGATTAGGATATACAGTTGCGCATCTTTCTGGATACAGCCAACATAGAGCAAATTCGAGAAGCGGCCCGGCTCGGGGTTATCAGCGGGGTTACGACCAATCCCACATTGGTGGCCAGGGAGGGGCAGTCTGATTACCGGACAGTGATAGAAGAAATCTGTTCTATTATTACGGGGCCGGTTTCGGCTGAGGTGGTAGCGGAGGCAGCGCCGGAAATGGTTGAGCAGGCGCGGGAAATCTCCGGCTGGGCGCCAAATGTCGTTATTAAGATTCCGGCTACTCTTGCCGGACTGGAGGCAACCTCGGTACTGTCAGGGGAGAACATAAAGGTAAACATGACCCTGTGTTTTTCTCTTAACCAGGCGGTGCTGGGAGCGCAGGCGGGAGCTGCCTATATAAGTCCCTTTGTGGGCCGGCTGGATGATGCCGGGCATGACGGTATGCAGCTGGTAAAGGATATTGTTGAGGTGTACAGGTATTATCAGTTGCCGACGCAGGTAATTGCCGCCAGCATTCGTCATCCGCTGCACTGCGTAACGGCTGCCAAATTTGGGGCTCATATTGCCACGGTTCCCTATAGTGTCCTGGTGCAGATGATGCGTCATCCGCTTACGGATGTTGGTATCGCCCACTTCCTTGCTGACTGGCAACAGGTATCACAGGCCTAGATTGAGCGGTAAAGGGCGTAAATGGGGGCTTTCATATTCCATCAGGTTAGAAGCTTCTAAAACATAATATATATTATGGTTCTATACTGGCAATTTGCCAGATGCTGGTATCCCTGCCAGTTACAGTTGAGGTTAGGATACGCAGACAAAAAAGTTGGGGAATACAAGACGGGGAGCTTAAGGGGGTGAGGCCAAATGATGATAAATATCAGTCAACTGGAGAATAAGAGCCGGGAAGAGCTGGTAGACCTGGCCAAGGAAATGGGTCTTTCCGGTTACACCGGTCTTAGGAAGCAGGAGATCATAATGCGCCTGCTTCAGGCACACACCGAGCAGCAGGGCAATATCTTCTGTAGCGGCATACTGGAAAGTATGGATGATGGCTACGGTTTCTTGCGGCAGGGCAACCTGCTGCCCAGCTCCACGGATATATATCTATCACAGTCTCAGATACGGCGGTTTGGCCTGCGCAATGGTGATATGGTCGCCGGACAGGGCCGGGTGCCAAAGAACGGGGAGAAGTATTACAGCCTGCTCCGTATAGAGGCCGTCAACGATGTTGACCCGGAGCTGGCTAAAAGACGTCCCGGTTTCACCTCGCTTACCCCGACCTTTCCTGACCAGCTGATTAACCTGGAAAACTCACCTACCGACATGTCAACGAGACTGCTTAACCTGATATCTCCCATCGGGCGCGGTCAGCGCGGCTTAATCGTGTCACCGCCCAAGGCAGGCAAGACACTGCTGATGAAATCCATAGCCAATGCCATGTCCACCAACTACAATGACCTTTATATTATGGTGTGCCTTATCGGGGAGCGCCCGGAAGAGGTTACCGATATGAAGCGCTCGGTGAGAGGCGAAGTGATAGGGGCTACCTTTGACGAGCCGCCGGAGAACCAGACCCGCGTTGCCGATCTGGCGCTGGAGAGGGCGAAACGGCTGGTGGAGACCGGCAAGGACGTGGTTATCCTGCTGGACGGCATAACGCGGCTCACCCGTTCGTATAACCTGGCAGTGCCTCCCAGCGGGCGTACGCTGTCCGGGGGTATTGACCCGGCGGCACTCTACCCGCCCAAGCACTTCTTCGGGGCAGCCCGGAACGTAGAGCAGGGAGGCAGCCTCACCATAATCGCCACCTGCCTGGTAGATACCGGCAGCCGCATGGACGAGCTTATTTACGAGGAGTTTAAGGGGACCGGCAACATGGAGGTGCACCTGGACCGCCGGCTGGCCGAGCGTCGCATTTTCCCGGCAATAGAGATTCAGCGGAGCGGCACCAGGCGCGAGGAGCTGCTGCTTGACGAAAACACGCTGAGCAAGGTATGGCTGCTCCGGCGCATGGTATCCATGATTTCCGCTGACTCCGTAAACTTTGCCGAGACCACGGAGCGTGTCCTGGACCGGCTGCGCAAGACCAAGACCAATGCCGAGTTCCTGGCTAACATGACCAAGGAATCGTAGAGATAGACCCGCAAGACGCGCGGTTTAAGGCGCAAGCCCCCTGGGATTTATGGTAAATACAGTAAAGAACGGAGCAATTTGGGGGGATCCCAGATAGGGGGGGTTGACAAAGCCTCATTTTATGTTATAGTAGTTTCAAGTGTATTTGTATGTACTAGGAAAAGGAGGTGGTGCTATGATGAAATCTGGAAGGGCAGACTGAAAGCGTATTGCTCAGGTGTTGCTCTGAAGGGAAAGAGTTCGAAGACTCGGAGTCTGTGTTAGAAGTCACCTTGTCTCCATGAATTAAAGAAGGGAAATTAGGTGTATACTTTCTTTTTTGGAGACGGATGAATATCCTTAACAAGAGGAGGCAAATTTAAGGTCGATGAAAACTAAAATTACTAAAATACTGGGTATTGTGCTGGCGCTGTCACTGATGCTGGCTTTAATCCCGCTACCAGTAACCGCGGCGACAGTACCCACAACTCCCAATACCTGGGCTAATGTTCCGGTACCCAGCGCGGTCGGTAATGTTCTGCTCGCTGGTGTTGACTGCGATTTCATCGCCGTTGGTAATGACGGCACCACCATGTACGCAGCCGACAACCAGGTCGGAGCTGTTTACTGGTCAAGCAACGCCGGCGTTACTTGGACGAACATCACGCCTGTGGCCGCCACTTTCCCCGTCATTGATATGACCGTGGCTCCCGATGACCCCAAGGTTGTGGCTTTCGTGGACAGTGCGGACATTGACGCCGTAACCGGTGGTGTACAGGTTGGCGACGTCTATGTAACGAGTGACGGCGGTTCCGTCTGGGCCGCTATGCCCAGGCCAAGCGGGTTAGCCGCTTACACTCTGGATACCCATATCCAGGACCTGGATATATCACCGGCTCTGCCCTGGGGCAGGGAATATGCGGTATGCACGGGTAATAACGTCGGTGCCGTTGTCGGTGGTAACGTATTCATCTACGGCACAGCCGGCAACCCGATGGGCTGGGCCGACATGGCAGCTCCGGTTGAGGACTACTGGGCAGTCACCTTCACCCCCGGCTATGCCGGCTATCGTGTAGTGCTGGCTGTCAGTGCCGATGTTGCTGATACCAAACTCAACATCAAGAACACGGCCATTGCCGGCTGGAACGCCGTGCAGGGCTTCGTGGGCTGGCCGGTAAACATCGAGGGTGCTACCGACATTTCGCCCACCGAGGCAGAGATAACGGCCGCGGGTATCGCGGTACCTACAGATTTTGACCCATCCATTGCCACCAGCCGGCGTGCTTACGTCTACTGGGATGCAAATGTGGTATTGAATTACGATGTCTACCGCGTTGATGACACGGCGGTACGCCGCCTGAATGTTAACGCCGGTGTGCCTATCCAGCTGGCCAGCATTGACTACGACGGCACGCTGAACCAGGGCTCGCTTTACGTCGGCGATTCGGTGACCACTCAGGTCAGGCGCACTAACGATGCGTTCTCGGCCGTGCCGACCTGGTCGCCTTCCAACAAGCCGCCTTCAACCGGTGCAGTGCTGGTAAGTGGCGATACTCAGGTAGTCCTGGCACCTGACTTTGCCACCAGCGGTATCGTCTATGCCGGCACCAGCAGTGGTGCTGCCAATGACGAGAGCGCTTTCAACGTCAGCCGTGATAACGGCGTTACCTTCAACCAGCTAAGTCTGATTGATAGTATTATCGTCGCCATGATGGATGTCTGTCCGTCACCGGATGGCGATGTCCTGTTCCTGGCTACCAGCGACGCCGTTGTCGCCGAGACTGACAGCCTGTGGCGGACAAACACCTCGCCTCTCGGCACGAGCTGGGAGAGGGTGAACAACATGGTCTGCGCTGGCGGCACAGCGGTCGTCAGGGTTGACCCCGATTATGCCAACACGCAGGCGGTCTACTGGGCTGAGGCCGGTGCTGGTGCGGGCACCAACATTCGTTTCTCAACCACCGCCGGACAGACTTGGGCGAGCCGCTTCTCCGCGGCAGCCATCACCGATTTGCTCGTAGAGAGCAAGGACGTGGTCTACGCTGCCATCGGTGCTACGGTTAGAAAGAGTACCGCCAGCGGCTGGACCTGGGGCTTACCGATTGGCAGTCAGTGCGGTGTTATCACCATGCTGGCTCTGGCCCCCAACGGCGACATCATCTGCGGCGGCACGGGCAATGCCTCTGTCTCCACTAACGGTGCCGCCAGCTTCACCCCGATGTCGGCGCTTATCGGTGCCGGTGCCGGTGCCATTCAGGTGGCAGCGGACCCGAATTACGCCACCAACAACTTGGTATATGCCGGTAGCGGAACCGCTGCCGAGGGCATCTTCCGCTGGTATGTTGGTACCAGCAGTATCTGGGAATCAATCCGGGCTGTGGCTGGCATCAACATTCGCGCTCTCGTTATGCGCGAACAGGCTCTGTACGGCGGCTTTGACACCGCTGGTGCAGTACCCAGCGGCGCCCAGCGAACTCTGCTGTCGCATACCCCGAGCAGCATAGTCGGCCTGACTTGGCTGAACGTGCTTGACGTTGGTGCGGCGGCTGCCTTATTCAACAACGCGCCTATAGCCATGAAAGTGGCTGGCACGGGCGACGCCTGCTCTCTGTATGCCATTGATACGGTTGGTGTAGCCCTGATGGCTTACAATGATGACCTGGCCTTAGTCGTGCCGGTGGTAGAGGTACCGGCGGAGGTATTCTCCGACCCGGCTTCCAGCCGCAACGACCAGTTCACCGTGAGCTGGGGCGCGATATCCAACTCACAGGGTTACAATGGCCAGATATCCTCTGATGAGGGCTTCACTCAGGTGATAGCCGTTACTGTTGTTACCGGTGGTTTCGTGGGTACAGTCCCGTCCAACCCGGCCTCCCCGACTTGGGTGATAGGTGCCGGTGTCCTGCTCTCGGGCAGAGACTACTGGGTACGCATCAGAGTCAGGGACCAGGTACCCGGCGATGCTAACTGGACCAACTGGTCAGCACCTGCCAAGTTCACCGTAATCGGCGGTGAAGTGGTAACAGTACCTTATCTTGGACCTCAGCCGCTAGGCCCGGTTATCGGTGCGGCTAATGTACCTATTGATGGTACTGCTATGACCTGGGCACCGTATGCACGGTCCACCAAGTATGAGATGAAGTTCTGCAGAGATGCTGCTCTCACTGATGTACTGGCTACGGCTGAAGTGGCAGGTACTTCCTTCCAGTATGATGGTACACTCGATTACAGTACCACCTACTTCTGGGCAGTAAGAGGCATTGAGCCTGCTATAAGCGACTGGAGCCCGACCGCTCACTTTACTACCGCGGCTGAACCGGTAGAACCGACGCCACCGGTAGTTATTGAGCCTCCGGCCCCGGCACCGCAGATAGCCCCTGGCTACATCTGGGGTATCATCGGTGTTGGTGCTATCCTGGTTATCGTAGTCCTTGTCCTGATTGTCCGAACCAGACGACCCATGTAATAAAGACCTGGTTTTGACCTGAAGGGCGACAACAGATACGTAAAGAGCCCCCCGAATTTCGGGGGGCTCTTTTATATACCCGCAAATTCTTAACGTGATTGCTCCGGCGCGTTATGTTGACAGCAAGCGTGTATAGGTAGTACCATTTGCCATATGGCGACATACAAAAGTGCCGTACTGGCACTGGTCTGTATATTACTGCTCGGTTTAAGTGGCGGGGGCACTGGCACGCTGGCTGCGGAGAATGAGGTAAGGTGGTTGCCGGCGGGCATGCCCGCCCCGGGGGAAGCAGGTAACTGGGTGCTGGCGCCGGGCTCGGATATCCAGCACCTCACCGTGGCCGGCGATGGTACGCTATATGCCTACGGTAAGGGGCTGCCCTGCACGCTGCTGAAATCTACTGACGGCGGCCATACATGGTCATGTACCGGCAAGGTCAGCGACATTATTGTTGATATCGCGGTAGACCCCGCAGGTGCCAGTGTGGTTTACTACGCCACTGCCTCCAGTGTTTACAAGTCAGCAGATGCCGGCTTTAGCTTTATTCTTTTGCCGCCCAACCCGGGCGGGGCTGGCAACGGCAACGTGGAAATAACATCTATTGACGTGACCAACAGTGGCAACTATCTGGTGGCGGTAGGCACCCGGGATACCGATAACGGTGAGTACGGGGGTATCTATCTGCTGGATGAGGGCGTATCCTTTACCTGGGAAGATACCGGACTGGCTGGCGCGGACGTCTACGCTCTTAGCTTATCCCCTTACTACCCCGCCGACCGGCAGCTGGTAGCCGTGGCAACGGATGAGACGGACACCTTCGTTACCACCCGGTTTGCCGGGAACGCCTGGGGCGCTGATATAAACAATGCTGTGCTGGACCGCGATAACTCCGGAGTCCCCACGCCGGTACCAGTAGTCCGTGCCGCCGCTATTGCCTTTCCTGATGACTATACCGTTGATATGGTAGCCCGTAGCTACACGCTGTTTATTGCCGTTGATACCGGTAGCGGCACGGGTGATGTTTACCGCATTGACGGCGCGGTGGCCACTGACCTCAATACCGGCTTTACCTCTGGATTCAGCAATATTGATGTTCACAGCCTCGCCGTTACCGGCAACGGCGCTTCTGCCAGCTTGCTTGCCGGACTTGCCGGTAGCGGTCAGGTCTACTTCAGCCATGATGGCGGCTGGAACTGGACGGTTAGCACCAGGGAAGCAACCGGGCAGTCTTTCGCCTGCGTAGCGATGGCCGCTGATTTTACCGCGTCAGGTAAAGCATATGTAGCGACCAGCGGTGCGGAAAGTGCCTTCTCATATACAGAAGATGGCGGCATAACCTGGAACCAGATAGGGCTGATTGATACGGCGATAAGTGATGTACTTGACCTGGCGCCGTCTCCCCGCTTCATGGAAGATAGTACCCTTTTCATGATTACGTGGGGAGGGGCACATAGTCTCTGGCGCAGCCTGGATGGTGGTGAGAGGTGGGAAAGAATATGCTGCAGCGCGGCGGCAAGTATAGACAGTATCCGGTTTGTGGCGCTGCCGCCGGACTACAGCAACGCTGAGCCGGTGGTGTTCATTGCTGGCAGCAGCGGTGGCAGTCAGGCTATCTGGCGTTCCAGCGATAACGGGCAGTGCTTTAGCTCGCCGTGGCCCACGCATGACCCGGTGACGGGGGTAAACTTCAATATTGATACGTGGCTGGTGGCCGGTGAAAAGGAGCTATTTGTAGGCAGCTTTGATGGCCTCAACGGCCTGGTTTATCACAGCAGCAGCGGTGGCTGGATGTATGATGCTGCCTCTTTAGTCGGCAGCCAGTCACTGTACTCCCTCGCTTTATCGCCGGGCTACGTAAGCGATGGGGCTATTCTGGCCGGTAATACCAGCGGCTGGGTATACCTGTCTCGTGATAACGGCACCACGTTCAAGCCGTTACCGGCCGGCGCCGTCACCCCTCCCCTTTCCGGCAGTGTAAGCGTTGCCTTTGATGCTGGGTTCGGCAGTAATAATACTGTCTACACTGCCAGCGATTCCTTAAACGGTGGTGTTCACCGTTTCAAGGATGGTACAAGTAGCACCTGGGAGAGTATTGACGGTACGCTACCCCTGGACAGTATGCTTGGTCAGTTGGTAGTTGCGCCAGACGGAGCGTTATATGCTGCGAATATAAAGGTTGACAGCGGCATAGAACGCTGCCTCAACCCGTCTTATCCCTTGGGGCCGACTTTTGAGACGGTAACGCGTGGTCTCTACAGCGGGGCTACGCTGGGTGGGCTCTGGCTTCGTAACCAGCAGCTATGGTCTTTTGATACCACTAATAACAGGCTGATGGCTTATATTGATAGCCTGACACAGCCGGTAAATCTGGTTGCTCCGTCCGATGCCGCATCAGGTATAGGCAACATAATTAACTATAAGATAAACAATATAGCCCTGGATTGGGATACGCTGGCGGGGGCTACTGAATACTGCTGGCAAATCAACTGCACTACCGATTTCTCCAGTCTGACGCCGGGCTTTGAGGGTAACTGCCGGGCTACCACCGCTATCTTGCCCCCTCTGGATCCGTCTACTACGTACTACTGGCGCGTCAGAGTCACTGAGCCGGTACTGAGTCCCTGGACAGACAAGTGGTCATTTGTAACGAGTCTGGGGTCTGCTACTATCGCTCCCCATCTGCTGATTCCGGAGCCGGGGGGGACTACCGTGGACTTGAAGCCACTTTTCCAGTGGAGTGGGGTGGTTGGTGCGGACAGGTATGAGCTCCTTGTCTCCGCTGACGATTCGTTTACCTCTCCTGCGGTGTTAAAGATTGGTGACTATGCCTTGCCGTCTTCGGCCTGGCAGTGCGGTTTAGCACTGGAACCGGAAACTACCTACTACTGGAAGGTGAGAGCTTTTGGCTCAGGAACTTCGAGCGTCTGGAGCGCTGTGGGCGCTTTTACTACCAAATCGGTCGCTGAGCCGGGCTTGACGGTGGCACCGGACGTTCTGCCGCCGGTGCCGGATACACCGTCGCCTGCTGTCCCGTCGCCTTTACCCCCGGTGCCGGCTGACCTGGTAATTTGGCTCATCTATATTGCCGTTGCCCTTTCCCTGGTCATGCTGGTCATGCTGATTACGCTTATTATCCTTACCCTTAAAATATGGAAGCTTTAACCCCCGGTAAACGGGTAAAGCCGGGTAGACGCTTAATCTTAATAGCTGAGTACGTGGAACTGCGTGGTTTCCGGCAGGCTTGAGCGGCTCAGGGATAGCTTCGCTTTGGGGCTGTATTCCGTGGCCCCTACCTCTTTGAGGAACTTCTCCAGCGAGTCCAACTCCCGTTTCAGCACTTCAGTCTGGTAATGCATGGGAATAACTACCTTTGGTTCCAGCCGCCGGACTACCTCGGCTGCCATCGCCGCATTGATGGTAGACACGCCGCCCACGGGTAATAGCAGCACGTCAACGTTGCCTATTTCCTCGACATGTGAAGCGGTAAGCACGTGACCGAGGTCCCCGAGGTGACAGACGGATATCTCATCTATCTGCAGGACGTAGACGGTATTTTTGCCCCGGCTTTCACCTTTCTCCTGGTCGTGATAGGTAGCTACCCCTATAAGCAGCACGCCGCTGATTTCGTACTCGCCGGGTCCGGTAATGAGCTTTGGCTCGCCCATTATTCCCGCTGTGTAAGAGTGTCCCGGGTGCTGGTGACTGACACACACTATCTCGGCGGTTTGCTTGCCCAGGGAATAGCCCAGATCGGGGGAGTACGGGTCAGTAATAACCGTAGCGCTGCTGCCCTTAATTCTAAAGCAGGAGTGACCCAGCCAAGTAATATCCATCTATCAAAATATAACATAACCTGCTTTCCGGCGTCAATTTGAGGAAAGTACGTGCCCTGCCACTTGACAGGTAACTACTAAAGGTGGTAGTTTAGATAAGTTAGCAGTCTAGACCCTAGACTGCTAACTTATAAATTATTAAAATATTATATGGGTTTTAGACTCTAACGGAGTTAAGGATGTTATCGCCGAGAGCCGAGGTCGTGCTTAAATCAATAATCGGGCGTTATATCGTCAACGCGATGCCCGTGCCCTCACAGGTGCTGGTTAAAAATGTGGACCTGGGGGTGAGTTCGGCTACAATTCGCAACGACATGGCGCACCTGGAGCGGGAGGGCTATGTTACCCGTCCTCATACTTCGGCAGGGAGCATGCCCACCGATAAAGGCTATCGCTTTTACGTGGAGACACTGGAGGGTATTAAGTTGCCACTGGCTGAGCAAAGGCTGGTCAGTCATCTGTTCCACCAGGTTGAAAAAGAAATGGAGGAATGGCTGCGGCTGGCGGTAGCGCTGATGGCACGCTTTGTGCAGAACGTAGCTATAGTTACTCTACCTAAACCGCCCAGTTGCCTTTTTAAGCATGTGGAGCTGATAGCGGTACAGGACTTACTGGCGTTAATAGTGCTCATCCTGCATGGAGCCAGGGTCAGGCAGCAGCTGGTTACCTTCGATAATAGTGTATCCCAGGCGGAACTTACGGCAATATCCAATAAACTGAACGGGGCTTACGAGAGACTCACCTGCTCTCAGATTATGGCTAAGGCCAAAGACATGGACATCACTCCCCTTGAGCAGCAGGTAACCGAATCTTTAACGAACATAATGCGGGGCGAGGACGGACAGGAGTATGATATTCCCTACCTGGATGGTCTGCACCTGATGCTAAACCAGCCGGAGTTTATCAGTAACGAGCGGGTGCTTTCCTTTTTAGAGCTTGTTGAACAACATAATTTGCTGAAAACCATCATTCCTGAAGAAGAGGAGAGGCCGGGAGTGCACATAGTTATCGGCAAAGAGAATAAGGCTGAGGTTATTCAGGACTACAGTGTGGTCATTAGCAGATACGGTCTCCAGGGCGAAGCGCTGGGTACTATAGGCATAGTGGGGCCTACCCGGATGCCCTATGCCCGTGTCATTTGCACGGTGGAGTACCTGGCCGCAGTCCTGAGCGAGCTAATGAGTGAGCTGTACGGCAAAGATACCTCTGCTAAATATAAAGGTGCCCAATAGGGCTGGTTACCGAGGAGATAAAATGATGCTGGAAGAGCCAGAGGCAGAACCGACAGCTGCAGAATCTGAAATAAACGAGATAGAGGATGTAGCCGCCTTAAAGCAGGCCGTGGTCCAGGAAAGGACGCAGGCTGAAGCCAACCTGGCCGGCTGGCAGCGGGCCCAGGCGGACTTCATCAACTATAAGCGGCGGACAGAAAAGGAGAAGGGCGAGATTGGTGAGTTTGCCATGGCTGCGCTCATATTGGGTCTTCTCCCTGTTCTCGATGATTTGGAGCGTGCCTTTGTCACTATTCCTGACGAGTTGGCAGAAATTAGCTGGGTTGAGGGTATGAGAATGATTCAGCGTAAGCTATGGACGGCTTTTGAGGGGCAGGGGCTATCTCTGATGACGGTAATAGGGGAACCATTTGATCCCAATTTACATGAGGCGGTGATGCAGTATAAGGGTAAAGAGGGGATGGTGGTTGATGAACTTGAAAAAGGTTATATGTTTCACGGTAAGGTTATCCGTCCTGCTAAAGTAGTAGTGGGTAACGGAGAAGAGGAGGAATAAATCATGGCAAAAGTAATAGGTATTGATTTAGGCACGTCATTCTCTTGTGTGGGCGTGATGGAAGCCGGGGAACCAAAGGTGATTCCCAATGCTGAAGGCGGTCGTACCACACCCTCCATTGTGGCGATTAGTAAAAGCGGCGAGAGGCTGGTGGGGCAGGTAGCCAGGCGTCAGGCTATCACCAACTCGGATAATACCATTTTCAGTATCAAGCGTCTTATGGGGCGCCGGTACGAAGAGCCCAGTGTTGAATACGACAGGAAGCTCTTGCCCTACAAGATAACTAAAGCCCCCAATGGTGATGTTAAAGTGATGATGGGTGGTAAGGAATACAGTCCGCCTGAGATTTCGGCGATGATTTTACAGAAGTTAAGGACGGATGCCGAAGCTTATCTGGGAGAGAAGGTTTCGGAGGCGGTGATTACGGTGCCCGCCTATTTTAATGATAGTCAGCGTCAGGCAACTAAAGACGCCGGTAAGATTGCCGGGTTGGAGGTACTGCGTATAATTAACGAACCTACCGCTGCCTCTCTGGCTTACGGGCTGGATAAGAAACAGGATGAGACAATCGCTGTCTATGACCTTGGCGGCGGTACCTTTGATATTTCTATTCTGGAATTGGGAGAGGGCACTTTCCAGGTTAAGTCAACCAACGGAGATACCCATCTCGGCGGTGATGATTTTGACCAGAGGATTATGGACTGGCTGTGCGACGAGTTCAAGCGGGAACAGGGCATAGACTTGAGGCAGGACAGGATGGCGTTGCAGCGGTTAAAGGAAGCTGCTGAAAAGGCCAAGTGCGAGTTGTCTACTGTCCAGCAGACCGAGGTAAACCTGCCCTTTATTACGGCTGACGCCAGCGGCCCCAAACATCTAAGCATAAATCTTACCCGGGCCAAGCTGGAGCAACTGGTAATGGACATGGTAGAAAAGACCCTGGGCCCCTGTCGCCAGGCACTCAGTGATGCCGAGAAAACGGTATCTCAGATTGACGAGGTGGTTCTCGTTGGTGGTCAGACCAGGATGCCGCTGGTTCAGGAGAAGGTAAAGCAGTATTTCGGTAAGGAGGCGCATAAGGGGGTCAATCCCGACGAGGTAGTGGCGGTGGGTGCTGCCATTCAGGCTGGAGTGCTGAAAGGAGAGGTTAAAGACGTACTGCTGCTTGATGTCACCCCGCTTACTCTCGGTATAGAGACTCTGGGTAGTGTGGCCACGCCTCTTATTCCGCGTAATACCACTATACCTACCGCTAAAAGCCAGATTTTCAGTACTGCTGCTGATAGTCAGCCCAGTGTTGAGATTCATGTCTTGCAGGGCGAGCGGCCTATGGCAGCCGACAATAGAACGCTGGGCCGTTTTATGCTTGATGGTATCCTGCCTGCACCACGGGGTGTTCCTCAGGTTGAGGTTACCTTTGATATTGATGCCAACGGTATACTCAGTGTCAGGGCGCAGGATAAGGGTACAGGACGAGAGCAGAAAATTACTATTACCGCTTCCAGCGGGCTGAGTAAAGACGATGTTGGGCGCATGCAGCAGGAAGCCGAGCTTCATGCCTCCGAGGATGCGAAGCGCCGGGAAGAAGTGGAGACGCGCAATATGGCCGATACGCTGGCTTACACTGCTGAGAAGACACTGCGCGAACAGAAGGATAAAATACCGGCAGACTTGAACCAGGAGATAGAGGGTAAGATAGCTGCGGTGCGCTCGGCATTACAGGGTACAGATGTTGATAACATACGTAGCGCTACTCAGGAGTTATCCGAGTCAATGCAAAAGGTCGGTGCTGCGGTATACGGGCAGCAGCCACCGTCGGATGGTGAGCAGCCGCCGTCGGGTGGTGAGCAGCCGTCACCGGGTAGCGAGCCCCCATCGGAAGGTGGTGGTGAGGAAGGGACGGTGGAAGGTGAGTTCCGCGAGGTTTAACGGGTAGTAGAGGAGGGACTACCCCCTCCTCTACCGTTCCCTGCCTCCATTTAGCCGTGAAGGAGACGTGGGTAAGATAGAGAGCTGATATGACAACAAAGCGTGATTACTACGAAGTCCTGGGTGTATCCAGAGATGCCGATAATGAAGAAATGAAGAAGGTCTACCGCAAGCTGGCCTTTAAGTACCACCCCGACCATAACCGGGAAGACGGGGCAGCCGACAAATTTAAAGAAGTAAACGAAGCTTACGAAGTGCTGTCCAATTCTGAGAAACGGGCTGCCTATGACCGGTTTGGTCATGCCGGTGCCGATGGTGTCTTTGGCGGCGGCTTTGAGGGCTTCAATTTCGGGGGCTTCGGCGATATTTTTGATGCCTTTTTTGGCGGCGCCACTACCGGTGGCCGCCAGGCTCCGCAGCGCGGTACGGATGTTCATTGCGGTATAACCATTTCTTTTGAAGAAGCCGCTTTTGGCTGTGAGAAGGACATAGAAATGTCCCGTGTTGAATACTGTTCCCGGTGTCAGGGGGCGGGTTGCCAGCCGGGCAGTAAGCCCGCTCGCTGTCCCGAATGTAACGGCACAGGCCAGGTACGTCGTGTGCAGCAGAGCTTCTTTGGGCGCTTCGTCAGTACCGTTACCTGCCGGCGGTGCCAGGGTGAAGGCCGGGTTATTGATGATCCCTGCTCACAATGCCGGGGTACGGGTAGAGAGGAGCATCAGCGCCGTATATCCGTTAAAATCCCGCACGGGGTTGATGAAGGTGCTCAGATGCGTCTTAGCGGCGAAGGCCATGCCGGGAACCGGGGTGGTTCCGCCGGCGACCTTTACGTTGCTATCTCAGTGGCACCGCACGAGTTTTTCATCCGGGACGGTGACAATATTCTCTATGAGTTGCCGATAGACTTTGCCCAGGCGGCGCTGGGCACGGAGGTAAAAGTGCCCACGCTGGAGGGCGAGGCCAACTTGAAGATTCCCGCCGGTAGCCAGACGGGGGCTGTTTTCCCACTTAAAGGCCAGGGTATCCCTCATTTGCGGGGTCGGGGGCAGGGCGATGAACTGGTCAATCTTTTTGTGTATACTCCGGGCAACCTGACCAAACAGCAGCGCCAGTTAATGGATGAGCTGAGTAAGAGCCTGGATGCATCCAATATGCCGCCATCGGATAATGATAAAAAAGGGTGGTTCAGAAAGAGCAGGACTACCTACGATGTCTGAAAAGGGAGAAGAGTCGCCATTTCCTGCCGGCTAGCTCGTGTCTCCCCTGCGCTCCCAGCATCTTAACTACAGACTGGGACAGGTTGGCATCTCTATACAGCACATCGTAAATCTTTTCCGTAATGGGCATCTCCAGTCCGAGCCGCTGCGCTAAATTCCAGGCAGCGATAGTGGTGGTTACTCCTTCCGCCACGTTTCCCATAGAACCGGTTATATCTTCCAGCGACCGTCCCTTGGTCAGTTCCACGCCTACGTAGTGGTTCCGGCTTAGCGGGCTGGCACAGGTAGCTATCGCGTCGCCCAGACCGGCTAGTCCGGAGAATGTGAGCGGACTGGCTCCCAGCGCGACGCCAAGAGCGGTTATCTCGGTCAGACCACGCGTAATGAAAGCTGCCTTGGCATTATCGCCATAGCCCAGGCCGTCAACCATTCCGGCACCCAGGGCGATGATATTCTTCAGTGCTCCACCGAGTTCAACACCGATGACATCGCTATTGGAATAGACACAGAAATTGGGCGTGGTGAGGAGCTTCTGGGCTTTTCTGGTTATGGTATCATTGCTGGCGGCTACCACGGAGGCTGCCGGTAGCTCCAGGGCAACCTCACGGGACAGGTTGGGGCCGGAGAGCACGCAGATTTTGGGGTGAAACTCGGGGTCTATTTCCTCGGCAATTACCTGGGACATGCGCTTCCCACTTTCAATCTCCAGTCCTTTAGCGGCGCTGATAATAAGCATGGACTTCTTCAGATGCTTACTAATCAGTCTGGCATTCTGCCGTGTAGTCTGTGACGGTACCGCCAGGATAACGGCGTCTACATCAGCCATAGCGTCATTCAATGAGCTCGTAAAAGAGAGCTGCGGCGGGAAGGTAATGCCGGGGGGCAGTATGGGGTTGGGCTCAGAATTAGTCAGATGAGAGGCTTCTTGCTCCGTCCGTGCCCATAGCCTAACCTGTAGTCCCTTATTAGCCAGCACCAGCCCCAGGGTTGTACCCCAGGTGGTGGTGCCGATAATAGCAATCTTTGGCATATGCTATCTCTGGTTTCCTGTATCAGGGGCCTCGAGGGTTGAGCCCTTATAAGTAGTGGCGGCAGGACTGTTATTAATCTCTACTTTTTCGCCCAGGCGTCTCTCCTTGCCGGATAGGAGCCTGCCGATGTTATCCCGGTGCATGACGATAACTATCACGGTACCTATAAGACAGTAAACCAAATATTCAATGGGGAAACCATTCATTATGGTTAGCGGTACCAGGATAGTGTATGTCCCTACGGCTCCAGCAATAGAGCCCAGCGAAACATAGCGCGTCAGGCCGGCGCCAATAATCATTACCTCGCCGCCAAACAGGGCTGCCGGCGGGCATAAAGCTACTAATCCGCCAAAGAACGTGGCTACTCCTCTACCACCGCGGAACTTCAGAAATATAGGCCAGATATGCCCGGCTACCGCCGCCAGGGCTGCCAGTACCTGGGCTACCAGTGTGCCCAGCCCAAAGTTACCTACGACCAAATATTCGCCGCTGACTATCAGTCCGGCAAATACCACGGCCAGAGTCCCTTTCAGGAGGTCCAGTGTCCCAACAGCTGCCGCGGCTTTCCGGCCGGCTGTCCGCAGCACATTGGTCGCCCCGGTTCTCCCGCTGCCGTAGTCTCTCACATCTACGCTGGCCTTCCGCCTGGAAATCAGTAGCCCGAAGGGAATGGAACCCAGCAGGTAACCGAGTATGATGACCGAGACAAATTTGGCAATAATCACTTTTCACCTCTGCTTTTAAAGGTCATACTGAGCGGGTTACCGACGAAGCCGAAGGCGTCACGCAGCTTGTTTTCCAGGTAGCGGCGATAGGAAAAATGTATCAGTTTGGCATCATTAACAAAAAAGACAAAAGTGGGTGGATTGGTAGTCGCCTGGGTTGCATAGAGGAACTTTAAACGCTTATTGCCATGGCGGGGTGTATTGTGCGCGGCTATTGCCTGCTGGACTACTTCGTTTACGGTGGACGTGGCTACTCGCTTCAGCCTTTCCTGGTAGACCGTACCTACCTCTGGTAAAAGCCTATCAACGCCCTGCCCAAATTTAGCCGAAACACGTAAAATAGGTGCGTAGGTTATAAATTTAAGCTGGTGTCTAATATATCTATCAAACTCAGTTGTGCTTCTATCCACAACCAGGTCCCACTTATTTACCACCAATATAATACCCTTAGTTGCCTGCTGGGCGTAGCCCACGATATGCATGTCCTGAGCTGTGACCAGTTCGGTAACATCAAGTACGATCAGGACTATATCAGCGCGATTGATAGCTCTTAAGGCCCGTAAAGCACTGTAACGCTCCACACCTTCACCTATACGGCCGCGCCGTTTAATGCCTGCCGTATCAATAAGTATCATACTTTGCCCTTCAAAGTCAAGCGCTGTATCTATGGCATCGCGGGTGGTCCCCGGTGTGTCGTCCGTTATTGCCTGTTCTCTGCCCAGGAGGGCGTTTAGCAGCATTGACTTGCCTACATTGGGTCTGCCTACAATAGCTATCTTTATCGCTTCCGCTCCGGCTGCAGATGGTGGTACGGTGGCCGGCAAGAGAGCGACGATTCTATCCAGCAGCTCATCTGTACCGCGGGCGTGATAGGCGCTTATAGCGAGCGGGTCTCCCAGTCCCAACTCGTAGAATTCCGGCAGTTGGAATTCCAGCCGGGGGTTATCCGCCTTGTTGGCGGCCAGTATGAGGGGCTTATTGGCAAGGCGCAGCTTATCGGCTGTCTCCAGGTCAGCGGGTGTCACACCGCTCTTAATGTCGGTCAGGAAGATAATAACGTCGGCCTCGTCAATGGCGATTTCAACCTGTCTCTGCACCGCCTCGGTGACCCTGGTCTGCGGTGCTAGTTCCAGCCCGCCGGTGTCAACGATGATGAAGTCCGTGCCCTGCCACGAAATATCAGCCATTATACGGTCACGGGTTGTCCCGGGTAAGTCCTCCACAATGGCCAGCCGCTTGCTGGTGAGCCGGTTAAAAAGGGTTGATTTGCCCACGTTCTGTCTGCCGATGATAGCCACAATAGGTTTATTCATTAATGTCCCCGGACATACCGGCACAATTATTCGGTTTATGATTCAAGAGAGCTACTGGCTCTCTTATGCTACTAACCCTCATCGAAATTTACCTCAAGCGGCGAAGTGGCTCTGGAGATAGACTCACGGTTTCTGCGCCGGGAGTTCGTTCGCGAGCTTGATACTTGGTGGTTCAATCTCCGTTTTGGCTACTCTCTTCAGTCCGCTGATGTTATCCCTGAAGTTCTGCACAAAAGCGTTGTACTCCAATACCAGGCGGTTATACTGCTCCACGGTCTCATGTGGGAGCTGAATATTTTTGGCTATCTCGTAGAATTGCTCTATAAATTCGTAGTAATGGCTGTTTATCAGCCACAGCTCGTTTAAGTAGGTGCGCAGATAAACATCAAAGCGCCTGGTCCTGATATCACTCTCCACGCGGTTTATAAAGCTGTGGCACCAGGTATCAAAGACCCGGCGTGACATATCGCAGGCACGTGCCCATTCCCAGACCTCGGGTTTGTCAATATTAAAGAGACTATCTATTATGGCAAATATGGATAGTGACGAGCTGCCCATAAATCTCCGGTTAAAGTAGCCGGCCAGTTGATTCAGCCTTTGTGAGGCGTGTTCCATCTCTCTCTCTTTGGCGCCGTATACCGCGGTAACCAGGCCGGTGATAAGGATAATTATCAAAATAGGCCCCATAACCCAGACATCCACCTCAGATACGTAACCGGCTATAGCCAGTCCGGTTATCAGTATGGGAGACCAGCCCCAGCTTATGAGCGTTTTTAGTGCTTGCATAATCCTGACCTCTAACGATATACAGCGAGCGGTATATCCAGCCCGCCCAGTATGCTGGCAAGAAGTGCTTTCTGAAGGTGCATCCTGTTCTCTGCCTGGTCAAATACCACCGATTGCGGGCTATCCACGATACCTTCGGCTACCTCCTCACCATGGTGCGCCGGCAGGGGGTGCATAAATATGGCATCCTCGCTGGCTAAAGCGAGTAGCTCCCCGGTTATCTGATAGTCGGCAAGTGCCTCGCGTCTTATGGCGAATTCAGCTTCCTGTCCCATACTGGTCCACACGTCGGTATAGACTATGTCTGCCCCCACAACCGCCGTCTCAGGCTCCTTGAGAGTTACTATTTCCGCCCCGCTGCCGGCAGCGTAGTCACGGGCGAGACTCAGTGTCTTCTCATTAAGGGTGTAGCCATCCGGGGACGCAATCCTGAAACACATGCCGGTAAGTGACGCGGCCAGTAAAAGGCTGCTCGCGACATTGTTACCGTCCCCGATATAGGCTATAGTCAGGCCATCAAGGCGCCCCTTTTTCTCGTAGATAGTAAGCAGGTCAGCCAGGGCCTGGCACGGGTGCTCGGCGTCGGATAGAGCGTTAATTACCGGCACGTCCGCGTAGGTTGCCAGAGACTCCAGTGTCGCATGGGAAAAAGTACGGGCGGCGATAACATCTACAAAGCGGCTCAACACTCGGGCTACGTCCGGTACGGACTCTCGCTGCCCCATGCCGACTTCGGTCGGGGACAGGTATATGCATTGCCCGCCCAGCTGACGCATGGCTATCTCAAAGCTGACCCGGGTCCTGAGTGACGGCTTTTCAAATATTAGCCCGAGTACTTTTCTGTCAAGCAGCGAAGACCAGCCCTGCGCCTTAATGTCTATCGCTTCCGCTATGATTAGTCTGATGTCCTCACCAGTCAGGTCAGCTATGGAAAGTAAGTCCTTTGCCTTCAAATAAGTCTCCTCACCATTTACAGTATACCACACGGGAAAGAACCTTCAGAACTATAGCCAGGGTTTCCCGTCATTCATTCCGTATTTCCGCCAGCTTACTGATAACACGTATTTAGACAATATTACCACAAAATGTTTGACACAATATACAGGGTCAATTTAATATGAGAGAAAGTAGGTAAAGGGGAAGTTATGGCCGATGTAAAGGAAGCACTGGAGCTTTGCAGCGAATGTGGAGCCTGTCTGGATGTCTGCCCCACCTATGGGCCGGACCAGGTAATGAACCTATCTCCCCTGGGCAGGCTCAGGGCGGCGCGACAGATATTTCAGGGCGAAGAGATTACACCAGAGATAAAGGAATCTATCTATTCCTGCCTTGAGTGCAGGCTCTGTACAGGCTCCTGTCCGTTTGAGATTGATATTCCGGAGATTGTCTACGCCTCACGGGTAGAGCTGGCCGCGACGGGAAGGGGCCCCCTGGAGCCGCATATACACATTATGGAGGGCATCCACAAACTGGGTAATTCAGCCGGCGGTGCTCCTGAGAAGAGACTGGACTGGTTACCTGAGGCGTACTCCCCGCACGAGTCGAGTACGCTCTTTTTTGCCGGTTGCATCGCCTCGTACCTGGCACAGGATGCCGCTGCTTCATCGTACCTGCTGTTAAAAAAGCTGGGTGTTGACTTTATGGTGCTACCGGATGAGGGGTGCTGTGGTCTATACTACATGTGGGCGGGTATGCCGGACGTGGCTAAGGCGCACTTCGAGCAAATGGCCTCCGGGTTTAAGCAGCAGGGCATAACCAGGCTGATTCTGGACTGTGCCGGCTGCTATGAGTGTTTTAGCCGGCAATACCCCGCAGTGATGGGCAGTATAGACTTTGAGGTAGTGCATATCGCCCAGTTATTACCGGCGTTATTAAAAGACAGAGGGATAGAGGTAGCACCGGGGGGAACCGAAGTAACCTATGTAGACCCCTGTGGATTGGGAAGGCTCGGTGGAGGGATTTACGATGAACCCCGGGAAGCTTTGCAAATATGCGGGGTGCAGGTAAGTGAAACCCGGGGGAATAGAGAGAATGGCCCGTGTTGTGGTGGGGGTGGCGCGGTACGGGCAGCCTACCGCGACCTGTATCTCAAAGTGGCCGGTAGCGTGCTGAGAGATGCTCCGTCCCATAAGCTGGTTACGCCCTGCTCTTTCTGTCAGTTCAACTATAGCTACGCAGCCCGGAAGACGGGTGGTGATAAGGAGATTATATATCTGGCACGTACTATCCTGGATGCTCTCAATGGAAGTAGCGGCTAAGGAGGCATGGCATGGCGCAGGAAAAATTTACCGTGGCGGGTAAAGAGCTGGTGGAAAAGGTGAAGCAAGTTGTGCACGAAGGTAATGTCAGGCGGGTACGCCTGCTGCGTAACGACCGGATATTACTGGAGATTCCTTTAACCATAGGTGCCCCGGTGGCGGCAATAGGGATTATGGCCACTCCTGTTCTGGCGGCGCTGGCAGCTTTCGCGGCTCTGGTAACCGAGTGCACTATTGAAGTGGAGCGGATTGAGCAGTAGACGTCCGGTGGCCTATCTCTATATTCGGTACTGCCATAAACGGTATGGTTAACGGCGTAACTTGCCGGCATTTTATCCATAAGATAAGACTGAATGTATATTTTGTACTCTTGACAGGGTAGCCACAGGTGATACAATATGCGCATTACTTTCGTCGGTGGAGGTATTGTCAATGGGTATTGACTGGCTTCGGGATTTAATTATCTGCATCTTTGGCCTGGTAGCTACTGGCGTGCTTATTTTTATCGCTGTACTGCTATTCTCGCTTTACAAAAGGGTTCGTTCCGTATTGGATTCAGTGCAGGCCATTCTGGGGACTGTTCAAAATATTCTGGCCTACACGGGGGATAAGCTGGTCAGACCCGCCGTCCAGCTCTTGTCCATGATTCAGGGGATACGCCAGGGTATCGATGCAGTCAGGAAGTTCTCAAAGAAAAGGTAAGGAGGCAGAAATGGCAGACAAAGATACTGGTACCGGATTTGCGATAGGTATTGTGGCAGGTGCAGTCATTGGTTTGGCTATCGGGTTCCTCTACGCTCCCAGGCGCGGGGAAGAGACAAGGCAGATGATTAAGGAAAAGGCGGAAGTTGTTAAAGAAAGGGCAGCGGAAGCAGCGGAAAAGGTAAAGGAAACAGCTGGCGAGTTCCGGGAAAAAGCACAGGAAAAAATGAGGGAAGCAAAGGGACAGGAGTCATAGCCCATACCGTTTACCGATAAAGAACCATGCCTGATACTTCACGAACGTCTAAAAGGTTAAAAATGTGGTGATTTAGTCTTCCAGGAGGCTGAAATTACCTTGTTACGTACATCGCGCCTTCCTTTCCATTTCATTGTCGGTCAAGCTCATAAATATTTCCGGTAGGGCCGTAGCGGGTTATAGTGAGAACCGACGAGCGGGGATAAGTTTGAACGCAGCAGACATATTTAAAAGACATAGAGGCCTCATATTCTTTATCCTGGCTGTCGTAATAGCATTTTTCCTCATCTATGCGTTAAAAAGCGCCGTTTTGCCCTTTGTGTTTGGTCTGGTGCTTGCCTATCTTTTCCTGCCCGTCATTAACTGGGCGGAGCAAAAACTGCCCCGTCGGGGTAAGTGGCTGAAGGCCAAGCGTGTTTTTTTGATATTACTGATATTTATCATACTGTTTGGCTTGATTGGTTTTTTTTCTTACTACATCGTAACCGCGGTGATTGAAGCCATTTTCGTACTCATGGATAATGCGTCGGCGATTATTTCCAATAGTCTACTCAGTTTGCAGCAGTGGACGGAAGGATTCCGGGAACGCTTCCCCTCCGAAATGCAGCAGCAGATAGATGATCTTATCATGAATGCCGGCGTAACTCTGGGCAATACCATAGAAGGTGCTTTCGTTAAGGGTATGTCTTTCGTGCCCAGTACGTTCAGCATGGTACTTGGCTTCTTGGCCCTGCCCATTTTCCTTTTCTACGTATTAAAGGACTCGGAAAGACTAAAGGCTGGCTTTTATTCCGCTTTCTCACCGTGGTTAGCCGAGCACGTCAGAAATATCCTGTCTATTATAGAGAGAGTGCTGGGGCGTTATATCCGTGCCCAGTTAATGTTGGGGTTTATCGTCGGCTATTTTTGCCTGGTCGGGCTCATGGTTTTGGATGTAGACTTTGCGCCGGCGCTGGCGGCGCTTGCCGCTGTAACCGAGCTCATACCCATAATTGGACCCTGGATTGGTGGGGCCGTGGCTGTGATAGTAACTCTGGCGACGGCACCTGCCAAGGCATTGTGGGTGGCGGTTCTATTCCTTATCGTCCAGATTCTGGAAAACAATCTGCTGGTGCCCAGGATTCAGGGCGGTTATCTGCGGTTGAACCCGGCTATCACTATGCTTCTGCTGGTGGTAGGGGCATATATCGCCGGGCTCTGGGGCATAATACTGGCAGCCCCTTTGACGGCCACTACCGTAGAAATATACAGGTATTTTCGTCTGAAGATGAAGGAACCAGAAATAAGCCAAGCCGGACAGCTATAATGAATGTTGTCTCGCTAGCGAGTTTAAACCCCGGTGAGGGCCAGGCCGCTTTATCTAGAAGCCACAGCTATTGCAGCTGGCGCTGCTACAGCCACCGCACGGGTCGCTTAGAGGCATGGTCTGCCCGCTCTCATCTTTGGCCATGGCAGCAAAAGTGGATAGTATCCGCTTTGCCTGACCGTGGCATTGCGGGCAATCGCCCGCCTCGCTTGCCTGGCAGACCTGGCGCAGCAGCTCAAACTTTTTACTACAGCTATCACAATAGTATTCGTATATAGGCATTATCTTTTCTCCATATCCAGTTTAACATCTTTCACAAATATTTACCCGGACTGCGCGCTATTTAATTACCGGAAAATGTCTTGAGAGTTACAGGGGCGGTTACCGGTTCGGGCTAATAAGATTGAGTCGGGAATTGTCAGGGCTTGGCGGCAGCATATAGTAACGGATTATACCTGCCCGGTGTTATATGACGTTCAGGCTTCCTCTTCCGTTCCCCAGTTCTGCATTATTTTTTTCAGCCGCTCCATTAGCTTCGGACTCGTTCTTAACCGCTCGATAAATATCGGGCAGGCCTCCAGCAGCGAGTTTTGAGCAGCGCTGGCCATACCGGAGAGAAAATTCTGCATGCTCAAATCCATACCGGCGGGCATGCCCATACCGGGAGAAGATGACTCCAGCTGACGGCGTATGTCCTCCGCCGTGAATTTCATGGGTAGTAAACAAGACTTGTACCAGGGGCACTCTTTACACTGGGCTATAGCGTAAGCTTCGTTTAGCACATCGCCCATATATTGACCTCCTTGCAGCCTGATAGTTATTCAGTAATCAACTTAAGCATCTCTTCCATCTCTGAAATGTTAAGCAGGGCACCAATCTTTATGCCTCTAATTATACCTTCATTGTCAATAAAGTAAGTGGTTGGTATCCCTCTTATATTATACTGCCTGGCGGTGCTTCCCGTCATGTCCAGCAGGACCGGGAAGGTGAAATTATAGTGTTCCAGGAACCCCTTCACTTTCGTTGGGTTTTCCCCCACGTTAATGGTCAGTATTACGAGCTCTTCTTCCGGCCGGGTGTTATGCACCTCCTGGATATAGGGCATCTCTATCAGACAGGGTACACAGTAAGTTGCCCAGAAGTTGAGTATGACCGGCCTGCCCCGTAGGTCATGCAGGGAGATGGATTCACCGTTAACATTGGCAATCTCGAAATTAGGTGCGGCCTTGCCGACTTCCGGTATTTCCGGAGCAGTTGAGCAGGAGACCGTTAACAGTATCAGGGCTAATATTAGAGGTATTAGCTTCAGTATTTTTGCCATGGTAAGTTACCTCGCCGCTAAAACCAGGTCAGACTCTCGGTCAGTACGGCTATGCCGACAGCAATCAGGAGCAGGCCGCCGATGATGTATAGCCAGTTGGAGTAACGCTGAATACGTTTGAGCAGGGGTGAGATGGAGTCAAAAGCGAGCCCGATAATGAGAAAGGGCAGACCCAGGCCGAGTGAGAAAGTCCCCAGAAGAGATACGCCCTGCCACACGTTCCCCGAACTTAAAGCTACCAGTAGCGTGCCGCCCAAAAGCCCGGCGACACAGGGCGTCCAGGCCAGCGAAAAAATACTGCCGATAAGCAGCGAGCGCAGGTAGCCGGTAGTACTGCCCAGTGACGGTGACAGCCGCTTTTCAAAGTTAAGCCAGGGGAATTTGAGCGTACCCAGCACAAAGAGACCGAAAACAATGAGCAGGCCGCCCGCTATCTTGCGGATGATGGCACCAGAGGTGAGGGCAAAGCCGATAAGACCGGCACCTGCCCCGAGAATAATAAAAACAAGGGCAAAGCCGATAACAAAGCTCAGGGAGTGGAGAAATATGTGTGTCCGGCTGGGGTGTGCGGTGGCATCCAGTATTTCCGGCCCGCATATACTGGCCAGGTATACCGGTACCAGAGGCAGTACACAGGGAGATAGAAAGGCAAGCAGCCCGGCAGTGAAGGCGACTAAAAATGATACCTGTTCCATGTGCTCCCATACTACTTAATTCGCCGTGAAATATCAAGGTTATAGTAAATTAATGCCGGTTGCCCGTGTAATTTTTTAAACCTACCCCGCGGGATAGAAATAGTTTATAATACCCTGAATAGGGTCTTCATAAACACCATAGATAGTGCCGGCAAAGCAGAAGGAGGTGTCATGATGATTAAGATCGTGCAAATGGATAAGCTATTCAGCCCGTCAACGGTAGCGGTAATAGGTGCCTCCAATGATGCGGGTAAGGGGGGTGGCTACCTGTTAAACAGCCTGCTGCTGAGCGGCTTTAAGGGTGTGCTCTACCCGGTTAACCCCCGGCAGACGGAGGTCATGGGACTTAAGTGTTATTCCAGCGTAATGGATATTCCCGGTGAAGTTGACGAGGCGATAATTGCCGTTGCCGCGAGACTGGTACCCCGGGTTACGGCCGAGTGCGCCCGGAAGGGAGTTAAATTTGCCGTAATTCACAGCGCCGGTTTTGCCGAACTGGGGGCTGAGGGGCGAGCCCTGGAGGACGAGATGCTGCAAAGTGCCCGGCAAGGCGGTACCCGCATTGTCGGGCCGAACTGCATGGGTTTATATAATCCCCGGTCCCGCCTCAATACCATTTTTGGAGAGGCCGGTTTGTCAAATGAGCCGGGGCAGGTGGCCTTCATCGGGCAGAGCGGCAATCTTACCGAGAACTTTATCTGCAGAGGGGACGAGCTCGGGATTCGTTTCAGTAACGTGGTCAGCATCGGGAACCAGAGTGACCTGCTTATTGAAGATTTTATGGAGTACTTTGCCCGTGACCCGAATACCGGGATTATCGCCTGTTATGTTGAGGGGCTGAAACGGGCACGGGAGTTCTACGAGCTGGCGAAGGAGATTTCTCTCCGCAAGCCCATAATAATCTGGAAGGGAGGGAGAACGGAGGCGGGCAACAGATATGCTGCCACCCATACCGCTTCACTCGCCGGTAACCGGGATGTATTTGATGCGGCACTCAGGCAGAGCGGGGTGATTAGCGCCGACAACCTGGAGGAGCTTCTGGACATGGTTATAGGCTTTTGTAGCCCGTATCTGCCGGCTGGCAACAGGCTGGGGTTGCAGGTTGAGGCTGGTAGCGGGGCAGTCTATGGTACCGACCTGGCAGGAGAGCTTGGCCTCTCGCTGCCATTACTTTCTGACGGGACCCAGCAGGAAATAGCTGCGGCACTGGAGGGCGAGGCTATTTCCTCGCTTACCCGTAAGAACCCGGTGGATTTTGGCTGGCTGGATTTTGAGCCGGCAGCCAGGTTGAACCTGAGTTGTGCCCGGATTATGATTAAAGAGGTGGATGCCATCGTCGCGCTTACCTATTCCAGTTTAAATGAGGATTTCGCTGGCAAGCTTACCAGTCTGCGGGACGAGACCAGGAAGCCTGTTATCGTTGTCCCCGGTTTACCGTCGTTCTCAGCCGAGGGGATGAAGTTGCTGGTCAGCAATGGTATCCCCTCGTTTACCATCCTTAACCGGGCACTGAAAGTCCTGGCAGCCATGGTCCGCTACTCCGGCTACCGGCAGTAGAGCGGGTGGGCCGGGTTACAAATCTCTACCTCAGATGTTTCTGGTGCTGTGAGGTGTTATATTGCTTCCCGGAAGGTGGCGGGTGCATGGCACGTCTTGCACTTTCTCCTCGATTAAATATTATGGATAGCTGGCATCAACCTGTTCAGGCGTCGGCAGACTAAAATATTATGATTTTTTATGGCAGCTACGGGACTCTGGATATTTTACTGATACTGGCGGTGGCTCTGGTTATTGATTTTACGCTGGGCGAGCTGCCCGGCGCTATTCACCCTGTTGTCTGGATGGGCAGGTTAGTGTCACTACTGGACAGGATGGGCAACGGGCGCTCGCGGATAACCCAGTTTGTCTATGGTGCGTTTGTCAGCCTGCTTCTTATCGGGCTATTTACGGCAGCCACCTTTTTTGGCCTATTATACTTAAAAGTCCTGAGCTTTCCTGCCTATGTACTGGTGGGTGCGGTGCTGCTAAAAACGACCTTTTCTTTCCGGGAGCTACGGCGGGCGGCTATCAGGGTAAAACAGATGCTGGCCGGTAAGAACATGGAACAGGCACGCAGCGAGCTACGCTCGCTGGTAAGCCGTGATACCGGGGATTTGGCAGAGCCGCTTCTTATATCGGCTACTGTGGAGTCGGTGGCCGAAAATACCTGCGATAGCTTTGTAGCGCCCCTGTTTTATTATTTGCTCTTCGGCATTCCGGGAGCCATGGCCTACCGGGTGGTGAATACACTGGACGCCATGATAGGCTATCACGGGCAGCATGAATATTCGGGCAAGTTTGCCAGCAGGCTGGACGATGTGCTTAACTTTATACCAGCGAGGATTACCGCACTGCTTATAATGGTAGCCAGTTTATTATGTAAGACAGGAGTGCGGGCTGCGTGGCAGGTGGCTCACCGGGAGCATGCTAAAACCGAAAGTCCCAATGCCGGTTGGACTATGGCAGCGGTGGCCGGTGCCCTGGATGTGCAGCTGGAAAAACCAGGACAATATAAACTGGGGAGAGCCGGTAAACCTCTCACCCCGGGGATTATTGATGCCTCATTGCGCCTGGTGCAGGTGGCAGCTTTAGTCTGGGTGATTATATGCTTCATAGCGGGAGTAGTTGGTTTTGTCATTACGACCTAGACCGGAAATAGAAAAAGTCCAGGCCGCGAGTCACGGCGGCCCGGTACAGGCGGAGCTCATGGCTCTGGGTCTGACGCCGGAGACGGTGCTGGATTTCAGTGTCTGCTCTAACCCTTATCCGCCACCGCGCGGTGTCAGGGAAATCCTGGCTACCGTTCCCATTAACTACTATCCCGATTCGGAGGCGACAGAACTAAGGCAGTGCTTGGCCGGAGCGCTGGCGGTGCCTCCGGATAACATCCTGGTCGGGGCCGGTGTTATTGAAATTATTCGCCTGGTTACCCTGACTTACATTAAACCAGGGGATAATATCCTGATACTTGAGCCTACTTTTGGCGAGTACCGCGTCGCCTGCCAGATTGCCGGTGCCGGTATTAAAAGCCTGTGGGGTAGAGAAGAGGAGCAGTTCACTCCGGGAGTAGAGGAAGTCGTTGATTCTATTAAGCGTTACCGCCCGATAGCGGTTTTCATGTGTAATCCCAATAATCCGACCGGCAATTACCTGACCAGACAGCAGGTGGAAATAGTTCTTGATGCCTGCGCTGACAGCCTGTTAATACTGGACGAGGCATACATCAACTTCGTGGAGGAGGGCTGGTCTGTTTTTGACTTGGTGGAACGGGGCAATGTCGTTATTTTACGCTCCATGACCAAGGACTATGCCCTCGCCGGTCTGCGTCTCGGCTATGCGGTAGCCGCTAGCGATATTATCCAGGTTTTGCGTAAGGTTCGCCCGCCCTGGAACGTGAGCACGGTAGCCCAGAAGGCGGGCGTGGCGGCTTTAAGAGATACAGATTACCTGGAGCGCTGTAAAAAGGATATTAACGGGGCCAAGCGGTTTCTCACGGACGGACTTACCGCGCTTGGTTTTTACCTGCTGCCTTCCAGTACCAACTTCTTTTTGGTCAAGGTGGCCGACAGTGGAGCGTTTCGCCGGGCACTCTTGAGACGTGGCATACTGGTACGGGACTGCACTTCGTTTGGTCTGCCCGGTTACGTGCGCCTGGCGCCGCGTACCCTGCCCGAGTGCGAGCAGCTTATGGCTGCTATCAAAGCGTTAAAGCAGGAGGGAGAGATTCAGGGCTAGAGTCTCACCGTGATAAGGAATACTAAATAATGAAAATGTCAGAGCGTATAGCCGGTATAGCTGGTATGATTGGTTCCCTGGATGAAGCGGCAATGGCTGCGGCACGGGCTAGGCAGGACCGGTTAACCAAGCCGCAGGGCAGTCTGGGGCGGCTTGAGGAGCTGTCTATCCGGCTCGCCGGCATTCAGGGTAGATATCTTCCGCAAATAAAGCACAAGGCTATTATCACTATGGCCGGTGACCACGGGGTGGTTAATCAGGGAGTGACCCTGTACCCTCAGGAGGTAACTGCTCAGATGGTGCAGAACTTTCTTCATGGTGGGGCGGGCATCAATGTCATCGCCCGCCAGGTGGGGGCCCGTGTTATTGTAGTGGATATGGGTGTAGCCTGCGGGCTGGAAGCTGATGCTCATATAATATCGCGGCAGGTGGCTCCGGGGACTCAGGATATGTCCCTCGGCCCGGCTATGACGCTGGAGCAGGCAGCAGCATCGGTGGAGACCGGTATTGACATTGTGGCTACCGAGGTGGCCAGGGGGCTGGATATCGTGGCTACCGGCGAAATGGGTATCGGCAATACTACGGCTGCCAGTGCTATCTGTGCTGTTATAGGTAATAGTGCTGTGGATGGGGTTACCGGCAGGGGTACCGGTATTGGCGATAAGCAGCTTGAGCATAAAAAGGAAGTAATTAATAAGGCCCTCGCCGTTAACCGGCCCGACCCCGGCGAACCTCTGGAGGTGTTGGCTAAGGTCGGCGGGTTTGAAATCGGGGGGCTCGCGGGAGTAATGCTGGCGGCCGGTGCTTACCGGGTGCCGGTGGTTGTTGACGGCTTTATTTCGGGGGCGGCGGCTCTAATTGCCACGTCGCTTGCCCCAAAGCTAAAAGATTTTCTGATTGCGGGTCACGTTTCGGTAGAGCCGGGTCACCGTTTCACTCTTGACTATCTGGGGCTTGAGCCGCTGCTGGACTTGGGTATGCGGCTGGGTGAGGGGACCGGCGCTGCCCTGGGTATTATTCTTGCCGAGACGTCAGCCCGGATTTTATCCGAGATGAGTACCTTTACTGAAGCCGGGGTATCGGAGAAGGACAAGACGGTAAGTTGAGATTTCTGGCTGCTCTGGGGTTTTTAACGGTTATACCCTCGCCCTCGCGGCGTGAGGTTAAGGCGGAGGATTTAGCCCGTTCTACCGGTTATTTTCCCGTCGTCGGGCTTATCATCGGCCTTGTTCTAGTGGGTCTTTACTATCTTTTCAGCCTGTTTTTACCGGCAGCGGTAGTAAATGTGCTGCTTGTTGGTTTTCTGGTCTTAGTTAGCGGCGCGCTGCATCTGGACGGACTGGCCGATACTTGTGACGGGATAGGCGGTCACAAGGACGTAAGTGCGCGCTGGCAGGTAATGGCAGATAGCCGGGCCGGTGCTTTTGGCATCGTTGGCATCTGTCTTGAGCTTTTAATTAAGTATGTCTCGCTGAACAGCCTGCCGGAGAACCTGATAGTGGCGGCGCTTATTATTATGCCGGTTTTGGGGCGCTGGAGTATGGTCTATGCCATTTCTGCCTATCCCTACGCCAAGCCATCAGGCCTGGGGTTCATATTCAAGCAGGGTGCCGGTTGGGTCGGCTTTGTTCAGGCGACTGTAATAGCGGTGGCGGTAGTCTATATCTTATCTTCCCTGGCAGGTCTCGCTGTAATGGCGGGGGTTTGTATAATAGTCACTCTGGTAGCGTTATTTCTTCAGGGCAAGCTGGCCGGGCTTACCGGTGATACTTATGGGGCAATTAACGAGGTAGCCGAAATCAGTGTACTGATACTTATTTTCCTTTTCGCCCGGCTGGGATTAGCCTGAAAGTCGTGTTTAAAAAGAAGTAAATAACTAATGCTTTGTATTATGTTAAACGGGGGTGTAAATTGTCCAGGCTGCTCTTGGTAAGGCACGGCGATACGGCGATGAATAGTGCCGAGAGGTACTGGGGCAGTACCGACGTTACCCTGAGTGCGTCCGGCATCACTCAGGCTGAGCGGTTGCGTGACCGGTTGGCCCCGGAGGAGATAAGCACTATTTACGCGAGTGACCTGTGCCGGGCGTCAGACACGGCGAAGATTGTAGCCGCCAGGCAGCGGGCCGATGTCATTTTATGTCCGGAGCTGCGCGAGATGGACTTCGGCGAGATGGAGGGGCTCACGTACAGTGAGATTAGCCGCCGGTACCCCGAGGTTGCCCGTATGTGGCAGCAGAGAAGCCCGTTGCTGAAATGCCCCGGCGGTGACAGTCTGGAGAGCTTTAATAACCGCGTGATAAAGTTTACGGACAGGCTGGAAAACCATGCATCGGAGGAGACTTTACTTATTGTTGCTCACAGCGGTACGCTGAGGTCACTAATCTGCCACTTGCTGGGTATCGCTGCCGGGCAGCGCTGGCAGTTCCGCCTAGATCTGGGTTCACTCAGTATCATGGCTACCTATCCGGAGGGGGCCATTCTGAGCTTGTTAAACGACGTTTCTCATTTGATGTAGACGCGGTGAATATGGTATTGGCCGCTAGCGGCCAGGGAGAGGAGCTGTGGGGGAATGAATATCCTTATTACCGGTGGGGTGCGTAGCGGTAAGAGTGATTTTGCACTCAAGCTGGCCAGGGATAGGGGTGAACCGGTGCTCTTTGTAGCTACCGCCGAAGCCCGGGATGATGAGATGCGGAAGCGCATTATGGCGCACCGGAAGTCGCGGCCGGCACACTGGGTTACCCTGGAGGCAACCACAGGTATAGGCCGTCAGATAGAGCAAAAAATTGGCGGGGCCAAAGTGGTGATTATAGACTGTGTTACCCTCCTCGTAAGTAACATACTGGGCGCTTTTGACTGCCAAACCGAAGAGCAAATGGATTCATCTTCAATTGAGCAGGCGGTTACCGCCGAAATAGGCGAGATCATAAACTGTATGGAGCGTGTGGCTGCCGGCTTTATTATTATTTCAAATGAGGTAGGTACGGGTCTGGTTCCCGTTAACAAGGTAGGACGCTTGTACCGTGATTTACTGGGTAAGGCTAACCAGATACTCGCCGGAAATGTAAACGAGGTCTATCTCATGGTAGCGGGCATACCGGTTGCCATTAAATCAGATAAGTTTTGTATTCAGTAATAACAGGTGCTACAATTGAGGAAGGTTTTTGTTACGCGGCTTGAAGGAGAGGGAAAATGTCAGGACATTCCAAGTGGTCTTCGATAAAGCATCAGAAGGGAGTAACTGATGCCAGAAGAGGGCAGCTTTTTACCAAGCTAACCCGCGAGATAATAATAGCGGTGCGCCAGGGAGGAAGCAATCCGGAGTCCAACTTCCGTCTCCGTTTGGCCATACAGAAGGCCCGTGATAGCAACATGCCGTCTGATAACGTAGAGAGGGCGATAAAGCGGGGCAGTGGGGAGATGGAGGGGGCTACATTGGTGGAGATGACCCTTGAGGGTTATGGCCCTGGCGGCACGGCTATCCTGGTAGAGGCCCTGAGTGATAACCGTAACCGGACGCTGCAGGAGGTAAGAAACGCCTTTACCCGACATAACAGTAGTCTTGGTGAAAGCGGTTGCGTGGCCTGGCTTTTTGAGCTTAAGGGACTTATCGTTGTGCCGGCTGGCGGTTTGGATACGGAAGAGCTGGCCCTCATGGCTATAGATGCCGGTGCCGAGGATGTGAAGATAGAAGACGAGTTTGTGGAGATATATACTAAACCCGGGGAGTTGGAAAAGGTTAAAGAAGCGCTGGAGCAAAATAAGTACTCGCTTTCGTCCACCGAGCTATCCATGATACCGAACACCATGATTGAGCTTGGCGAAAAGGAGGCTATGCAGGCGCTCAGGTTACTGGACAAGCTGGAGGAACTGGACGAGGTGCAGCGTGTGTCCAGTAATGCGGACTTTACTGACTCTGTTTTGGAAAAGTATCGCGCTGGTAGCTAGCCTAACCATGGAGGCAAAATATTTAGAGAGTTTTAATATGGTTTTGTGATGAGGGTATTAGGTATTGACCCGGGCACGGTAAAGACAGGATACGGGGTAATAGAGGAAAAGGATGGGGAGATAGCTCTGGTTGATTACGGGGCCCTGGTCTGTTCTGAGCGCTCTCCTATCGGGGAGCGCTTAAGCTATATCTATGGGCAGCTTTCGGAGATTATATCGCGCTGCCAGCCGGATGTGGTGGCTATAGAGCAGCCCTTTTTAGCGAGGAATGTCAAGTCGGCGCTGGCTATAGGCCGGGCACAGGCAGTGGCTATTTTGGTCGCTGCACAGCATGCCGTACCCGCCTGTGAATATACGCCTACCCAGATCAAAAGGGTGGTGACCGACTACGGGGCCAGCAGCAAGGAACAGGTGCAGGAGATGGTAAAACTTCAACTCGGGCTGTGTGAGGTGCCTGAGCCGAACGATGCCGCCGATGCTCTGGCGGTGGCTATCTGCCACGTGCGCGAGGTACATCTGGCAGGTATTCTAGCCCGGCAGGAACAGGGAGACGGTAGATGATAGCGAGTCTGAGCGGCATACTGGAGACACTGGGTGGTGACTGGGTTATTATCAATGTCGGCGGTGTTGGTTTTCAGGTGCATACGTCTACCACAACGCGGAGTAGCCTGGGCAAGGCAGGAGAAGAGGTGCGACTTTACACCCACTTTCTTGTCCGGGATGACGGTGCTACTCTATATGGCTTCGCCGTCATGGAAGAGCTTCAGCTCTTCCAGATTCTTATCGGTGTTTCGGGGCTGGGCCCCCGGCTGGCCCTGGCTATGCTTTCGGCTATGGAGGTAGACAAGCTGGCCATGGCTATCGCCACCGGCAGCACCGAGTTGCTTACGTCCATTCCCGGCATAGGTAAAAAGATGGCCAGCCGTCTTGTCCTGGAGCTTAAAGATAAGGTAGGCGCCGGATTTATAGCCACGCCTATTATCCAGGTAGCACAGGAAAACACCGACGTAGTTTCGGCACTTCTGACCCTCGGCTATTCCGTTACCGAGGCAAGCCAGGCTATAGCCAGTCTGCCGGTGTCTACCGACCTCGGTCTGGAAGATAAGATTAGGCTTGCGTTACAATACTTCGGGACGAAATAATAGGGGGAGCGAAATATGAATAAATCTCAAACCAGGATACTGATGCTACTGGGTGTCGTAGTTCTGCTTGCCGGGGCTTTACTTGGCTTTTCGTGTTCGGGCGGAGATGGGGCGGTAGCCAAGGAAGGGGATACCGTCAAGGTGCACTATACCGGCAGCCTGGATGACGGCACTGTTTTTGATAGCTCCGTTAACCGTGACCCCTTTCAGTTTACGGTGGGGGCTGGCCAAGTGATTGCCGGCTTTGATGAGGCGGTACTCGGTATGCAGGTTGGCCAGTCAAGGACGGTGGTGATTCCGGCGGCGGAAGCATACGGCCCGTACCGGGAAGACCTGCTGATAACCTTGACCCGCGAGGAGTTCCCGCTGGATAAAGAACCGGTGCTTGGGCAGCGCATGAGTGCCTATCTTGATAGCGGTCAGCAGGTTGTGGCTGAGGTTATTGATGTGACTGAAACGAGTGTGACGCTGGATGCTAATCACCATCTGGCGGGGGAAGACCTGACTTTTGAAATTGAACTCGTAGCTATAAATTAGCTTCCGCACGGAGAAATAAGGTGCGCGGTGGGAGTCTGGCTATGGTCAGTAAAATAGTTAAAAGCGATGCCGAGTGGCGCAAGCGGTTGACTCCGGAGCAGTATGAGTCTACCCGCAACAGGGGGACCGAAGCTCCGTTTACCGGCAAGTACTGGGATTTCAAGGGAGAGGGAGTATACCGGTGCGTATGCTGTGAGAATGGTCTCTTTGGCTCCGATACCAAGTTTGATTCCGGTACAGGCTGGCCTAGCTTCCGCGTTCCCCTTTCGGATTATAGCGTGGCCACCGCGCTTGACAGGTCGCAGGGCATGATAAGGACCGAGGTACTCTGCTGGCGGTGTGACGCTCACCTCGGACACGTATTTGATGATGGCCCGCCATCTGGCGGACTGCGTTACTGCCTTAACTCGGTAGCACTTGAATTCGTGCCCGCAGCAAAGTAAATTGGCCAGTTAGCAGAAAGACATCTGGCCTATATCCATATAGTTGAAGACGGAGAGATGAATAACAGGAAGGAGACGGATTGAGCTATGTTTATTAAGATTAAATGCCCTAAATGTGAGACCGAAGGTAGTATGTCTCTGGTTGAGCCGGTATACCAGGGGCCGTACCGTTGCTGGAAATGCCGGGCGCTTTTTACCATTAGCCTCAAGAACAACGAGCTTAAGTCCTGTGAGCCCCTCAGCGAGGAGGAGTATGAAAAGCAGCGGGCAGCCGAAGCCTTAAGAGCCCAGTTCAGAAGGGATTAGCCTGGTAGCGATGGCTATTTCCAACTGAAGCGGTAGTCTGTCATTAGCGCCAGGTTAACCGGTTTACGTTTCGGTTTACCCTTGATTTCGTTATACGGATGTATAATAGATATGACAGTCCCATGGCAGTAGATATTTATTAAGCGAGGCCTAAGATGTATAAGAAAATACTGGTTCCCCTGGACGGTTCCGAGCTGTCAAAATCCATTATAGAGCACGTTATTAGAATTGCTGTCGGTTGCAGTGTTCCCGAGGTGACGTTGCTCAGGGTGCGCGAGCCTATGGACAAGCAGGTGCAGGAGACACTCAGCGCTGATGTGGCCATAAAGCTGGACGAGGTTTACCGTGAAGAGATGCTTTCTTACCTCGCCGGTGTGGCCGAAGAGCTAAAGCAGGCCGGGGTGAACGCCATTACCGTGGTTGTTGCCGGAAACCCGGCCGATGAGATATTAAAATATGCTGAGGATAACGGGGTAGGCCTGATTATGATGTCCACCCACGGCCGGACGGGTATCTTGCGCTGGGCTTTTGGCAGTGTGGCCGATAAAGTGGTAAGAAATTCCGTGGTACCTACCTTGCTGGGGCCCGTGCCCGGCTCCCGGGGAAATAAAGAAGTATACCCGGTAGCGCCACAATAAATAATCTTACCGCTTTAACAGCGGAATAATAAAGACTATACAGGCCAGAAGGAAGATAATGCTGGCATAAAGGGTCAGCATACTGCCGGCTTCAACGCTCGAGGCGATGAAGAAACCGGCACATACTATGAAAAGCCCCCAACCCAAGAGGTGATACTTCTTTTCCGGGTCACGTCTGCCGTCGGGCATGCTGGTTGCCTCCTGTATCAAACTACTGTTACTGGTAATAACCCATCACCAGAGTATAGCAATGATATCCTGAAGGCGTAAAGCTCCCGGCCGGTTGTTTTCCCTGGAGGCGCAAATAGCGTAATATCATGTCGGATTAGTTACTTCCTATGCTGTTACCCACAGGGGGGATAATATTTATTTCCACGGTGCCGGTGCGGGAAAATAACCTGCCATAGAATACACATGTTGTATTCACTGCCCATAGGCGGAGCGGGCTTCGCCATATCTGGCTGTTTATAGCGCAGTTAATGAAAATTGTAACCCGTACCCTGAAAAGATATACTGTTTACAGGTAATATACTATGTCCAGATTTGAAATAGTTGCCGATTTCGGGATGACGGGAGACCAGCCCGAGGCAGTAGCCAGTCTGGCAGACGGGTTAAACCGGGGACTCAAGCGGCAGACGCTGATGGGGGTTACCGGCAGTGGTAAGACCTTTACCATGGCTAATGTCATTGAACGGGTGCAGAAACCGACCCTGGTATTATGCCACAATAAGACCCTGGCGGCACAACTCAGCACCGAATTCAGGGAGTTTTTCCCGCATAATGCCGTGGAATACTTCGTAAGCTACTATGATTATTACCAGCCTGAAGCGTATATTCCCCAGAAGGATATGTACATCGAGAAGGATGCCGATATAAATGAGGAGATTGACAAGCTGCGTCATGCCACCACCCGTGCTCTTTTCACGAGACGTGACGTTATTGTCGTGGCTTCTGTCTCCTGTATCTATGGCCTCGGTTCTCCCGAGGAATACTATAACTTTGTCTGTACCCTGAAGCGGGGTAATAGCTACAGCCGTGACGAAGTCCTGCGCCGCTTCGTAGATATGCAGTATAAGCGTAACGATATAGACTTTACCCGGGGCAACTTCCGCGTCCGCGGTGATACCCTGGAAATACAGCCCGCCTACGAGGAGATGGCCTTGCGGATAGAGTTTTTCGGCGATGATATTGAGCGTATTTTGCAAATCGACCCGCTCACCGGTGAGATACTGAGCCATCTGGATTCAGTGGACATCTATCCCGCCAAGCATTTCGTTACCTCGTATGACAGGCTGATGAGCGCTATAGACAGTATTAATGAGGAGCTCAAGGCAATACTCAGTGAACTCAAGCAGCAGGGCAAGTTGCTGGAGGCGGCGCGGCTTGAGGCCCGCACCAACTACGATATGGAGATGCTGCGAGAAACGGGTTATTGTGCCGGAGTGGAGAACTACTCCCGTCACCTGTCCGGGCGTTTACCGGGCAGCCCGCCCTCTACACTGCTGGACTATTTCCCCCCGGACTTTATGCTGTTTATCGATGAATCACACATGACCCTGCCTCAGATTCGTGGCATGTATAACGGTGACCGTTCCCGGAAGCAGACTCTGGTTGATTACGGCTTCCGTCTGCCTTCGGCACTGGACAATAGACCGTTAAACTTCAGCGAGTTTAACAGGCATATTAACCAGGTAGTCTATACCTCGGCGACACCGTCCAGCTATGAATTTGAGCACAGCCAGCAGGTGGTGGAGCAGGTGGTACGGCCTACCGGACTTCTTGAGCCCACGGTTGAGGTGAAACCGACTAAAGGGCAGATTGATGACCTGCTCTACCAGATCAAGACCCGGGTTGAAAAAGGAGAGCGCTGTCTCGTGACCACGCTTACCAAGCGTATGGCCGAGGAGATGGCTGATTACCTTGCCGAAATGGCGATAAAGACGCATTACCTCCATTCCGAGGTTGATACGCTGGAAAGGGTGGAGATACTGCGTGACCTCCGTCTGGGGGTATATGACGTGGTAGTGGGTATAAATCTGCTCCGGGAGGGCCTGGATTTGCCTGAGGTAAGCCTGGTGGCTATTCTGGATGCGGATAAGGAGGGCTTCCTCAGGTCAAGGGAAGCACTGATTCAGACGATGGGGCGTACCGCCCGTCACATAGACGGACATGTTATTATGTATGCCGATCGGGTTACCCGGTCTATGGAGGTGGCCATAGCGGAGACGCAGCGCCGCCGCCAGATTCAGGAAGAGTATAATAGGGAGCATAACATAACGCCCCAGGGTATAAGGAAGGCAATCAAGGATATTACAGAGCGGGTGCGGGCGGTAGCGGAAAAACGTGTCCCGTCTCAGGCGGTACCGGTGGCTAGGGAAGATATTGCCCGTCTCATCCGAGAGCTGGAAGCACAGATGAAGACAGCGGCGAGAACCCTTGAGTTTGAAAAAGCAGCCCTGCTCCGGGACAGGATAAGTGGGCTGAGGCAAGACTTAAGTGAGTGATATGGAGAGCAGGCAGGAGCGTCGGGAGAAGAAGCTCCGCAAAAAACGGGAGCGAATGCCCAAGCACGGTAAAAACCTGGCCAGGATATATATAGATGCCATTATCAAGCGGCTCAGGCGTCAGGAGAAATAAAGTCCGCCGTAGCAGCCGGCTGACTACTCCCCCTTTTCTTCCTCATCTGTTTCGCCCTCTTCCTTGAGCTGCTCCATGATACGGGCAGCGCGTGGGTAGCCGATGCGCAGCCGCCGTTGCAGGTAAGAGGTGGAGATGTTCTTGTGTTCCTGGGCAAGCTGGCGAGCGGCATCCAGCAGCGGGTCTTCGGGAATACTCTCTTTTTTAGTGGCCGCTGCGGCGGTAACATCATCTATGTTAAGGGAAGTAACCTCTTCTTTACGCTGGTTTCCCCAGAAATAGACCAGCCTCTCAATTTCGGGGTCGGAAACATAGCAGCCCTGAAGCCGCTTGGGTTTGCTTGCCTCGGTGGGCATGTAGAGCATATCTCCTTTGCCTAGTAGCTTCTCGGCGCCGCCGGAATCCAGGATGGTACGGGAGTCTATCTGCGAAGTAACCGCGAAGCTGATGCGGGTGGGGAAGTTGGCTTTAATCAGACCGGTAACCACGTCTACCGATGGGCGCTGGGTAGCCACGATAAGATGGATACCGGTAGCCCGGGCTAGCTGGGCCAAACGGCAGAGAATCTGCTCCACCTCGTCGAAACCGGCCATCATCAAATCGGCCAGCTCATCAATAACCAGCACCACGTAGGGGAACCTGTCGGTTGTCGATTTGTTCTTGTTGTAGCTCTCTATGTTGCGGGCACCCTCGGTGGCCATTTTTTGATATCGCTTATCCATCTCGCTGTTAAGCCAGCGCAGGATATTCAGGGCTTTGGTAGTGTCCACTATCACCGGGGTTGCCAGTTGAGGTATGCCGTTATATTGGGTTAGCTCTACCCGTTTGGGGTCAATCATGATGACTTTTAAATCATAAGGAGTGTTCTGTAAAAGGAGGCAGCATATCATGGCGTTAAGGCAAACTGTCTTGCCGCTGCCGGTAGCCCCGGCGATAAGCAGGTGAGGCATCTTGGTCAGGTCACCAACCACGGCTTCACCGCCGGCACCCTTGCCCAGAGCCAGGGGCAGCCTGGTCTTGGTCTGCGTTTTCTGAAAGACGCTGCTCTCCACTACCTCGCGCAGGCTCACCGAGGTAGAGATGGTATTGGGGACCTCGATGCCCACCACCGATTTGCCCGGTACCGGCGCTTCAATACGGATGCTCGGTGCCGCCAAGCTGAGGGCCAGGTCGTTGGCGAGACCCGTGATTCTTTCTACTTTAACCCTGGTCTTGGAAATTTCCTCTTCCCGGATGTGTATACCGCCGTCTTTATCCCGCTCTTTTATCTCCTTTATTTTGCGGTCCCAACCCGGCTCAACGCCAAACTGGGTTACCGTCGGCCCGGCGTTTATCTGCACCACTTTGGTATCAACACCGTAGCTGGCCAGGGCGTCCTCAATGAGCTGGGCTCGCTGCAGATTATCGGCATGGCTGAACTCAATCTCCGGAGACCGCTCCAGTATGTCAATCGGCGGTAGCCGCCAGCCGTCAACAGTAAGCAGGGCCGGTGACTCCCCGTACTTTTTCCATACCTCCTGCGCTACTTCCTTGAGCTCCTGCTGGGCCTGGGTAATCGTCGTCATCGCCTTTGGCTTTTCCGGCTCCCTTTTTATCTCTGTCTGCCGGGCAGTCTCTCTTACCGGTGTGGCCACGGGCGGTACCTGTGTTTTTTGCCGGGACGGTGTTACCGGTTTGGGGCGGGGTTGCGCCTTCATCTGCTTATTCAGCCAGGTAAAAAATCTGGAGGCCAGGCGGAAGGAAATCCCCGGCGCCATGAAGATAAAGCCCAGCAAGGCTAGCCCCAGTATTTTGAAGAGACCGACCAAATCGGGAGAGCCGAAGCGCTGGCCGATGCTGCCACCCGTATAAAAAAGGCCGAGAATGCCCCAGATGGCGAGACCAAAGGCAATACTGCCCAGCCACCTGTTCCAGCGACGTATCAACGAGGCAGGTTTCCAGTAAAGTGCTACCAGGATGGAAACGATACCGGCTGCCATTAAGACCAGTCCCCAGCCGAAAAGATGCCAAGTGCCGGTGATAAGGCTGGTGACCCATTCAGTTATGGCTGGCCACTGCCATATCAGGAGCCATGCGATTACGGCAAGGAAAATTACCGGCACCAGGAAATAGCGGGAAAAACGGCTCAGCCACGATTTCTTTTTTATCTTGCCTTTGGTCTGGTTCCTGGGTTTACCCTTTGCGTTGGTCTTCTTTGCGGTCACGTGATCCCTCTCGGTGAACCGGATACTTATGATTATACCTGTACCATGAAGGGAAGAACCATAGGGCGGCGCTTGGTCTGGTCATAGTAAAATTTGGAGAGTACATCTTTAACTTTGGTACTGATAAAACCCCAGTCGGCAGACCGGTCACGGCCGTGGTCCAGAGTTCGGGCTACCAGGTCCCGGCTCTCTTCAATGATAGTCTTGGCGTCTTCCATGTCTACGAAACCGCGTGACACAATATCGGGGCGCCCTACCAGTTTTCCGGTTTGCCGGTTAATGGCTATAATGACCATTACTATTCCGTCACGTGATAGCATCCTTCTATCGCGTAGAACAACATTATTAACACCACCCACACTCAGACCATCCACATAAACGTTGCCGGCGGGAATCCTCCCTGTTATCTTGCCACCCTGAGAGTTTATTTCCAGGGTGTCGCCGTCTTCCAGCACGAATATATTCTCGCCGGGTATTCCTATCGACTCGGCCAGCTTGGCGTGCAGTGTCAAATGGCGATACTCGCCGTGGACAGGCATGAAATATTTGGGCTTGACCAGATTCAGGATGAGCTTCAGCTCCTCCTGGCTCGCGTGTCCATGGACATGTACCTGTGCCAGCTTGTTGTAAAGTACCTGTGCCCCCTGTTTGAACAGATTGTCTACGGTTCTGTTAACTACAGCTTCATTACCCGGTATGGGCGTTGCCGAGATGACCACCGTATCGCCCGGTATAATGTGAAGCTGGCGGTGGTCGCGGTTGGCTATGCGTACCAGTGCGGAAGTCGGCTCTCCCTGACTGCCCGTGGTCACAAAGATAATTTTATTGTGCGGCATCCCCCGGAGTTCGTCCAGCCGGCGCAGTACCCCTTCCGGGGCGTTTATATAGCCCAACTCCAGGGCTATGCCTACCGTATCGTTCATGCTGCGGCCGACGATAAAAACATATCGGCCGTGCTTTACGGCTGAATTAATGACCTGCTGAATGCGGGATACCAGCGACGAGAAGGTGGTGATAATTACTCGGCCCGGTGCCCCGGCTATTACCCGGTCCAGGTTTTCCCCTACTATCTTCTCAGACGGTGTATAGCCCGGCAACTCGGCATAGGTGGAGTCCGAGAGCAGCAACAAAACCCCTTGGTTTTCCAGATGGGCCAGCCGCGATAAATCGGTGGGTTTGCCATCTACTGGCGTGTGGTCGAGCTTGAAATCTCCGGTATGGACTACCGTACCCACTGGGGTATGGATAATGAGTCCTGCGGCATCGGGTATACTGTGGCATACGTGAAAGAACTCCACACGGAATTTGCCTGCCGTAACCTCGGTGCCGTAAGGCACCACTTGTAAATTGGCGTCCGCGTGTGTGCGGCGATTCTTTAGTTTCACCGAAATAAGCCCGCTCGTCAGTTTGGTAGAGTATATGGGTACATCCAACTGTGGGAGCAGATAGGGCAGCGCGCCGATATGGTCTTCGTGCCCGTGAGTAATAAATATGCCCTTTATTCTTTCTTGCTTGTCCAGCAGATAGCTGATGTCGGGGATTACCAGGTCAATGCCCAGCATTTCTTCTTCGGGAAACATGAGCCCGGCATCAATGATGATGATGTCGTTTTTATACTCCATCACCATCATGTTCTTGCCGATTTCGCCCAGTCCGCCGAGAGGGATTATTTTCAGTTTTGATTTAGCCATAGTGCGGTCTTAGAACATACTTAGCTGTTGTGTTTCTGTTGTTTTCTGAGATTTGGTCTGTGTCTGCTTCAGTAGCTCGGGAATCCTGAGCATATCCTCTTTTATAGTCTGGCGGAGGCTTTGCTGGTGCAGTGCCGCTGCCGGATGGTACATGGCGAAGTAGATTACATTATTGTGGTTCTGGTGAGTGCCGTGTATTTTCCCTATGCTTTCACCTGGGAAAAACATGGCCATTGAATAGCGGCCCAGTGTCACTATCATTCGTGGGTTAATTATGTCAATCTGACGGTCCAGCCATTTACGGCAGCTTGTGATTTCAGAGGGCACAGGGTCACGGTTTCCGGGAGGCCGGCACTTGATTACATTGGCAATATAGACCTGCTTTCGTATCAGGTTGATGGAGGCCAGGAGTTCATCCAGAAATAACCCTGCCGGGCCAACGAAAGGGCGTCCCTGCTGGTCTTCGTGCCAGCCGGGCGCTTCGCCGATAAACATTATTTCGGCTGCCTCGGCCCCCTCACCGGGTACTACTTTTGTCCGGGTTTTAGCCAGTCCGCAGTCCTGACAGCTTGATACTTTTTGGCAAAGGTCGCTCAGTGCTAACATAACATACACTCATCTTTTGATAATGATAGCACGAACCGTGATTTCAGGTCAATTTAGCCTCTATGTCCCGGCTCTGCCCCCTTTAAAGATTACGGCTGAGCGTCAGGGTGCCGTTTTCAGAAGCCACAGAATCGAATTTTGGCGTATTTTAATGGTCTGGACAGCCCCTTCTACTAAACTAAAGAAAATAGCGTCTATTTTCTTGCCGGCGTGGACTTTACGGTGTGTGTTTAAACATGCGTCGGGCAATATGCTACAATAGTTAACCAAACGTGAGATGAGCAAGACGACAGATGATAAGACTCCGGTGGCGGCGGACAGGAAGCTCACCAGTAAACTAGTCCCCATTCTGGCACTGGTGCTGGTTATAGCTATCACGGGTGGCATTTTCTATTTCTTGCTGAGCTTTCCGGGAAAGATTGCGGAGCTTAAGGCTTACGGCTATCTGGGGGCTTTCCTGATAAGCTTGATTTTCAACGCTACCGTCATTCTGCCGGTGGGCAATATCGTGATAGTGTCGGCGCTGGGGGGCGCTTTAGGCTCGGTTGTTGAAGTAGGACTGGCGAGCGGCGCCGGGGCGGCTATAGGGGAGATGACCGGCTACATGGCTGGTTACAGCGGGCGTGCTATTGTGGCAAACCGCCGTACCTACACGCGTATTGAGAACTGGATGAAGAGGTGGGGCAGCCTGGCTATTTTTGTTTTTGCGGTAGTGCCGTTCGTCTTTGACCTGGCGGGCATAGCCGCCGGCGTGATGCGCTACCCCGTATGGAAGTTTATCCTTATATGCTGGCTGGGAAGAAGCATACTGTATATAATGGCGGCGCTCACCGGTACCTGGTGGTGGGAGGGTTTGCTCAAGCTACTTGCCTAGCTTTGAGGCTTAATTCTGGTCACCACTATTGAGCCGCAGATAAAACAGGCAAGACAAGTAGCCAGCATAATGTTATAGCCCAGGCCCGGCACCTCGGCATTGAAGAGGTCAATTAGCAGTCCCATAAGTCCCACCATAGCCCCCGCTCCAGCCGTAGCTATATTGGTAAGCCCCAGGTATTTTGCCGCCTGCCCTTCCGCTACCAGCTGTGTGGCCAGTGCCCAGTTAGAGCTCATGAAGGCGCCGAAGGCAATGCCCAGCAGGGCGCCGCACAGTATCACCTGGATATAGCTGGCGGCGAAGAAAAGCAGCACGATGGATAGCGCGCCGAGTAATCCGGAGGCCAAAATAACCGGCTGGTAGCCAAACCTGTCTGACAGACGCCCGGCGGGGTAAGCCGTTACCAGGAGGCTTACCCCCACTACTATGAGCAGATTGGCGGTCACGGTTACCGGGTTGGCAATACCGATTACATCCATGAGGAAGTATAACGCGTATCTCTGCAGCGTGATGAAGGCCATAATGATGAGGAACCGGGACAGCAGGAACGGTATGAAGCTGCGGTTGGCGCGTTCCTCTATTTTAAAGGTTTGCCCCAGGACCTGCTTTAGTTTGAGCCCAGAGCTCATGGTGCCGGCTTTTTCCTTAACGGTCAGCATGGTAACTACCGCCGCGCCGATAAGAATAATGGCCAGCGTCATTATGGAGAACCACAGCCAGGAGACTCCCTCCCCGGCGAAGTAGCGGTCCATGAGGCGGCCTATGGGGTAAAGCAGGATGATGCCTCCGGCGGCTTCCAGCAGGTTTTTTACTCCTGAAGCGAGCCCCCTTCGCTTTTGGGGAACCAGGTCGGGTATAAAGGCCTGATAGGGGCCCTGGGCCCCGTTACTGCTAATCTGGAGGAGACAATATACGGCAAAAAAGGCGGCATAGCTATTAAAATAGCCCAGGCCGGGCAAGAAAAGCAGGGTGAGCAGTGTGCCGAGCAGGATGTAGGGACGCCGGTGTCCCCACCTGGTGCCGAAGTGGTCACTGAGTGCCCCTACCACCGGCTGGGCAATTATGGCTAAAACCAGTCCGGTTAATGTCAGCAGCCCCAGATAGGTGTTCTTCTGCGACTCGGCAACAAAATCAAGCAGCCGTACCTGGATTATTATAGTATGCAGACAGCCCCAGAGTGCCGACAGGGCGAAGCCGAAGACCGTAATTTTTATATAGTCAGCCGGGCGGAACCCGTGGATTTTTTGGGCCGGGGTAGTCTCCGTGGTAAAGTCTGTCATGCTCTGTTTCAGCTAAGCCTACCAGAATTCAATCTGCGAAATATTCTCGGCCTCTCTGATAATCTGCCTCAGGTCAGCCCGGGCAGTATCATCGCTAACCGGTTCTACTTCCGATACGGCACAGCCGGCTGCGTTCGTTTCTGTTTGCCAGTTCATTATGTAGCCGGGTACCAGGATATATCCCCAGTCGCCGATGCCGCAGCACGAGGCTTCTATTACTGCCCGCCCCACGACATACAGTACTTCTCTGCCGTCATATTTAAGCCTGGCTTCTTTCTCTACGGTGTAGAAACCGGCTAAGCAGGTTATGTTCTCGCATAGTTGCTGATGGGTGTATTCCGTATTCATATTACCTCCTCTGGCGGAGAGTAGTATTATACACGATAGTATGTCTGAATTACACGCAAAAGTCGCTCTCGCCGGTGGATTGCTAGGGATAGAAAGGCAGTGCCTCAAGTCCGGCAGTTTCCGGTAGCCCCAGCATGAGGTTCATGTTCTGGATGGCCTGTCCGGCAGCCCCTTTTATCAGGTTGTCAATGCAGCTAATAACGATGAGCCGGTTCGTCCTGCGGTCAATAGTCGGGTAAACGTGGCAGAAGTTACTGCCCGACGTGTGCTTGGTATGCGGTGGTTGCTCAACCACTTTTACAAACGGTTTATTTTTATAGAAGTCACGGTATATGCTTCTCAGCTCTTCTTCGCCTTTTTCCCCATCGGCCAGGCATCCCGTGTTTAAGGTGCTGTAGCAACTGCTCAGTATGCCCCGTGTCATCGGTACCAGGTGGGGTACGAACGTTATAGCGGGGGGCTGCTCATGTCCCAGCAACCTTAGCTCCTGCACAATCTCGGGCAGGTGCCGGTGCCCCTCCAGCGCATAGGCTGTGGTATCTTCGTTAGTTTCCGCATAGTGGGTCTTCATGCTGAGTGCCCTGCCGGCCCCGGAAACGCCTGATTTACTGTCAATAATAATATCGGGCTCTATCAGCCCTTCTTTGACGGCCGGTGCCAGAGCCAGAATCGCCCCCGTCGGGTAGCAACCGGGGTTAGCCACTATGCGGGCCGAGGCAATCTCGACCTTGTACAGCTCCGGCAGACCGTAAACCGCTTTGTGTAGCCAGTCCGGCGACGGGTGGGTGAAATCGTACCACTCGGGATATGCGGCAGGGTCTTTCAGTCTGAAGTCGGCGCTGATATCAACCACCTTGATGCCGCGCTCAAGCAAGGCTAAAACCTCTCGGGCGCTCTCTTTGTGCGGCATGGCGGAAAAAGCAAAATCAACATCTCCCAGCTCAGGCTTAATAATCAGGTCAATTGCCGCGAGATGGGGGAAAATCTGTCCCAGCCTGGCGCCGGCGGCACTACGGCCGGTAACCGAGGTGAGGACTACCCCGGGGTGCTGGTGAAGCAGCCTGGCGAGCTCAACTCCAGCATAACCGGTAACGTTAATAATACCTGCTGTAATTCGGCTCATGGCGATTTATTCTCTTCGTTCTCTTTTGAACCAAGTATATCACAGGCAGGGCTTGAATTCACGTGGTGAGCTACAGTTATGTTATTTCGCCTTCCCGGAAACCGCTCAGGATATGCTGTATTTCAACACCGGTCAGCCCGAACCGGTGCAGGGTATGGCGGGTTATCTCCAGGCTGGCTTCAAACTCGGGGCGGATAAGCTGGGAGACACCGATACCTTTCAGCAGCTCGGCATCGGCATCACGGTGAACACGGGCTACTATGTCCAGCTTGGGATTTATGGCTAAAGCATGTCTTGAGGCCATCTCGGTAGACATGAAATCGGAAAAGGCACATATAAAAATGCGTGCCTTTTCCAGCTGGGCATGTGCCAGTATATCGGGATTACCGGCATCACCGTAGATGGCGGGTACTCCTTTCAGGTGCAGTTTTAGGATAACATCGGGGTCAAGGTCTATTACCAGGTAGGATAGTTTTCGCCGGTCCAGGGCGGTGGTCAGCGTGCTGGCTACCCGGCCGTGTCCGCAAATAACCGCATGCCCGGATAGCTGCCAGTCCCGGTGCTGCCAGTACGGGTCGGGGTGCCGGACTATAAAGCCGGTAAACTTTTTTGACTGGATGAGTCGTTTATAGAACCTTGAAGCCAGTCCCAGGGCAAGCGGGGTTATGAGCATGGTTATGATGGCGCTGGTCAAAGTAAGTGAGTACAGGTAGGGTGGGATGATACCGGTCTCCCTGCCTATCCCGGCCAGGACGAAGCTGAACTCCCCGATCTGTATGAGTCCCACGCCGGTGAAGAGTGCCGTTTTGAGGCTGTAACCGAATACCCAGGGAATAAGCGCGGTAATTATGAATTTTATAATGATTACGGACAGTACCACTACAGTAATAGTGCCGATATTACCGCCGACAAAGCGCATATTGACCAGCATGCCCAGAGAAACGAAGAACAGGGCGACGAATATATCACGCAGGGGTACAATATCGGCGAAGCTCTGGCGGGCAAAGGCAGACTGGCCAATCAAGAGACCGGCCACGAAGGCGCCGAAAGCCGGTGACAGCTCAAATGCGTAGGTGCCGAAGGCTGCTGCCAGACACAGGGTGATCACGGTAAGCAGGAATAGCTCCCTGGAACGCAGCCCCGCTACCCGCCGGAAAAGCCAGGGCAGGCCCCAGATACCAATGACCAGCATTAACCCGATGAAAGCTACCGCCTTGAGGGCAGCTATGCCCAGGGCCAGCCACAACTCGCTGCCGCCACCGGCGCCGCCTATGGCCGGTATGATAACCATGAATGGAACTACGCTCATATCCTGTACCAGGAGTATGCCTATCATCACCCGGCCGTGCCCCGAGTCAAGCTCGCCGCGTGCCATGAGGGTCTTGAGCACAATCATGGTACTGCTGAGGGCTATGAGATAGCCGAAGAAGACTGCCTGGAGCATATCAAAGCCCAGCACTTTGCCGATAGCCATACCGGCGCCCGTGGTCAGTAGTATCTGGGCTATGCCGCCGAAAATGGCTATCTTGCCGACGCGCAGCAGCTCTTTGAAGGAGAACTCAAGGCCGAGGGTGAATAAGAGCAGAATAACACCCACGTTGGCCAGGGATTCTATAGTTGCCGGTTCCTGGACCCATCCCAGACCATAGGGGCCGACGGCAATTCCCCCCAGCAGGTAGCCCAGGATGACCGGTAGCTTTGCCCAGCGAGCCAGCACCCCACCAACCGTAGCCGTGGCCAGGACAATTATCAGGTCAAGACCTATGCCCAGTTGTTCCAACCGTCGCCCCCGTGACCTGCTAATGAATATCGTTATTCTAGCACATAAATTGCATCGGGCGTAGATATGACGGGTTTAGCCTTTGACATTTGTAAGAGGCGTGGCGGATATGGTATCATTAGCCATCCCCCAATTAAAGTGTAGAGGAATTGTCCTATGGCGAAGATATATTTAATTGACGTAACCAATCGGGATGGCGTACAGACGGCTAAGCTCGGTTTGGCTAAGCTGGAAAAGACCATCATAAATACCTTCCTGGATGAGATGGGAGTCTTTCAGTCGGAGTTCGGCTTTCCAACTACCAGGCATGAATCTCGTTACCTGCAGGCCAATATAGAGATGGCTGAGATGGGAGTGCTGCAAAACATACGTCTGGGCGGCTGGATAAGGGCTATTGTTGATGATGTAGAAACAGCTTTCCGCCTGGTACCCAATATCCGGCATCTAAATCTATCTATGTCCACATCAGACCAGATGATTAACGGCAAGTTTAGCGGGAAAAAAACGAGAGACGACATTATCAAAGATATGACTGCGGCGGTTGATGCTACCCGCGCCCTGGGTGCCTGGAGCATAGGGGTCAATGCCGAAGATGGTTCCCGGACAGACCTTGAATATCTGGTTGAGTTCGGACTGGCGGCTAAAGAACACGGGGCGGACAGGCTCCGGTACTGTGATACTCTCGGGTATGATAACCCCTTCAGCATTTACGAGACGGTAAAAAATCTTGCGGAGCGGGTTGGCATGGCTATTGAGGTTCACTGCCATGGTGACCTGGGGATGGCGGTAGCCAATTCCATCGCCGGTGCCAAAGGGGCTATAGACGGCGGGCAGGATGCCTATATCAATACCACCATAAACGGGATTGGCGAGAGGGCCGGGAATGCCGACCTGGTAGCCACCATCCTGGCGATTACCAAGTCAAAGGGCTTTGCCGAAAAGTATCAGCTGGGCGATGACATTGACTTGTCCCGGGCGTGGAAAATAGCAAAGTTCACAAGCTATGCCTTCGGTATCCCCATACCCATAAATCAACCCGGTGCCGGTGCCAATGCCTTTGCTCATGAGTCCGGTATACATGCCGATGGCGTTCTGAAAGACCCGTATAATTACGAGCTGTACGGTTATGAGGAACTGGGCAGAGGTGAGCCGGAGTTCGTAGAGACGGGCAGAGAAATATGTACCGGAGAATACAGCGGTATATCCGGTTTCAGACACATAATGGGTGATATAGAAGTGGCTTTTTCCAACCGGGAAGAGGCCAAAGAAATACTGGAACTGGTAAGATATGCCAACGTGGAGTCGCAGCGGCCGCTGGTTGAAGATGAGTTGCTCTTTATAGCCAGGTATCCCCGGATTGCGAAAAAGCTGCTGACGCTTACGCCACTGGAGTAGCTATTCCACCTGAGGAGCTATCCGGGATGGAATTAAAAGCTATCGGTTATGTAAAGAATGAGTTTGAGCAGCCTCTGCGGCAGGACTGGGGAAAGGTTATATCTGATATAGTGATGGACCATGGTCTTACCGAAGCTCTGGACGGGATTACGGATTTCTCTCATATTATAGTTGTCTACTGGCTGCATAAAGCTGCCGGTAATGGAGAACCGCGGTACAGGGTGCACCCCCGGGGCAATAAGGAAGTGCCGGAGGTAGGCCTCTTCGCTACCCGCTCTCCCCATAGACCCAATGCCATAGGGATAGCTACCGTTGAGTTAATCGCGCACCGGGATAATGTGCTTAAGGTGCGGGGGCTTGATGCCGTTAGCGGGACGCCGGTGCTGGATATAAAACCATATATTGCGGCATATGATTCCCCGGCCAATACCAGAGTAGCCTCATGGACGACCGGCCAGTAGAGCAGCAACTATTGGTTATCTATGAGCGGCTTTTTGCCTGCTACGGGCCGCAGTACTGGTGGCCGGCGGAAGGGCCCTTTGAGGTAATAGTCGGCGCTATTCTTACTCAGGCCGCTGCCTGGGGTAATGTAGAGAAGGCGATAACCAACCTGAAGGCGGCAGGGGCGCTGTCTCCTGCCGCCTTCAGGCGGCTGCCTCTTACCGAGCTGGCGGTGCTCATCCGTCCCATCGGTTATTTTAATGCCAAGGCACTCAAACTAAAGGCCTTTGCTATCTGGCTGGGAGATAACTGCGCAGATGACCTCGGCGGGCTGTTTGCCGGCGCTACCACACATCTGCGCGAGCAACTACTCGGTATTCATGGCATCGGGCAGGAAACGGCGGACTCCATAATATTATATGCCGCCGGTAAACCGAGTTTTGTTATTGATGCCTATACGCGCCGTATAGTATCCCGTATTGGCCTGTCAGCAGCGAACAACAGCTATGGCGGTTATCAGGCGCTTTTCATGGAGCACCTGCCGGTTGATGCCGGTTTATATAATGAGTACCATGCGCTGCTTGTACGGCTGGCCAAGGATGTCTGCCGCCGTCATCCTTCATGCGAAAGGTGCTGTCTTAACGAGATTTGCCGGTTTTGTCGAGGCTTGACGCTGTCAGAAAAGTAGGCTAACATTGGCCTTAGTCGGCGTGTTGCATAGAGGAGGTACAGGATGAATGATAGTAAGTTAAGCGTGCTGGTTGAGCAGGTAGCCGATTTAATCGTTAAAGCGAATAAAGTGGTTGTTTTTACCGGTGCCGGGCACAGCACCGAATCGGGTATTCCCGATTTTCGCAGTCCCGGTGGCATCTGGGACAGGTTTGACCCGCGTGATTTCACCTACCAGAAATTCTTATCTGACCCTGAAGGCAGAAAGACCATGTGGCGGGTGTACCAGGAAGGCCTGCTCACTGGTGCCAAGCCCAATAATGCGCACTACGCCGTCACCGAGCTCTATAAAATGGGACGGCTTGACTGTGTTATAACGCAAAATATTGACCACCTTCACCAGAAATCAGGTATTCCCGATGACCGGGTATTTGAGCTTCACGGAAATAACGAGTGGATAAAATGCCTTAGCTGCGGTAAGCGGTATCCCTTTGACGAAGTGAAAATAAGACTTGATGCCGGCGAGGAGTCTCCAGACTGCGAGGTGTGCCATGGTCTCCTCAAACCGGAGGTTGTTTTTTTTGGTGAATCTCTGCCGGTAGAGGCTCTGCAGGAAGCAAGCGAGCGCTCAAGTAGCTGCGACCTGTTTATAGTTATTGGCTCCAGTCTGGTGGTCTATCCTGCCGCCTACATGCCGTCATATGCGGTTAGTGCGGGGGCTAAGCTGGTTATTTTGAACCTGACTGAAACGCCCATGGACGGGCAAGCCAGCGTGATGATAAGGGCTAAAGCTGGGGAGATTCTGCCGTTACTAGTAGAGCGGGTGAAGGCTAAGGTTGGCTAATAGTCTACCTTTCCGGTCAGGGATGAAGGAGCGGTAGTGCGGCGGGCGACAAGCAGAATATATAATTCGGAAGTCCAGTTCCCATTTCAGCCTGATAACATACGGGGAGAATGTGCACGTGACTACGGAGCTAGTAAGCAAAGTACTACAGGGTAACGTCAGGGCGGCGGCCAAGCTTATCAGGGGCATTGAGGACGCTGTCCCGGATGCTCTCAAATCGTTCGAGACCATCTATGCTCATACCGGAAAAGCCCACATTATCGGTATAACCGGAGCCCCCGGTGTCGGTAAGAGCACGCTGGTTGATACCGTGATAGCTGACCTCAGGCAAAGAGATATTACCGTTGGCGTCATTGCTATAGACCCGAGTAGCCCGTTCACCGGAGGTGCTATACTTGGTGACCGGGTGAGGATGAGCCGGCACACCGGGGATAGCGGGGTCTTTATCAGGAGCCTGGCGACGCGGGGCTATGTGGGTGGGCTCTCCAAGGCGACAATAAGCACCATCCATGTTATGGATGCCATGAATAAGGATATTATTATTGTTGAGACGGTGGGGGTGGGGCAGGCGGAGATAGATGTCACCCGTGTTGCCGATACATCCGTTCTCACCATGATGCCCGGTATGGGGGATTCTATTCAGACGATGAAGGCTGGAATTCTGGAAGCGGTAGATATTTTTGTCGTTAATAAGGCTGACCAGGATGGTGCCCACCGGCTGAATGCCGAGCTGAATTCCATGCTGGCCATGAAAAACTATTTATCCGGTGATTGGCAGCCGCCCGTACTTTTAACTGAGGCGATAAATAGCGTCGGTACCAGGGCGCTGGTAACCGAGATTTTAAAGCACAGAGATTTCATTGCGGCTGGTGGAGAGCTGGATAAACGCCGTAGAGCCAGGGCCAGGCTGGCGTTGATGGAAGCCATACAGGATGCCACCAGCAACTACATTGATAGCGAGATAGATAGCAGCTATCTGGAAAATATTATTGATGACCTGACGCAGAGGAAGCTAACTCCCTATGCCGCCGCCGGTATAGTTATCGGGCGGGTGATAAGACAGGTTACCGCATCGGCAGATGGTAAATAGTAATAATAATCAGAGTTCTTCACCGCCTCCGTTCGGCCAGGGACTGGTAGAAATCTTTACCGGTGAGGGTAAAGGCAAGACGTCAGCCGCACTGGGGACAGTCCTGCGTGCCCTGGGGCATGAGCTACGGGTCCACATCATGTTTTTTATGAAGGGCAGTAGCTACCCTTACGGTGAGCGGAAGCTGCTTTCACAGCTGGCCAATGTTAGCTTCAGCACTTACGGTCAGGACTACTTCATTGATCCGTCAGATATTAAACCGCACGAAAGAGAAGAAGTCGGGCAAGCGCTCCGGAAAGCCCGTGAAATTATTCACAGCGGTAGCTATGATATCGTGATACTGGATGAGATAAACGTAGCTGTGGGCTGGAAGCTGGTAGACGTAAGCGAGGTAGTAGAGCTGATTAAGGGTAAGCCCTGGAATGTGGAGCTGATACTGACCGGCAGATATGCCGTCCCTGAACTTATTGAGGTTGCCGACCAGGTCACCGAGATGGTAAAAATCAAGCACCCCTACGATAAAGGGATATTTGCCCGGCGTGGCATAGACTACTAAAATTTTAAGCGTGGCGAGAATAAAACCGCCCGACCCTCGTAGAAGAGGGTCGGGCGGTTTTTTACCAGATGATGATGGCGTCTTGGTTACCGGTATGTCTTATTGGAGAGCTCTAGCTGACGAAGTGAAAGAGAGGTCTCGCCATATCACCCGCCGAATATTTGTCGCCGGGAAATACCTTGTGTCCCATCTCTACTTTTCTGCCGATTAGCTCCATAGTCGCTTTGCTTGGGTCTATATCAATCAGGTTACCCATGAGCCAGGGCCCCTCTTCAAGCTCAACCATCACTATCGTGTAGGGCACTTCGGCCTCACGTCCCTCGGCAGCCACATTGACCGTGGTAAAAGTCTTGATGGTGCCCTTACCTATCATCTCCACAACTTCCAGCTCAGGGCTGGCACACTGCCGGCAGACCATCTTCGGCGGTACCGTAATGGAACTGCACTGGCTACACTTTAGTCCCAACAGCTTATCTTTTTTCAGCGCGTTGTTGAATTCTTTGAAAGTAAGTTTATACTCCACTTTTAGCCTCCTCAGATTAGGTTGCCCGGTATTACCAGCCTCGCTCCAGAATCAGGGTGCACAGGGTGCCCCCGTCACCACCCAGCGTGTCAGTCAAGCCGATTTTGGGGTCCGGCGCCTGCCGGCCGCTATCGGCTTCGCCCCGGAGCTGCTTGACTATTTCATAGACTTGACCGGCACCGGTAGCGCCGATGGGATGGCCTTTGGACTTGAGTCCGCCTGATATATTTATAGCCACCTTGCCCCCGATATCAGCTTCGCCCTTTTCCCAGGCTTCGCCGGACTTGCCGTACTCGAAGAAACCGAGGCCTTCGGCGGCGATGAGGTTGGCAATACTGAAGCAATCGTGTATCTCGGCTACATCCACATCGTCCGGTTTTATACCGGCCATATCATAAGCCTGCCGGGACGATAGCTCCCTGGCTCTCAGCCGTGGCAGATAGTCATTCTGATTGGATAGCGGGCCGGAAGAAGCCTGCCCGATACCGGTGATGAAGACCGGCTTGTCGGTTAGTTTTTTAGCTGCTTCCTCCGACGCCAGGACTATGGTAGCTGCGCCGTCGGAGAATGGGCAGCAGTCGTGGAGCTGAAGTGGCGAGCATACCGTGAAGCCCTTCAGCACCATGTCCACGGTAACCTCTTTATGTAAATGCGCCTTGGGGTTCAGCAAGCCGTACTTATAGGCCTGCACCGAGGTGAAAGCCATCTGTTCCTTCAGTTTTGCCAGCGGTATGTTGTACTGCTTGGCATATAGATGGGTGAGCATGGCAAAAACAGCCGGAAAGGTAATACCGGAGGGGTACTCGTAGCGGCTGTCACTGAACATGGCAAAGGTCCGTGTAGCCAGGGGTGTCCCCATTGAGGCCGCCCTTTCCACACCGCCGGCCAGTACTATGTCATAGAAACCCGAAGCTACCCACATGAAGGCGTCTCTTATCGCCATGGTGGCCGAAGCACAGGCGCCCTCAAATCGTGAGCAGGCACGTTAAACGCGCCGATATTCTCGGCGGCAAAGCTCTGTACCATACCCTGCCCTTCGGAGAAATCTCCGAGCACGTTACCTACATACAGCGCCTGGATATCCTTTGACTTCAGATTTGAGCCATTGATGGCATCCATAGCTGCTTCGGCAAACAGCTCTACCTCTGTCTTATCCTGAGGGCCGCTGAACTTTGTCTCGCCGATACCTACTACAGCAACTTTCCTCACCTTATTCCTCCTTTTCGGTTTACTAGCTACGGAAGTTTACCTCTATTTGACTCTTATCGTCAAATTTGGGGTGCGTAAGGCGGTCTTCCGGTAATGCTCTCTATTGAATCTGGTTAGTCACTCTAGCGCAGGCGGTTAACAGCCATAAAGACACCGACCGCTATAGACAGGAGGTCAAAAAGCCCGAAACGAAGCCCCCACGGCAGGAGTATACCGGCCAGGACAGCTACCAGATAGCAGGAGACAACGGTTATACCGGCGATAACAGCGAGTCCGGTGCCCCGCTTGCGGTTTACAGAACGGCTGATAATCTCCCCGGTAACATAGCCCACACCCGCCGCCAGGAGTAAATTGAGATAGATAAAGGGCAGAAAGCCGGCTATCAGCCCCCAGACGAAGCCAAGAACAATGGTCGTACCTGTACCGGCGCCAATAGCTCTCAGGTAATAGCCGCTGGAGACCCGGTAGGTAGGCAGCTTATAGAGGCGGGCGCAGTCCCGGCACCTGGCGCCGACCGGGGTCTGCACCAGGCATTTAGGGCATATCGGCTTGCCGCACTTGCCGCACCTCAGGTTGGTTTCAACATCGGGGTGCGCGGCACATTTCATAATGTCAGGCCCAACCTTTCTACGGAGTTCGGTACAGGTCTGTTTACTCGCTCGTGCGATTTAGCCATGTTTCTCTATCCCTAATATCACGGTCAAAAAGGAACCGGTTAACCAGTATTTCCCTCGTACTCAGCGAGGCGGCCATGGCAGAACGGGGCAGTGCCAGTCTCCTGATTATCATTATGATAAATAATGCCAAAAACCCCAGGGTGAATACAAGTGGTTTACCCACCAGCCAGCTAACCAGAGGCAGCGAGCCCATGGCAAACAGAACACCAAGCGGTAGGTTGCGCACGGTAAAAGCGAAGATAGCCGTAATCGTCAGGCCAATAATCAGCTCCCAGGGTACCATGCCGTGTAGCAGCGGCAGGATAAATATCAGGCCAATAGTGGCTATTATGCCCCGGCCGCCTTGGAAACGGAGGAAAATAGACCAGTTGTGGCCGATAACTACCATTAAGCCGGCTATCAGTTGCCCGGCAATATCAAGCCCGGTCAGTTTGGCCAGCCACACCACTATCATCGGCTTGACCAGGTCAAAAATGCCGACAGCCATAGCTATGCGTCTGGAAGTCGCCCGGCCCAGATTGGTGATGCCTACGCTACCGCTACCGTACTGCCGCAGGTCTATCCCGCGTGCCCACCTGGCGGCGAGATAGTCGGCGGGTAACGAGCCCAGGAGATAGCCGCCTATTATCAGCAATACCAGCTCTGTAACCATTATCTCTCCTTTAAGGTGCCGTGTCCTCTGGTATATGCCTGTTGGCCAGTGTCATCAGTTGCCGGGCGGATTCAACAGGTACGTTGGCAGCTCCCATGTCCGTTTCATCACTATCGTCCAAACCGTGAAAGTCGCTGCCGCCGGTGGGAATGAGGGAGTATTTGTTTGCCAGGGAGAGCAGCTGGCCGACTTCATCACCGGTGTAGTCCTTGTAGTATGTTTCCAGGCCGACAAGCCCTTTTTTCGCAAGCTCAATTATCAGGCTCTCCGGTTTAGTGACGGTGAAGGGGTGTGCCATTACCGGCAGCCCCCCCGCTCGTAATATTAAAGCTACCGCCTCCTGAGGGGTCATCTTATCCCGCTCCACGTAGGCTGGCCCCCAGCGCCCTATATAGCTCGAAAAAGCCTCTTTAAGTGATGATATATATCCCTTTTCCAGCATAGCTTGAGCCACATGCGGACGCCCGATAGCACCGCTACCGGCTATTTCCTTTACCCGCGCCCACTCGACGTGTATTCCCAGGCTATTCAACTTAGCTACCATCTTCTCGGCACGCGTGGCCCGGGAGTTACGAAACCTGTCCAGATGGGACTTTAAGTAAGGGTCGGTATATTCTATGTAGTAGCCCAGAATGTGTACCTCGCCGCTGGGGACGTCCGTACTGATTTCAACACCGGGTATGACGGTAAGTCCAGGGAAGGCTGCGGCCGTTTCCAGGGCAGTGGCAATGCCGTCCACGGTATCATGGTCGGTTATAGCTATAACCGATAGCCCCAGCTCCACAGCCCGCCTGACAACTTCAGCCGGGCTGAGTTTGCCGTCAGAGGCGGTGCTGTGTATATGCAGGTCTACCTGAGTCACTAATCAACTTCCTGATAAATTCGGTTGATATCCAACGCCCGCCCGCTATAATCATCGACTTTGACCAGGATAGCATTAAGCATGGTCCTGCCCTTGGCTACTGTTAAACGGCTTGGCATTTTGGATAGAAAGCGGCGCAGTACAGACTCGGTCTCATCACCGATAATGGAGTCTATAGGTCCCGTCATGCCGATATCGGTAACATAAGCAGTACCATTTTTAAATATCTGGGCATCAATAGTGCCCACGTGGGTGTGCGTGCCAAGAACAGCGCTTACCCGGCCGTCCAGATAGCGGCCGAGCGCCATCTTTTCGGATGTTGCCTCAGCATGAAAGTCGACTATGATAATGGGTGGTCTGTTTTCAAAGCTGGCGAGCAGCGTATCCATGGCCCGGAACGGGCAATCGAACTCGCCAATAAAAGTGCGGCCTATCAAATTGACCACCATAACCTTGCTGTCCGCTATATAGCCTTTGCCGGGAACTTCCGGCGGGTAATTTAAGGGACGCAGCACCGGCATCTCGCCGTTCAGGTAGGGGATAATCTCCTTCTGTGCCCAAATATGATTACCTGAGGTAAGGATATCTACACCCGCGTCCAGCAGTTCTCTGGCGGTAGCGGGGGTTAAACCGAACCCCCCGGCCACATTCTCACCATTGGCAACAACCAGGTCCACCTCATTTTCCTCACGCAGGGCAGGCAGAAGCTGCTGGACTGCCTGCCTGCCCGGCCGGCCGATTATATCGCCGAGAGCCAGTATTAACACGGTCTTCTCCTATTTAGCATAGTCTACAGCCCTGGTTTCCCGGAGTACGGTTACCTTGATTTGTCCCGGGTATTCCATCCCCTCTTCTATCTTCTTGACAATGTCCCGAGCGAGCCTCATGGCTCCCAGATCATCGATTTCTTCCGGCTTGACGAGAATACGTATTTCACGTCCGGCTTGGATAGCATAGGACTTTTCCACCCCTTTAAAGCCGTTGGCTATGTCCTCCAGTGCTTTCAGTCTCTTAATGTAATTTTCCAGAGATTCACGTCTGGCACCCGGTCTGGCGCCGCTGATGGCATCGGCCGCCGAGACGATAAAGCCCCAGGTGCTCATATTTTCCGTTTCGCCATGGTGCTCGGCAATACCCTGGACTACTTCGGGAGATCTTTCCCATTGCTTGACCAGGTCGGCTCCGATGGCGGCGTGGCTGCCCTCCACCTCGCGGTCTACCGCTTTACCAATGTCATGGAGCAGCCCGGCCTTCTTGGCTATGGCGACGTCGGCACCCAGCTCCGCGGCTATCATGGCGGACAGGTGTGCTACCTCAATGCTATGGCCTAAAACGTTCTGCCCGTAGCTGGTGCGGTATTTTAAGCGGCCAAGTAGCCTTATCAGCTCCGGTCGCAGGCCCTGTACCCCTACCTGGAAAGCTGTCTGTTCGCCGGTACTCTGTATGGCCGCTTCTACTTCCTCTTTGGTCTTGTTTACTACCTCTTCGATACGGGCCGGATGGATACGGCCGTCCAGTATGAGCTTGCTTAATGCCAGACGGGCTATTTCTCGCCGTACCGCGTCAAAGCTGGACAGGGTAACTGTCTCCGGAGTGTCGTCAATAATCAGGTCAACCCCTGTTGCCTGCTCCAGAGCCCTGATGTTCCGGCCTTCTCGCCCGATTAGCCTGCCTTTCATCTCATCGTTGGGTAATGGTACCACGGATACGGTGGTTTCGGAGACCACTTCAGCCGCAGAGCGCTGGATAGCCTGCGAGAGAATACTCTGTGCTTTTTTAGCGCTTTCTTCTTTTAGCTTGATTTCCCACTCATGGAGGCGGCGGTTCGCTTCCTGCTGCATCTCTATTTGCATGGCGTCAACCAGTCGCTGTTTGGCTTCCTCGGTGGACATACCCGAGACCAGCTCCAGCTGCTTTACCTGCCTGTCTCTGAGTTCAACGAGTTGAGTACGAATGGATTCAGCCTCCCTGTCCTTATTTGCCAGAGTGCGCTCGCGATTGTCTATCCCATCCAGTTTTCGTTCCAGTGTCTCCGATTTTTGAGCCAGACGTTGATCCTCGCGCTGTAATTCATTACGCCGTTCGCGGTACTCGTTATCGGATTGTGCCTTTGTTTTATCTGCCTCTTGTTTTGCATCATTGACCAGCTTCTTGGCTTCAATGCCGGCTTCGGCCCCTATCCGGGATGCCTTACGCTCGGCAATACGCATTTGCCGGTCGAAGGTTATTCGCCGGAAAAGGAAAGTGCCCATGCCTCCGAATATCGCGCCTATGATGAAGCTGAAAAATATGGTTAATATATCTACTACTATCATTTTTCCCCCCTCGTTCGTGTCTTGTTAGTTTTATTTGGGGTAGACCACAGATAGCTAATAAATTTAATTTGTTATTTAATGTCATGTTTAATTGCTACCTAGAGTTACTTCCCTGTTCCTGCCAGATTCGGGTTACCGTATTTTTTATCGTCTCATAACCGAAGCCGCGTCGTTTGAGGTACCCGCTAAGACGGCGACGGAACATCTCATAGTCAGATAGCGGTAAACTACGTGCTTTAGCGGAGGCTGCTTGATAAGCGCTCTCGGTATCGTCAATATCACCAGCTATCTGGTCTATTATGTCAGTATTTACCCCCTTTCGTCTTAGTTCTAATTTAGTCAGCCCCGCGCTGCGTGGACTGAATGATTCCCGGTTTTCTTTCCAGAACTGGGCAAAGGCTGCATCGTCTACCAGATTTGTTTCTTCCAGCCTGTTTATTACCGCCTCGATACATTTAATGTCAAAGCCGCGGCGTTTCAGCCGTTCCCTTATCTCAAACTTGCTTCGTGGGCGGAGCCTTATGCTGCTTACTGCCGCACTATAGCAGCGCTGGTAGCGGTCAGACGTGGCCAGCGTTTCAATCTGGCTATCAGAGAGCTCTTGCCCAACCTGCAGCCCCTCTTTTACTGCCACTTCCGCTTCCAGACTGAACGCCGGCTTACCGTCAAGGTGTATATTCACCCGCTGCCGGCTCTTTGCAGCACGGATATCGGTAATCTGAACCACGGCTCCCCCATTTAAAATAGAAGGCTGAGACACATGCCTCAGCCTTCTAAACCCCTGTTTATTTTATTAATGTTGTCAGCTATATAAGCTGTCAATCATCTATGTTGAGATTACGGGCGGTGACGGCTGAGGAGCTCTAATCTCCCGCTCAATCTCCTGGGCAAGCTCGGGATTCTCGCTAAGATATTTCTTAGCGTTCTCCCTGCCCTGTCCCAGACGAATATCACCACGAGAGAAAAAAGCGCCGGCCTTTTTTATAAATCCTAGCTCTATACCGAGGTCAAGCAGGTTACCTTCTCTGCTTATACCCCGGTCAAACATGATATCAAACTCTGCATTGCGGAAAGGCGGAGCTACCTTATTTTTAACTACCTTGGCTCTGACATGGCTACCGACTACCTGGTTACCGTCTTTAATAGCATCCACTCGTCTTAGATCAATTCGCACTGAGCTGTAGAATTTTAAAGCCCTACCGCCCGGTGTTACTTCGGGATTTCCAAAAATAATGCCAACCTTCTCTCTAAGTTGATTGATAAATATTACCGCGGTCCCTGACTTGCCGATGGCAGCCGTAAGCTTTCTCAATGCCTGTGACATGAGGCGGGCCTGCAGTCCTACGTGGGCATCTCCCATTTCCCCTTCAATTTCAGCCCGGGGAACCAGGGCAGCTACACTATCAACTACAATCACATCGATAGCGCCACTCCTGACCAGTGCCTCGGTAATCTCCAGGGCTTGCTCTCCGGTGTCCGGTTGTGAGATAAGTAAATCACCCACGTTAACACCGCATTTACCGGCATAGGGGGGGTCCAGAGCATGCTCCACGTCAATGTAGGCAGCTACTCCTCCCAGCTTCTGTGCCTCGGCAATTATATGTTGCCCCAAGGTAGTCTTTCCCGATGACTCCGGGCCGAATATCTCGGTAACCCGGCCTCTTGGAATACCACCTATACCCAGAGCCAAGTCTAATGCTAGTGATCCACTGGGAATACCTTCAACTCGCGGTACAGATACGGCTTCCCCCAGCTTCATCACCGAGCCTTTACCAAACCGCCTTTCAATTTGGTCAATGGCTAGCTCCAGCGCTTTCTCTTTCTCCGTAACCATATTCGTCTCAAAATCATCATAGCACAAACGAACTACCGGGGCAAACGGTCATTGTCGTCTAAAAAATATAGCTGAAAAGCGGGTCAATCTTGAGGCATGGCTATCAGGGGCAAACGGCGCTTGTGCCGGGCGCCAGATATCATCGTCTCAATCGTCTCTCTGACTTCGGGGCTGGCCTCGCCGCTAACTATATAGTCATCCAGCTCTTTATAGCTGATGCCCATCTCATTCTCGTCAGTTTGCCCCGGCCACAGGCCGGCTGAAGGTGGTTTAACAATAATTTCCTCCGGAATATCCAGAAAACGGGCGAGCTTGATAACCTGCTCTTTAACCAGGTTGCCCAGCGGCATGATATCCACCCCGCCATCTCCATACTTGGTGAAGTAGCCGATGGTAAGCTCGCTCCGGTTACTGGAACCGGCGACCATATATTGCAACCGGTTGGCGAAATAGTAGAGGGTAACCATTCTGAGTCTTACCTTGAGATTTGCTTCAGCCAGGAGATGAGTCTCGGGGTTACTGTCCGCAGCAGACGCCAGTTGCAGCAGAGTATCAAAAACACTGTCAAGGACGACGAGGCGGGTCGGGATAGAGAACTTTTCGGCCAGGATGCGCGCATGCTCTTCGTCTTCCGGTGAACTGTAGCAGGGCATCATTATTCCCAGCACGTTTTCCGGTAAAGCGCGTTTACATAAAACAGCCAGGACTGAGGAATCAAGCCCGCCGCTTATACCCAGCACTATGCCCTGGCAGCGGGCAGCCGCCACCTGTTCTTTTATCCACGAGGTCAGCCGGTGAGCCAGCTTTTCAGTGTCCATACGTTTTGCCGTAAAGCGTTGAGTTGCGCTTATTATACAGTGCTGGTGCTTCCGGGGCAAAGGTAATGGTAGTGGCTGTTGATTAATAGGAAATGCTAGTTTGAGTCAACCGGTATGAACACCGAGCCATCTTCCGGATAAATAACTTCCAGGAAAATAGTTGCCTTTATATTCTGCTCCGTGTCGCTGGCGCTGTTATCAAAAGTCAGCGTGTAGGTACTTCCCTGCGCCTGGGTAGCGACGAAGGAGAACCTGTCGGAGGTGATACCTGTGGTGTCCTGCGCGCCCGGCTCCGGTGACCGGTAGACCAGGGCGTTTCCGGTTATGTTGAAATCTATATCATTGCCCTTTTCCAGGTAGTAGTAGCCGTCCACTCTATCGCCGTTTTCCAATTTCAGGAGTATGGACAACTGTTCGCCGCCGGACAGTTCGATTTTCATCTGTTTCATTGCCCAACCAGGGCTGATACCGGCTTCTCTGACTATCTGCGGTCCTCCTGAGCCGGACGGAGACGTAATGCCTCCGGTGATGTCGGATATCTCGTCACAACCGCTGGAGCAGACCAGCAGTACTATGGCAACAAAAGTTATGGCAATCCTGTACATAATTTAAGCGTTCACCTTAGCCCTTCTGGATAAGAATACATCTTGTTTGCCGGTTAGTCAACGCCGTATCTTTCCAGAAGCACTCTCTTCAGCACTTTACCCGAGGGGTTCCGCGGCAGCTTATCCATAAAGGTCACGGACTCCGGGCAGGCATAGTCCGGCAGGCGCTCCCGGCAGAACTCCAGGATGTCTTCAACCGCGGTCTTCGCCCCGCCCCTGATTACCACGATAGCCTTGATGGTTTCTTCCCCGCTACCCTGCGGTATACCCATCACGGCCACCTCAACCACGTCTGTATGCTGCCCGATTACTTCCTCCACCTCCACGGCATATATGGTTTTACCGTGGCTGACTATCAGGTCTTTCTTTCTCCCCACCAGGTACAGGTAACCGTCTTCATCCAGCGAGGCCAGGTCGCCGGTATGTATGTAGCCGCCCTTCAGTGCTTCTTCGGTAGCCTGCGGCATCCTCCAGTATCCCCTGGTCAGGCTATCGCCTCGTATAATCACCTCGCCAACCTGACCGGGCAGCACGTCCCTGCCTTCTTCGTTAACAACTCTTAACCCAATATTGGTGGCTTCCCGGCCGCTTGAAGCCAGCCGCTTCATTTTATCCGGGGCGCCCTCTATTACCTGCTCCTCCGGGGGCAGGCAGCTTGCCGGGCCGGTCTCGCTCAGGGCGTAGAACTTATAGAATATATTACCCATCGTCTTTATGGCTCGCTTGTGAGCCTCCAGGGGCATGGGGCCTCCGCCGAGGATGATAACGCACAGGCTGCTTATATCATAGCTGCCGAGCCCTGGATGTTCGGCTATGGCGATGGCTGTTGGCGGTGCCATAGCAGTTACGGTGATTTTTTCTTTTTGTATCACTTCCAGGATACCTTCCGTGGAGAAATCATCCGTGATAACCACGGTGCCGCCCGTATAGAAAAGCGGCATAATGTTAGCCAATATCCCCGTAGACCAGAATAGAGGCGTCATTACCAGCACTATGTCGTCATGTTGGTAGTGACAGGCGAGCAGGCAGTTGAGCGCGCTTTCTATCATGCCCCGGTGGGTTATCATGGCTCCTTTAGGTACGCCGGTGGTGCCGCTGGTGTACAGCAGACAGGCCACGTCCTGCTCGCCGATGCTGACCTCCGGTTCTTCAGACGTATATTGTGAAATCAGTTGTTCGTAGCCCTGTGTGTCCGGGGTAGGCGTGCCGATTACTATCAGCGTCTTGAGCGTGGTAATCTCTCTTTGCAGTGATCCGGCGAGAGCAGCCAGCCTTTCCCCGAATACCAGTATATTTACGTCCGCGTTTTGGAGAATATAGGCTATCTCCTGGGCACTTAGCGCGGTGTTCACGGGCACGGCAATCCCCCCTCCTGCCGGTATTGCCAGGTAAAGCTCGGCATACTGGTGGCAGTTATCCAGAAGAATCCCCACTCTATCACCCTGGTTCATACCCAGACCGCGCAGCCCGTTGGCCATACTGTTTACCCGGCGGTAAAACTCGGCGAAACTCAGCCGCACCTCATGGAATATCAGGGCCGGCTTATGGGGATACCTGCGGGCATTGCGCTTGACTATGTCGCCCAGTATCATAGCTGGCTCTCCTTCGTTAAATCGGTTTGGGGGGTCACTTCCGCCTTATTTCAAATACTACCGGGTTTAACGGGTCGGGACAGGCAACGGTTGTCCTGTCGGCGGATTTTTCCCAGGGGAAAGACGCGCCGAACTGCAGTACGGTGGCGAAGGGAAACAGGGCATAGAAAGCCCAGGTGCACATGCCCGGCGGCGTCTTATCGCCGATCAGGAATTCATCACCTACTTTATGTCCGGCTTCACACCGCCCCTTCTGGGATATTACTGTGGCTACTAAATCAGACATGCTAACAACCTCCCGTATATAATTATTTCCGGTCCGTTCCGGACTTCTTGCTCAATAATATAACAGAATTACACCATGTCCAGCGTAAGGATTACTTGATTTCCCTCAACTCGGCATGGTCAATGAGTATAAAGCTGACGGCTACGCCCACCATGTTGGCCAGTATCATGGGAAATGAAACCATTTTTACTACGTCAAGGGCGTCGGCGAATGGTCTGACCATAATTAACACCAGTACCATGTGGAAGCATTCCATCAGAACGGAACACAGCACTGCGTGCCAGAATCCGATAAGGCGGTTCCGGTTGAACCGGCGGATTAAGCCGCTGGTCAGGCCAATCAGGACAGTCGCTGCTCCACAGGCTGTCTGGGTAAAACCACCCAGAAAGTAGCGGTGCACCCCGCCGATTAAGCCTGCTCCCAGACCGACCAGAGGGCCACCGGTCAGCCCTGCAATAATAGGCCCGAGGTCTCTAACATTGGTGATAGCTCCCGAGGGCAGGCGCACTCCCATATAGGTGCCCATTACGGAAAAGCCGCCGAAGAGAATAATCAACACCACCTGGTCGACCCAGTTTGCCTTATTGCCGACTACCCGTTGGAAGGGTCTTATCCGGCTGACAATCTGTATAAAGACACTGATAAAGGTTACCGTCCCGGCAAGCAGGAATACCCAGATGGCTTCTTGTTCCATGTCGTTACAACTCTAAATTCTCAAATTGCCAGGAGGGCATTTATATAAGCCAGCCCGGCTAAGCTTTGGTTACCTTACACAGGGTAACCTTGAAGGGCGGGTAGCTTGAAATCGGGTCACGGACTTCGACAGTGTCATCTATCAGCAGGTTGACGTTGGCTTCTCCCCAGCCGTGCTGAATACTTATTACCTGCGGATGTATATCACCGGTCGGCAGGGACTTCAGGCTGATGCTTCCCCTGGGCGATTCAATAGCTACCATATCACCCGGTCCTATACCCATCTTTTTCGCTACCTCAGAATTAATCTCAACCAGGGGCTCAGGCACGTGCCGCCTTAACGAAGGCACATTACGAAACCGGGAGTGGGTGAAATACCTTGTCTTGGCTCCGGTAATCAGCGTAAACGGATATTCTCCTGCCAGGTCCGGCCTGCTTATAGGGCTTTCCATCGGCTCCTCAAAGACGGGTAAAGGATCATAGCCATACTGGCCTAAAGTTTCGGAATACAGCTCTACCTTACCGGACGGTGTACTAAAGCCTGACGATAGATATTTCTGCGACTCGGGTTTGGCGTAGAATGCGCCACCGGGCCGTTCCTTAAACTGCTCCACGGTTATACCGGTTGGGTCAAATAAATACTGGAAAAGCTCTTCGGCATTCTGCCACGGGAAGTATTCCCCATAACCGAGCTCCTTGCCGAGTTCGGCTATTATCCGCCAGTCTTCCATCGCGTTGCCAATCGGTGCGATAGCCGCATTACCGATGCCGACCATGGGCAGACCGTTGGAACGATAGTCTTTCCAGGAGCCGCCTTCTAAAAAGCTGGTGCAGGGCAGGACTATGTCAGCCTGTTTGGCGGTGTCCGTCATAAACATATCTATTACCACCAGTAAATCCAGGCTGTTGAGTGCCTTTGCGGCCCGGTTGGTATTGGGCCAGATGCGCATCGGTTCACTGCCGTGTACCAGTAACGCCTTTATAGGGTACGGCTTTTCGTTGAGTATGGCATCGGGAATACACATGGCCGAGCGTTCCCGTGTGAAGCGGTTGAATATGGGATATTCTGCTCCGATACCATCATCATCGTGTATTCTGTCGAGCATTCTCAGGTTGGTAAAAGGTATCCCTCTTGACGGCCAGGTATTGCCGCCCGGTATATCAAGATTGCCGGTAACAGCTATCAATATGGCAATAGCCCGGCTTGCCTGCACACCGTTATTGAAGTGGTCAACGGCTACCCCCTGTAAAATACTGGCCGGGCTGTTCTGCGCATACATCCGTGCGATTTCCCTTACGGTCTCCGGCGGTACCCAGGTTATTGCTGCTACCTTTTCCGGGGTATATTCCTTAACATGCTCGGCGAGTTTATCAAAGCCGACAGTCCAGTTACTGACGAAATCCTTATCATACAGCTCTTCAGCTATGATAACGTTAAGCAGGCCGAGAGCCAGAGCGCAGTCCGTTCCCGGTCTTATCTGGGCATAGATATCTGCCTGCCTGGCGAGTGGAATAGCACGGGGGTCAACCACAATCAGTTTCCCCCCTTTTTGTCGAAGAGCACTTAAAGCTGGCATTATCGGGCTGGAGCTTTCCGTAGGGTTCCCTCCCCAGATAATGGCACACTGCGTGTTACGCCAGCTGGGAAGTGCATACGCACCCCGGTGGTCAAACGTCAGGCTCTGGGCAAAATATCTGGCGTAAAAACAGAAGCTGGCGCCGGAGGTGAAGTTCGGCGTACCGTAGAGGTCACAGAAACGCCTGGCTACCTTCTCTACGTGAGTGGAGATGAACGCATTCCCCGTATTATAGGCGAAGGCTTGTGCTCCGTATTTGTCTTTAATCCGGTTAAGCTCGTTGCCTATATAGTTGAAGGCTTCACCCCAGGACACTTCTTTGAACTCACCGTTTATCTTTCGCAGGGGAGTTTTTAACCGGTCTTCGGCATAAACCATCTCCAGGATTGCCTGCGAGTCAGCTTTCGGACACAGGACTTTCAGAGGATGCTCCTCCATAGGGCTGATACCTACAGCCCGGTCTGCTTCTACATGCACATTTAGGCCACAACCTAACTGGCACATGTTGCACAGTGTTTTTACGATACGCTCTTCGCTCATCACTACCCCCTTTAAGATTTGTAATGATACTAGCAAAACAACCGTGATGATGCAAGCTGGTGATTATAGCCAGCTTCAATAGAGTAATAATATCCGGTGCTTATATGTAATGATGTGGAATAATTTTACCGGCTTACGGGGAGAGGCGTTTATTTAGCTCGTTAATTACGGCCTCCAGTTTCTGGGTGCTTATCTCGTATTTCTCGCCTATGCGCCGTATCTCGGCTGGCGGTATATCCAGGCCGGGGCCGGGCGTCATCCCCGTCTCCGGTGTCCATGGCTCATTTCTCAGCTGCAGGCTGACCACGTCCCACCGGGTATAGTGTCCCAGGCAATCAAAAATTGCCTTTGCCAGCTTGATATGATGAGCGTAGCAGTCAGCATAGATAATCTCCTCCTTACCGATGGCAGGCCCGGCCAGCAATTTACCGTGAGGGCTGGCTATAGCGCTTCCTCCCACCGACCAGCTGTAGTTGGTATGCTCGCTGTCTTTTATATGGCGCCATTTATCCGGGAAATCTGCCTCTCCCATTATGCCGCATGAGCTGAGTACGAAAGCCTGAGCTTCGCAGGCGTATGTCCTGATAACCGGATAGAGAGAAGAAGTAGCCCCGTGTGGGTCTGTCTCCGGGTCCATGACGTGTGTTAGCCCCTGCCCGCTCCAGGCGCCCGGCCAGACCGCGATATGGAACTCCTCTCCCTTGTGCATCATGGCGGCTTTCAGTAAAATCATGAGGTTCTCGCCGCAAATAAGACCGCCAATGCGGCCTATGTCGGTGTCAAAAACCTGCAAATCGCTGGCATCGCCCCACCCCCAGTAAGTCCGCTCGCTATAGGTGGGCATGAGCTTTCTGTGCCGGCCCATAAGCCGGCCGTTCCTGTCCATAAATAGCAGGGTATTATAGATCGTTCTGCTTCCTGGTCGGTCATCAAGCTCATTGCAGCCGATTACGGCATAGACGCCTGCCTCTCTGGCTGCCTGCCCCAAAATCTCCGTATCCATACTGTTAACTACGATAGAGTTATCCTGGAGGGCAATCATATACGGGGCCCACTCCGACAGTTTACTCTCCCAACCGCCAGTGTATATTGCCGGGTAGCCGGGAATAAATGTCTCTGGAAAAACAATAAGCTCCGCCCCGTTTTTACCCGCCTCTACTATCAGCCGGCAGGTTTTCTCAATGGTTTTCCCCTTGTCCATAAAGACCGGGGCAGCCTGCGCTACCGCTACTTTAACCTTGTCTCTACCGCCTAGAACCTTCTTCTCTATCATCTGACCTCTACTCCTGCGTTTTTAAACGGCCCGGGCATGGCGAACGAAATTAACGGTAATTATAGCACACGTAGCTGGTGGATAATATACGTGAATGTATCATAGAGACGGGAGCCCTTAGAAAGTGAGATATATGGTTATTTCCGTGTCTTTTCGCCTGAGTGTATCTCTTCTGACGTGTCTTTATCTCCGGGTAGAAATAGGGTATATCAACCATTAATTATGTGGGAAAACATGATTGCAAACATAATCATTTTGGCGCATAATTAGACAACTAGTTTTATCAGGGTTATTTTAATACTTCTTTAAGAAAATGCGGATGCTAGGTTACCTTAGGCCGAGTAATTGGATGGCCACATTTTGAACCTACTCCAGTGAAGAGGGGAGGTCATCCCTCCGGTTTCGGGGAGATTCACTCCGGTATCCGGCAAGGATCAGTAGGGAAGTTTTACTGCCGTACCGGGCAGCGAGAGCCCGCAGTGACAGCTCTGCGGTATAGCGGTAAACAAAAGATTAATCTCGAAGTCTGTTAAAAAGCGGGGGCGTCCGTTGTTGGCGCTGCTTTTAAGTGAAAGCAGACCGAGTGGTTCTATATAGCTAGATTATTTGGACATTCATGGGCTTAAGATAACAGCAATATGTTTGTCCCTAGAATGTGTTGGTGTAGTATGTCATTACAAGTTTCTATTCGTGAGGGTGAAACACAGGATTCGCTATTAAGGCGCTTTCAGCGGATGTTGCAGATGGACGGTGTCCTGCGCGAAGCGAAAGCACACCGCCGGTTTTTATCCAAGAGAGAAACGGCGCGCCTTAAAGCCAAGAAGAATGCCAGACGCAAACGCATGGGTAGGTAGGAAAGTACCGGGTGTGAATATGTCTGGTTATGCAAAATAATGCGAGCCGTTCACGGGCAACTGATAACTAAGTAAGTACCGATTATCAGTTGCTTCAGTGATAGTTTTCGTGCGTGTGACACACAGGTAAGCGCTAATCTTCTAGGTAATGATTTTCAGGGCAGCCGGCATTACGTAAGCCCGGGCCGGAGTCTCTCCTAGGAGTTCACCGTCGGCTTGGAGAAACATTTTTTGTTTGGCCTCTATTTCTATCATCTTTGCTTTCTTCAATGAAACCTTTGGATGGGTAAGATGAGTGCCCTTATAGATTCTTGGCAGTGAACATAGCAGGTCCGCTTTACTCAAAGCATCAATTATCAGGACATCAAGAAGACCGTCACGAAGGTCGGCATCCGGGGCCACCAGCATACTCCCGCCGCCATATTTACCGTTATTCATCATCACGGTACATATATTTCTTTTTTCCTCTACTCCATCCAGCCTCAAGGTTATTTCCTTGTTCTTATAGAGCAGGAAGGTGCTTAAAAGTCCCGTAAGGTAAGAAGGCATACCTCCCAGAAACTTGAATTTCTGTGTGGTCGCCTTGACTACTTCGGTGGCGAATCCCAGGCCGGCGAAGTTTACGAAGAGGCGCTTTGTCCGGTGGCTGTTACTGGTGTATTCCAGCACACCCAGGTCTACCGTGGTCTGCCTCGGGTGCAGCAGGCACTGGCAGGCTTCCTGTTGATGAGGTGAGATGCCGATAGTCCGCGCGTAATCACTGCCGGTTCCGGTGCTTATTATACCCAGCGTAACGTCTTGAGTGCTGCCGGCCTCGTACATCCCGTTTACCACCTCGTTAATAGTGCCGTCACCACCAACAGATACGATTAGCTCATAGCCTTTCGCAGCTGCTGTTTTCGCGAGCTCAATAGCATGTCCGGGGGCTTCTGTCAGGTCGTGTTCAAAATGAAGTCCGATGTGTTTCAAAAGGTCCCTTATTTTCGGCCATTTCTTGGCCGTTCTGCCGGCACCGGCAGCTGGATTCACGATTAGCCTGGCATTTAACAAAAATATCTGTCCTTTCGCAGCGGACTAATTTTTCCTTCCAAGTTTAAGCCGGAGGCATTATATCACATTTTATGGGGGCATGTTCTGCGGTGACAATTATTCGGCTGCCACCATTGCTTGAGCCACGATAAATCATGCAGGCACCGCAACAATTTGGGGGTTAACACCCAATTTAAGTAGGGGATGCCCGTATATTATAAGAAAACGAATAATTTTATAATGGCACGGGGAATGCCAGGCGGCATATAGTAATCGTATGAAAAATAACGGTGGATTTGCACAGATTGAGACGTTAGTAGCACTGGCTATCCTGGGCATAGTGGCCGTTACCTATCTTTGTGGTCTAACGACGGTAGGTGAGGCTACCGTCGTCATTAGCGAACAGGTTATAGCTGAGAGCCTGGTCCGCAGCCAAGTGGAGTATGTCAAAGACTGTGACTACCAATACTCTGCCACGCAATATCCGGTAGACCCGGTGCTTAACGTGCCGGAGGGTTGGTCTGTTCCACCTCCGGTGGTGGGACTGGTGCACGAAACGGATGACGGTATCCAGAGTGTTACTGTTAACGCCGAACATGATGGCACAACTATACTCTCTGTAGAGATTTTCAAGGTGAGCAGATGAAACTTGATGAAAAGGGGTTCACCATTATCGAGCTATCTATGGTGGTCAGCGTTGTCGCACTGATTACGCTGGGTGCCAGCGTCACCACTTCGCAGATAATTGATTATTCCCTGTACAGCACCGATTTGACTACGGCGCTGCACCAGGCTAGGAATGCCGGTTACTGGGTCAGTCAGGATGTCTTGATGGCACAGGGTATTGATGTGGGTGATGACCCGGCAACAGGCGACGAAGAATTCGCGGTTATAAACTGGAAGGACTGGGAGAACGGTGATATCCATACTATAAGCTATCTGTGGTTCGATTCGGATGATTCACTGCAGCAGCTTAAAAGAAAGCTGCTGACTCTGGATAGATACGGCACGGTGATAACAAGTGAGACGACACTGGTGGCTGGTAATATATGTGCCGCAAATCTTACCGCGCAGGATAGCCTGTGGACATTTTTTATCAAGACCCGCGCCAATGATGAGATAGTGACCAAGGAATATGAAATCAGGGAAAGGTAATGAAAAGCTCTGAAATTATGAATATGGCGAAAGGGTGGTTATTCAAGAAAATGGCGGGTGAGGCCGGCCAGGCGCTGCCTATAGTGCTGATTTTGCTGGCCCTGGGCAGCTTGCTTATCGTGCCTGCTCTTGACTATGTCTCCACCGGTCTCAAGGCGGGCGGGATTCTGGAAAAGAAGATGAAAGGGCTCTATGCGGCTGATGCCGGTGTGGAAGACGGTCTGTGGAGACTGCTCAATGAAAAACCGGCTTCTTTCCCGTATTCGTACCAGCTAACCGGCATAAACGGGATGACAGTAGATGTCACCATCAGTGAGGTCACCACGATTTCCGGCGAGGAAATCGAATATCCGGGGGGTCACTCGGATTCACTGGGGGTGGAACCTGCGGTAGCATATGCGGCAGGTATCTACGATTACACCATATACCTGACTAATAAGTGTGTCTCCAATATAAAGATAGAGAAGATTCTGGTTGCTTTACCCGGCGGTCTTGATTATATAGATGGCTCTACTACTGGCGACATGACCACTGAAGACCCGCTGGTAACCGGCAGCTCAGAAACCGGCATCACGCTGGTGTGGGATATTTTACCGCCACTGCCTAACATAGAGCCGGGGCCTGACCCGGGGGAGGGTGAATATAATACGGAGTCTCACATGTTCCAGTTGAGCGGCGAGGCCGGGATCAGTGGAGTGGCAGGTCATGGTTTTGTAGAAGCCAGCCGCGAGGATGTAGGTACTATATGGGTCGGTGATTGCTTTCCCTACGCTATTGTCGCTCAAGCCAAAGATGCTACCAATGCCAAGGTAGCCACTATCAGGGCTGGAGCCTGGGAGAGCGGGTACCTGAATATAAGTTGCTGGCAGGTAAACCCGTGAAGTCCATCTGACTCAACGCTTAAGCCATGATGAAGATACTGTGCCCATTTGCCGGATACTTCATTGTGGCGTGCCCCGCACTTTTATCAGGCCCATACCCAACCACTGGTGGTTATATTCCTCAATAATTTCCTCGTACTCATACCCGGTTTTTATCTCGTCCCAGTATCTATTTACTTCGCAGACGATCTTAGAGGAACACAGCGCTATATCGTGAAAGGCAATAATGCCGTTCTTTCTGACCAGGGGGCTGTACATCTCAAAATCCTTCTTTACCCCTTCGTATGAATGGTCTCCATCAATAAAAAGGAAATCTATCTGTCCCGGATTTATGATGGAATTAACCTTTTCCAGGGTGGCGTCCTGGTGAGAATCGGCAAGGACCGGATAGATCTTTTGCTTATCTAAAGCAAAGGACTTAAAAAAAGGAATTTTCCACACGGGATAACCGCCGCCAAACCAGCCACCCGGATAGTCAATACTTACCAGAGTAGCGTCTTCAGCAGCTATTCGGGAGAATAGAAATAGCGTGCCACCTCTGGCGGTGCCAATCTCAACAATACATCCGGGTTTCATTTTAGCTAGAATCTCAAGGAGCCGGTGAATCTCTGATCTGGACTGGAGAGGTCTGATAAGTCCGTGAAACCCGGTATAAGCATAATCTATCAATGTGTCCGGATTACTGTCGCGTTCAAGGTTCCTGATTCGGAAATAACCGTAGGGCAGATAGAGAACATGTATTATGTACTGTATGGATAACCTGGCGAGAGCCAGTACACCGTCCCTGCGGAGGGTTCTAAATACTCTTTTCAGCAGTAGCATCTAAATCGGTAAAAGCTCTCCTCTCCCTGTATATCTACTCCGTAGCAGTACTCCGGGCAGCCGGCGGCAATTACGAAGATAACAACACTGGAATATGCCGGGACGGCTTTAATTACAAGATATACTATTCTCTGGTTTTGCTATCTGTCAACATTTACCACCGTTTAAGGGAAGGTCCTGCCGGTTGTCCTGCTGCGGGCATAAAAATAATATTATTAATATAACTAAGGAGCAGGGTTTATAGTTAGAGATTGGCATGAGCTAACACGCTTAACCCGGGGAGCACTCATTGTGGTGGAGCGTGTCCGCCTATTGCTGTTTCCGGTGTTTGCGCTGCTCGAGCTGCCGGAGCCTGGCATCGCTGATGCCGAAATGATGTGCTATCTCATGTATTACCACCTTCTTTATCTCGGTCGTAATCTCGTTATCGCTGCCGGCGATAGCCTCTATAGGCTTCTGAAATATCGTTATCTTGTCCGGGGGCACCAGGCCGTAGTGCGAGCTTCGCCTGGTTTGGGGCACGCCTTCGTACAGGCCGAGCAGGGTCTCACCGTGGCGTAACCGTGCCAGCTGATTTGCCTGCGGGCTTTTTTCCACCACCACGTCAACATTTTCCAGGCGGTTTTTAAACTCTTCCGGTAAATCACTGACTGCCCGGAGCACCATCTGCTCAAACCTTTCTGTATTCATAGTGCCTATTTTACACCGTATTGCCGTATATTGTCTCCGGTTTACCTGAACTTTGCAGCCTGTAAAAAATGTGCTTTTGAACGGGTAGTCAAACAAAATAACCGGTGGCAGTGATAGTTACCGTTTTTAACTTGAGCAGGCTTGGTATGGTGCCAGGGAACATTATTTAGCTTACAAATCACGTGTTTCGCTGTTAACCTCTACTTTTAGGGCTCTCCGGGTGATGCCGGCTCTCCCGGATACAAACATCATTGTTAGCAGCCCGATTGAGGTGTACAGGATACCGGCTGTCCCGATGGAAGTGGTGAGAACTCGTTCAAATAGCGGCATTGACTGCGTCCAGGATAATGTCAGAATAGCAATACCTCCCAGCCCGAATACTATCTTAAGAAAGATTGACAGCGCTCTATCATTCATGGTTATTTACCTCCTCCTAAAACCCTCTCCTTCTATTAACGAAAAAAACGGTCTTTAGTTACCGTTAAACCGGATATTCTGGCAAAATTTTATAAACGAATAATACTGAACCGGCTCTGGATTTTAGTACTGGCAGCCGGTGCTTACGCAGGGATATTTTTATCCGGAACATGATTTTTCGTAAAAGTGAACGGTTATACCAGCGAGACTACAGCTTCACGAAATGCATTGCCGGGGGTTACTGTTCTATAGTACCAGTACTATGTTCTGTCATAATTGGCAGGTAGTGGGTGACAGACCGGGCGCGAGCAAACTTTACAAGCGGTCTGTCAATAACCTATAATAAGCGAGATTATTTTACCTGTTAGCTCCAAAAAAGTGGCACGACTAAGAATACCGACGGGGATTGAAGGGCTTGATAGCCGCCTGAGCGGCGGCTTACAGCAAAATAACGTATACCTGGTCTGTGGTGAGGCGGGAACAGGCAAGACTATCTTTTGCCTGCAATATGCCCTGTCCGGAGCCGAAAAGGGCGAAAACACGGTATACGTTTCCATTGACGAGAAGCCCACCCATCTGCTGGAGGATGCCGAGTCGCTGGGCTGGGACTTAAAGAAATATATTGACAATAAAAGGATAACCCTGCTGGATGTAACGCCTTATTTCACCAATATCCGCCTGGGTAAAGAGAAGACAGTTGACGCCCAGCAACTGTCTATTGAGCTTGCCAAGCAGGTGCGTAAGATTAAAGCCACCCGGCTTATTATTGACCCCATCGCCCCCCTGATTTTCGAGCAGGAAGCGAACATCCAGGTAAAAGAATATATCCGTAGCCTTATATTTTCCATAGACGACAACCTCAAGTGCACCACGATTGTCACCTCGGGGATCCCTTCCGGGACAGCCAAGCTCAGCCAGTACGAAGTGGAGGAGTTCGTTGTTTCCGGCGTCATTGTCCTGCGGGTGAGCAGTTTTGAGGGACGGCGGATGCGCACTATATATATCCGTAAAATGAGGGGGACTCCTACCGACCTGAACGACCATGTCTTTGAAATTTTACCGAGGCGCGGCATAGTGATAAGGGATACCGTTTATGGTGGATAGGATTCTCGTGGTTGATGATGAGGGGGCGATGAGGCGTCTTCTGGGGGCCGCGCTGAGTCATTCCGGATATGAAATCATTGAGGCCGTTGATGGCGATGATGCCCTTCGTAAAGCCCGGTTAGAAAAGCCAGACCTCATAATTTCCGATTTAATGATGCCTGTTAAGGACGGGCATCAGCTGGTCAATGAGCTGAGAAATAACCCCGGCACTGCCCAGGTGCCCGTTATCATGCTCACCGGAGTGGACGAGGAGCATGATGAACTCAGGGCATTTCAGGCGGGCGTTGATGATTATGTGGTCAAGCCGGTCCGTCCGGCGATACTTTGTGCCCGGGTGGCCTCTCTCTTGAATAGATACCGCGCTTTCCGCGGGGAATTGTCGCAGGGGATACCTGCGGGAGCGGAAAACACGGCAGCTTCGGACGTAGCCACGTCAAGCTATAAACAGCTGGACAGTGTGTTGTCCGGTGGATTACCCGACGGCGCTAACGTGCTGGTAGTCGGCGAGATCGGCTCCGGTAAGAGTTCCGTCTGCCGGAGTATTCTGGCGGCGGCTCTTAAAAAATCGCACAATGGCATGATGATTTCCCTGGATGATGACCCGGCCATGATACGTCATAGTATTGATGCGCTGCTGCCCGGGCCGCTTGTCGGCTACGAAGCAGAGAATAAGTTTAGATTGGTAGATGGCTATAGCTGGAGCAAGGGCTTTGCCCGGAGTGATGAGCGCTTTGCCATAAGCGGTATCCTGGAACTTAACCAGCTTGCCGGCGTAATTTCCGATGCCGGGCAGGAGCTGGGGCAATCACTGCACGATAAGGCTGGCGGCTTGCGTGTGTTTGATTCTATTAGCAGCCTCTTTCTGAACTTTGAGTTAGCCACCGTGCAGCGCTTCATCACGCAGCTTGCCCGTACCGCCACCAGCTACGGTAATGTCACCACGCTTTTTACCGTGGAAGCGGGTGCCGTGAGCGAGCAGACCCTGAACAACATCAAGTATGTCATGGACGGCATACTCCAGACGAAAGTTGATAGCGAGTGTTATTACGTTAGCGTTGCCAGTATGAAGTGGGTAAAGTTCTCCCGGGACTGGGTGGAACTGTCATTATAAACTAGAAATGCGAGATAAGCCGTGCTGAGAAAAGTGACGACCGATGAGAAAACAATAGATAGCTATCGTCCCGTGGTGCTTATGGATGACCAGGTCATTGAGGAGATAGTGGCACTGGGTAAAGAGCTTCGGGGGGTGCGGCTGTGTCATGTAAACTCAACGCCGTACGGCGGGGGTGTAGCCGAGCTGCTTCACTCGGTAACGCCGTTAATGTCCAGCGTGGGCATCGCCGCGGACTGGCGTATCTTTGGTGCCAGCCAGGACTTCTTCAAGGTTACCAAGAGTTTCCATAATGCCCTTCAGGGGGCGGAGCATGTTCTTACCACTGCCGAGAAAGAGACCTATCTGGCTTACAACCTGAAAAACTCCAGATATCTGGATTTGGCTGCCAGTTACGATGTGGTCATTATCAATGACCCCCAGCCGGCTGCCCTCCGTCACTACTATAACGGTAATGGTACCAAATGGATATGGCGGTGCCATATAGATACGTCCCTGCCCAACCCGGAGGTCTGGCAGTTTCTGGGGGGTTATATTGATGACTATGACGTGTCCGTTTTTACTCTGGACGAGTATATACCTGCCGATATAGCACCCGGCCGTGCACAAACTATAGCCCCGGCTATTGACCCGTACAGCCCCAAAAACAGCGAGATTACAGTACGGTTCTGTATTGACTGCCTGGCCGCGAGCGGTATAGACGCCAACCGTCCCTTAATAACGCAGATATCACGCTTTGACCCGTGGAAAGACCCGCTTGGCGTCATTGAAGCCTATAGGATGGCCAGGACGGAGATTCCCGGGCTGCAATTGGCATTGATTGGTTCTCTGGCCAGCGATGACCCCGAAGGAGTGGAGATGCTGGAAAAGGTGAGAGCGGAGGCGGCTGAGGACGATGGCATATTTGTTTTCCACAACCTCAGCGATATTGAAATAAATGTATTCCAGAGGGCGAGCAGCCTGATATTACAGAAGTCGCTGCGCGAAGGTTTTGGCCTTACCATATCGGAAGCACTCTGGAAATCTACCGCCGCCATAGGCAGCCGGGTGGGCGGTATTGCCCTGCAGCTCTGTAATGAGCTTGACCAGCTTCTCGTGGGCAGCGTTGAGGAGTGTGCCGAAAAGATAGTGATGCTCTTGCAGGATAGTGAAATGGCACGGGAATTGGGGAAGAAAGGCAAGCAAACAGTCCAGAAGAATTATCTGATGCCCCGCCTGGTCAGGGACGAGTTAATGCTGGTTAAGAGACTGCTCAGGGGAGATGATATGAGTCTGGCCACTATATCCTGCACGGGGGTAGCTGAGGGTAAATGATATACCTGGGGGAAAGGCATACAAGGTTGCTGGTTCAGGAGACGGGTGAGAGCGGGGACTGCCGCTGTGCCGGTACGAGCGGTAATCGTGCCCTTCGTGAAAGACTGCCCGGCAGTAACCGCGATACGAATGGGCTATTCGGTGAGCGGGCGAGTCTGAAGTGTCCCGGCTATTCAAGGAAGTAGATACCCGTGCCCAGGATAGCCCCCTACCTGCCCCGAAAAATAACGCTATGGTGCTTATGCGGGGAATACTGCTGGTAGCCTTCACCCTGCTCTGCGTTTACATTACCTTTCGTGGTGCCTCACTGTTTCACGCGGGCTACAGTATTGTAGACCGTATTTTTGCGGTTCTACTCCTGAGTGCCGAGCTTTTCGTCATGTTACACAGTACTGGCTACTTGGCCACACTGTTCCGCGCGAATAAAGCATACGATATTACCCGGTCGAATCTCCTTACGCCTACTGTAGCGCCAATGGTGGCTGTTTTAATCGCCAGCTTCAATGAGAATCCGGAAATGCTGGAAGACACCATAGCCGCCGTGAATAACATGGACTACGTGAACAAGCATGTTTTTCTCGTGGATGACTCGACAGATGAGAAGCTAAAGAGGGAAACTGAGGCCCTGACCGTAAAATATGGCTGTACTTTCGTGCACCGCGCCAACCGGCGGGGCTTCAAAGCAGGGGCTATAAATGACCTGCTTAAAGACCTAAGAGAGAAGTATGTAGCTATCTTTGATGCCGACCAGAAGCCGGTGCATAACTTTTTGAAAGAGACCGTTCCCTTGCTGGAAGCGGACGAAGCCCTGGCCTTTGTACAGACACCCCAGTTCTACGCTAACACGCAACATAGCGCCGTAGCCCGCGGCGCTTCCTACCAGCAGGCTGTATTTTACGAGTATATCTGTGAGGGCAAGAGCACCGTTAACGCCATGTTCTGCTGCGGCACTAATGTCGTGATGTGCGCCAGGGCGCTTAACAAGCCTTCAATATCGACTACAAATTCGTATGAGCCCCTAAATCAAAGTTGCAAAGAGTACGAGGAGTGGAATTACAATCAAGAGATAAGCCACAGTACAGGTGGTGAAGCCGTATTTGAAGGCTTGTTTCAATTTTCCGTCTCCTTTATGTTTCTTTTTTCCTACCCCAAAACGTATAGGCTAAAATGGCAAGCCCCACAATATTTACAGTAGCGAATGTTAGGGTGACAATACTCCCCAAATCGAAAATGAACTCATTGACTATAAGACCAAGAGTACCAATGATGATCAAAATAAAGGCTGTCAACTTAGCAATTTCCCTCATAAATACCCCCCCTCACTTTTAGTTTCTATTTACTCATTGTTTTGATGTTGTGCTTCTTCGGTTTTTGGTGGCTGTCCTGATATTTCCCGTTGATTGACCATATCCCATTTTTCATCTATGGTACCACCATCAACCTCACCCATGCTGACACAGATCATCGCCTCATGGTTAGTGATCACTTGGGCTAGTATCTGACCGTTGCAGTCGATGTGCACATTGTAACTCATAGACGAATCCCCAGCAATAGGGGCAAAAAGCAGGTTCAACCCTGACCAATTTAATGCTGTTTTCAATGCCATCAAAAGTGGATGTAGGGCTGTTCTTTAGAAAATCTAGGGCGATTTGCTGGCTCTCTCGTCTGATGCCTCTAAAACAATAAGAGGGCCGACGCCTAGTATATCGTAATTGCCTAAAATATAGGCTGCCACCTGCCTGGGGCCTATCTTCTCCGGCTCTTTTATTAGTCAACGGGCATGGTCTCTATAATACATATCAGGCGCAAAGCTGGCGTAAACCGCATCCAGTATCTGTAGAGACTGGATAGCGACTGGAGTGGATTAGCGTTAACCAGCTTCTATTAACTATGGAGAAACCGGTGCCTCTTTCACCACGTTGCTGTGCCGTTTTAGCAGGACTATAGCGTCAGTTTATGCGGTGAGGTTATATGTAAACTTGCGTAGGATTGGCGTTAGTGCCGGTGTCTATAGGCGGTGTGAACTGGCGACCCCGGGGGGGATGGAACCTGATGTCAGACTTTTCGATGAGAGTTATCCAGTCGAAGCTCCTCCACATCCTACCGTCCCCAGCAGACCAAGTCGCCGACTATTACCGTACCTTTGGGGGGAGATCAAGGTTAGGCATAAGACTCGAAGTATACGCCAAGTTGCTGGTGAATATGGTGTCTCCTATGAAACTATTCGGCGTCAGCCTTGGCTTGAGCTCTCTCCGCCGAGTCTCAAGTGGAGAACTTTTAAGTGTCCACGCACGGCGACAGTAGTATATCCGCATGCAAACGCGACGCCTTTTGATTTTGCCCCTTTCAAGACAGACATTACATTGCGTGCTAGCTTGTCACCTAAATAGATAACGTAAAGTGTCCATAGCCCCTCTTCTCAGAATGGTTACGTATGAACCGGTGGCTCTGGCGAGTATTTCGGAACCGGTGCTATTTAAAATCCGGGTCCCAGTCAATGGTAAGTTCACAGCAGTAGTCGCCGTAAATCTTGCTCTTGGTACGCTGTGCTCTGAGCCTGGGATTCATCATCTTGGTTAGATTTCTCTCAAAAGCGGTTTCAGCGACGCACATCCGCCAGTCTCCCTTACGCGCCAAATAGTAGCAGGTCTCCGGAAGACCGACAAAGTGCTGTATGCGGACACATTCATCTGAGGCTTCCGGTATGGATAGCGGTGCTCGTCCGGCGATATCATACAGTGTGCAAATATAACGTGCCGCTTCCAGTGGCCCCATCTCGTCCGGTTCGCCTGTTAACCCCCTGATCCTGGCGAGTTCGTATTCAGGCGGTGCCATACTGGCATAGGCTTTCTCTATAGTTTCATATCCCTTGTCCCCGTAGACCTCGGCCATCATGGTTCTCATGGCACCGGTCTCTGCCGCCCACTTTCGTGAACAGATATTAAGCTTCTGGTCCATGGGTATATGGCGGATGGGAACAGGGTCCAGCCATGCTTTGGCGTCTTTGGGGGCACCATTGACTATCCAGTTATAGACATCGGAATGCTCGAGCTCCGGTCTAACCGGCTCAGGTCTGCCGGTTACCGGGGGTAGCGTATTATTTGGGGGTTCCTCTCCGGTATCCCACTCAATGGTTATCTCACAGCACCAGTCACCGCAGTTCTTGGCTTTGTTGGTGTAGCACCGCAGTTTGGGATTCATGAGCTTGGTAATCTGCGTTTCCCACTCACCGGTGTAGGCACACATTCTCCAGTCGCCTTTACGCGTGCCGTAAGAGCAAAGCTCGGTTGAATCATGGCCTATGGGGCAAAGCCTGACTCTCTCGTCCGATGCCTCCATGACGATGAGAGGTCCGACGCCGATGATATCGTAGTTGGTCAAAATATAGGATGCTACCTGCCTGGGGCCTATCTTCTCCGGCTCTTTTATTAATCCACGGGCATGGTCTCTATAATACATATCAGGCGCAAAGCTGGCGTAAACCGCATCCAGTATCTGTAGCCCCTCTTCACCGTAAACCTCCGGTAGCAGCGTACGGAACATGCCGTCTTCCCGTGCCATGCGGTTTGACATCGCCTTGTGTTTCTGTTCCAGCGGTAGTTTTCTCCACTGTAGCTGGTGGCGGTACCATAATGAGTAGTCCTGATGAGCGCCCTCGGTTATCCAGCGGTATACCTGCGAAGAGCTCAGCGGCGGTCTGACTACCATGGGTCTATCTTCGTTTGGTCTGTTTTCGTCTCTTGGTTCGCAAACCGGTTGGGCGAATTTCTCCAATGCTTTAGCTAAATGCTTTTCCATAAAACAACTCCTTATTAGTTAATAAATTGCATATTCAGGATTACGGGGGTGATAAGAACGGCTGCAATTCCGACTAACTCTTAAAGGTTCCCTCTCTTTGGCTATTTGGGTTAATTGCCTTGGTGATAATTATGAGATATTGGTTAGCAGACTATTTCTCACTCCTCACGAATGTTAGCTGCAGGGTGCTCTGATTTGTATTCAACGAACTCTATCATTACGCCGTAGGTATCTTTCGGGTGAAATACGGCCGCTTTCATTTTAGGCCGGTCTACCATGCCTACCTGCCTTATCCCCCGTGATTTCATCTCTTCTATCGCCTTTTGCACGCTCTCTACCTTGAATGAAATCAGGGATACACCTTCCCCTCTTTTCTCTATAGCGTTGGCCGTTGGGCCGTCCGGGGTTAGCGGTTCGACCAGCTCTACGCCAAAGGGTTCAATCGATGACCTTAAATCAAGCTCCCGAAATACAGCAGAACTGCTGAATTCTGTCCCCAGCAAATCGGTGAAGAACCGCTCCGCTTTGCCCAACTCTCTAACGTTAATAGCGATATGGTCAATTCTTTCTATTTTCACCGTGTCACCTCTATTATCAACTGCCATTTACTTTTATACTACCGGTGGTAGGCGGGCAGTATTTCCGTTGAGTAATCCATACTGCCCAGTCTATCCAGACACAGTACGGCGGAATGGATGGCGGCATCCAGGCCGCCGCCCCAGCGGTGAGCTCCATAGCTGTCACCGGCGAAGTAGAGGTCTTCTATCCAGGGGCACTTCACGTCCGGCCGGCGCTTACCGATAGGAGGCCATATACCGTAGCCTTCGTCAGATGTTGTCCAGAGCTCCCACTCCATGTCATCCCGCCAGGCAGGGAAGTTTCTCTGCATAAACGCGGTAGCTTCATCCACAACCCGGTTTACCTTGCCGGTGTCATGCATCTCTTTATCGGTGAGGGCTATGGAGAACTCCCACAGGTGCTTACCCTCCGGTGCTCTAAGGGGATTAAAGTTGGAGGACATAAAAGTGATGATATCCACATCGCCGATAAAGCCCTCGCTAGCTTTTATAAGCGAGGGTACCAGTAACCAGCTTCTGGGATTAACGGCCTTGTCTTCTATGATATTTCGTTTAAGCCCGATATACCCGGATAGCATGCCGGCACCCCAGAAGCGCTCCTTAATATCGGTAACGAACTCGGATGGAAAGTGTTTCTCCGGCAGTATGCCGAAAATATGATTGGGGGGTACCGTGCAGACAACATCCCGGGCTTCGATTTGCCGGGGGCCGTCTTTAGTCTGGATGATGACGCCACAAGCTTTTTGGTCAGCTATCATGACCTCCGTTACCGGTGTGCCCAGCATTATTTCACCACCGCTTTCACGGAATGCCCCGGCCAGTTTCACGGCAACGTCAACAAAGCCCGGCGGTCCGGCGGTGCCGGTGGAACCCGTTATCAGGTTCATGCCGATATCACTGGCCACCGCCATGAACTTAAGAAAATCGCCAGCCGGCATCATGTCAGGCTCACCCATGACCATGTGAATGGAGGCGAGCGCTGCCAGATACTCATAGACCTCGCGGTTTTTAGTGTGCTCGTTAAGCCACTGTCCGAAAGAGATAAGGTCGTACCTGGCCGCTTCTTCCAGGGACATGCTGGTCATTTCCCGAAGTAGCGTCTTGGTCTCCAGGCTAGCCTCATCACTCAGCCAGTCGTATTTACCTCCTCTTTGTACCTGGTACCACTTGTTATCCCTGGTGTCAATGACGGCAAACCCTTCGTTACCGGGCAGGTCACTGTGCTTACCCAGGTAATCAAGCACACAGGCTACCCGGCCCTTATCCCCCCAGAAAGTGGCATGGACACCGGCCTCAAAGGTATAGCCATCCAGCAGTCCCTGTTCCCAGATAGCTGGCAGGTCAGGGCTGGCTCGAACCACCCAGGTATTCACCGAGCCAAGCACTTTCTCGTACTCCGGGATGGTTAGCTCTTTCCCCAGGAAGGAAACACCTTTTTTGCCACCCACAAACGAAGCCAGACGTCCGCCTATCGCCTCTTCCTTCTCTATTACCAGGACTTTCTTTTGCTCTCTGGCCGACAGGATGGCGCCAACGGTGAGCCCCGCCGCCCCGGCACCGATAATAACTACATCGTATTTTTCAGCCACGATTCCTGTTAACCTCCTTCATTTGCCCAGCTTGTGTGATTACTCGAAAATGAGCCTGTTACCTTTAGCTCAGGATTAAAGGCCTCGCCAGCGGGCCTGTTGCACTTCCTTAACTTTATCCCTGACTTCATCCGTTATTATTTCGGGCATAATGGCGGCATGCTTATCGCCGAAATAGGGAAATCCGGTATTGGATAGCCCCATGGGATTGAACTCCTTTTGAAATCTGTCTACCCAGACCGGTGTATTGAACCGGGTAGCGTCGGAGGTATAGCTGCAGTTGGTGTATGTGCTGAAAAAGGAAGGCCAACCGGTCGTTGCCTCTATGGACGGCATTACCGACTCAAAAAACTGTAGCTGTCTACGCAGTATTCCCTCGTCAAACTCGGGGCGTTCCGGGTCCAGCTTCTGGGAATCGGCATAGGTGTCTGTCTCGGCGTAGGCAGCGCGGGCGAAGTCCAGGGGCATATACCAGGGAATCTCGCGGTGCTGGTCCATAGCGTCATTCAAATAGCCCTCAGTCCACCTTTTATGAAAATCGTCACCCATTTTAAGGGCGCATCTCAGGCTCTCGGTACCTACCGTAATCAACGCCCAGTTTCCGGTCATTACCCATACGTCCGGGGCATTGGCATACAGGAAACAGGATTCATCGGTCTGCCGGGTGCGGCGCAGGGTGCCCCCGTTTTCCTCCACTATGTCTGCCAGTACCCGTTCCTCGTAATCCAGCTGTTCTGGCGAGGTATAACCGATAAGCAGGACTCGAACAACGTGCATGGCCGCCACGGTCTCCGGTGTCACCTTCCCCCATGATTCCTGGAATAAACGCCGGTACTCGGCCGTACCCCGGCACTTGGCTATGTCTCTCCAGTAAGCCGAGACCCGGTTTACGTAGGCTGCAATCTGGGCTTTCCCCAGTTCACGCATGGTTTTTTGCAGGGCTTCTTCGGTGGGGAAAGTGATATTGTGCCATAGCATTCTTGGTGGCAGCTTAACGGCACTGTCCCCGCCAATACCTTCGGGTTCAAGTCTCTCGGGCTGAAACGGGTAGAGCTTGAGTGCCATGCTGGTTACAATACCCATGCTGCCCGTCCAAGAAGAGTAGCCTTTCAACATGCCGAGGAGACCGGGGCCAGGCCCACCGCGCCAGTAACCACTATCATTGCCGTTTACCAGAGACCCCATGCGCACTATCTCCCCCTCTGGACTGACCCATTCCACCCCGTTCATGCGCCGCATAGACGAAGCGGTTATCCGGTAGCAGAGAGAGCCAACTCCCAAGGTTAGCTGGTTGGCTATTACGCCAACGCTGCCGCCACCCGATGGCAGCATAGTATAGAGGTCCTTCTTCATCGCTTCCGCCTGGAGGTGGGCATAGATTACTCCCGGTCCGATGACGGCGTACATATTCTTATCATCTATCTCCAGGTGGTTGATGCGCTTCAGGTCAATAACCAGAAAGTCATCGCGCAGATTGCTACCGGAGAGCGGCATCCAGCCAAAGGTGCTGCCGGGAAGATAGGGAATATCATATTGGTTGCATACTTTAATTATCCGGGCTACCTCTACCGCAGTCCCGGGTAGAATAACACCAGCCGGCCGGCGGGAGATATCTGACCACCAGTAGAGCTCCATCCAGCAGCCGCGGCCGGTGTATGCCTGACATTCATCTGGCTCGGTGGTTACAAAGCTGGGACCAACGATACACTCCAGTGCCCGGTACATCTCTTCTGTTATTGGTTCCTTGGCTGTAGTCCGGCTCATATCTAACCTCCTCGGCCTTACTTCCCCATAGCCCTGATTAGTAATTCCGTGATATCTAAAACAGCCATGCTGCTGTCAGCCACTTCACTGAAGCTTTCCCGGCAGGCGGGGCAGCAGGATACGATGGCTTCGGCGCCAACGGCACTCGCCTCCCTCAGCCTTTCACCGGCTGTCCACGAAGCGAGGTCAGGATAAGCCTGCTTCACGCCACCGTCACTGCCACAGCACCAGGCATTTTCGTGATGGCGGAACATCTCTACCAGTTCAATGCCCGGAATAGCCCTGAGAATGCTGCGCGGCGGTTCGTAGACGCCATTGAGACCGCGCCGGAACTCACGCGTAGGTTCAAGAATCCCCCACTCACCGCGTGTCCCCTCCCAGTGTACCCAGGGGTCGCTGAGCCGACCCAGATTACACGGGTCATGATAGGTTACCTTCATATCGATTTTATTATCTAGCTTGAGGGTGCCGTCCTTTACCCATTCCTCAACCATCTCCACCAGGTGCACCACTTCAAAACCCAGGTCTGAAGTGGAGATACCCAACAGTTTGGGATAATCCACCTTTACCGTTTTATAGCCGTGGGCACAGCTGAATATTACTTTACTGGCACCGGTCTCCCGGATTAGCTTGAGGTTATTTTTGGCTGTCTGCCTTGCTTTCTCTACCTGACCGGTAGCGAATAAGAAGTGGCCGCAACACGGCTCATCCGCCATTAGCATGAAGTCTGCCCCGGCGGCGTAGAGAATCCTGGCTGTTGCCTTGCTTATATCCGTATCTCTGAAAGATGCCCGGCAGCCGACAAAATAGAGCAAGTCGGCCTTATCCTGCGGGTTAACATCTGCCGGCAGCCAGTCTAAACGTCTCGCTGGTTCATCACCGAAGGGGTTGCCTTTTGCTTCTATGTTACGTGTCCACTGTTCATGAGCGGGCAGGGGGCCGTACCCTTCCTCTACGAACTTACCGCGCAGCGCTTCCAGCATCATCTGCCTTTCGAAATCAAGGTTACGCTTGCAGCCCATATCACAAGCGCCGCAGAGGCAGCACTCGTAGACTATGTCCTTTAGCTTCGGGGCAGACCAGTCCAGTCTTCCCTTGAGTAGGTCATACACTATTCGGCTCTTGCCCTCGGCGCCATAGGCATCCAGTTGTTTATACTGCCAGGGTGGGCACTTCCAGGAAAAATCAAGACCGGGCACGTAGTTAAGATCTATCCACCGGCATTGATGGCAGCTTACGCAATGCCGGGCATCGTAGGCGTAGTCTTCCAGGTTTAGCCCCAGGGTAAATTGCTTGGTCTCAGGCATGTTATCCCCCTTACCGCTGTTGTTCAGAAGCACAGGTTGCCCGGATTCATTATGTTATTGGGGTCGAACAACTTTTTTACTCTCTTGAGTATGGAGGTGTAATCACCGTTTCTGCGGTAGACCATGTCGGCGACTGCACCATATGGACGGCTAAAATAGGCCCCCTTTTCCAGCATGGCAGCCGCCGTATCATCATAAAGCCTGCGGACCTTGTTTTTTTCGGCTTCACTGGTGGGGTCGTAGTAGAAATTGAACTGTAACTGGCAGGCACGGCCGTTCTCTACCGGCTGGATATAGCAGCCCATATCTTGATAGGGATACTGGCACCGGGTGGCAACCTCACCTGCTACGACGAGGAACCGTTCTACCCGGTCCAGAGTAGTCATGAAGGTCAAGTCCTGGCAGCCTCCCTTATAGGCGTGCTTCCAGTATGTTTTGTCCGCGGGCCAGGGTTTACGCAGCATTTCTGGGATCTGTTTATTAACCATCATTGCCCCGGGTAAAGTAGTAAGCGGCTCAAGGTTGGGGAAATAGCTCAGCATCATGTCACGTAAGAAATTCTCCTGATAGGCTATTTTCTCCTCCGGCCGCCGCTTGAGGGCACCAATTACCAGTATAACTGTCCACGGCGGCAGAATATCCCTGAGCTCATCAAATTGTGCGGGCCATCTTTCGGCAAGGATAGTAGCCAAGTTTAAATTATTAAGAAGCAGGCATTCGTAGCCTACTCTACGCCGTAATATTTTGTATAGCGGCTCAATAGCCTCTTCAGCTTTATGTGTGGGGATGAAGAAAGTCTTGGTGATGGTGGGGATTTCTTCTATCTTGGTTATACCCCAGGACACCGCGCCGATGGTCCCCTGCGCACCATATAAAAATTCATCAAAGTTAATCGGTCCCGGACCGTCCGGTATCACGCCATCAGCCAGGCATTCCGGATGCTCCGGGTCGCGGAAAGTGTTTATGCTCGCTGTGCCCGTGACAAATTCCTCGCCGTTTCCCCAGATGACGTGCAGACTCAGCATCGGGTCAGCATATTCGTGAATCTGAACCACCGGCAGTTCCCTCTCCAGCCAATCAGAAATCACGGACCTTGAGGCATGGGGTAGCAGCGGCATTACACTGCGGTATCCCCTGGCTTCCAGCGCCGTTTGTAGTTGTTCCCAGGTCACGCCGACCTCAATATGGGCTACCCTGTTTTCCTCGTCTATCTCGGTAATGCCGTTCATTCGCTCCATGTCAAGAACCACACCACCAACTTTGGGAATGGCATCACCGTTGAAGTGAATACCTGAGCTGTGTGGCACAACGGCAAACCTGGCCTCATTAGCCAGCCGGATAATCTTCTGTGTTTCCCTGGCATCCCTGGGACGAACCACACAAGTAAAAAGCCCCGGACGTGCAACGCTATTATCCGTGCCATAGCGTTCCATCACATCCGGGGAGTCAAGAACATTTCCCTTACCCGCAATCTCGGCGAGCTGTTCTTTGATGGTCCTAGCTATAGTAGCCATAGATTAACCTCCGGGTAGTTATTAAGCACTGCTTCCTGCAATACGATTACCCAATAACATTGCCTGATTAGGGTCATCTTTGATGCCCGTTATCACAGAGTTTCGTAAAATTACCAAAGGTCTCGGTCAACAGCTACATAAAACTCGTTCTGGCTAACTATTCATATTATTCAGGTTGGATTGTCACCTCCGCGCCGGTCATTTTTTAAATTTAATAAATATTGCAAAATTATTTAATGAAATTTTATATGATGTGGTTAGAAGTTTTAACACAGCTTGCCTACTTTGTCAATATATTCACCGCCTGGTACTACCGGATACCCTTTTATTAAGAAGCTCGGGTCACGCCGTAATCAAAGTGGTATAATGCGGCGCCGAACTAAATAAATAGCAGTGCAGAGAAGTTGTTTATTGTTACAAGTTAAATATTATAAATACTTAAGACGGTTTCCGGAAAGGAGGATAAATCAATGGGTTACTTTACAATACTGGCGGCAATTCCTGGTTTCTTTCTAAGTTCATTTTTCTTGATGCTACTATGGGGAGTAATCGCTCCCAAAATAGGTCTGGTTGATATCGACTACACTCTGGCTATGCTGATAACAATCACGTTCTGGATAGCCGTAGCGCCTCTGGCGGCAGCTGCCAGCAGAAAAAAGAATATACACTAACAGCTTTGGTGATGTATGGTTTGGACAGGCGAAGAAATTCACCGTATCAGGTTAAATAAAGCCCAGGGGAGTCGTAATTGAGCGGATAGGGCTTAGCCCCTATGAATTGAGCAACATACTCCTGTTCATGGCGGAGCCGTTAGTATTCTCACAAACGGTACTGACAGTTATGCTTACCACAGTGTCGGCAATGATATCCGGTTGCTTTTTCAGTTAGTTGCTGTCCTATGCCGACGCCGAAAGACACAGATTTGCGTGGCAGCATGGCGCAATTCTCAGTTAGCTTTACACCTATCTCGTAAGCAGGAAAGAGCTTAAAAAGTGTGGCCTGGTCTTCTATTTCCCAGCTCCCGTAGCCCGGACTCTGCCTGGGGCCAGTTTTCATGTTCGTGCTTGTTGCCCTGGCACAGATTAGATAATTGATGTGGTCCGCCGCGCTCTCCGAGGCTATGGAGCCGATACTGTCCAGGATTAACGCTGAAGGGTATTCATCTTTAGCGAACAGTTCGTTTACTCTCTCCTCCAGTTCAGGGCCGATAGTGCATAATGCTATCGCCAGATAGTCCAGGCCATCCCAGAGACTGATGGCGCTCCCTGCTCTTATCACCAGGCCGTTATCCAGTATTATTTCGTTTTTCGGCTGTTGGGCTACTCTTATTTCATCGTATACGGCCATCGGGTGGATAAGGTGGTGAGCCTCCTCTATTTCTTGAAGTATGATTTCCCTGAGCTCTTCTCTTAACGGGGCCAGCTGGCCCCGGTGCCCGTACGAGCGTAGTACCTGCTCCTCATCTATGTTTTTTATCTGAAAATCATTTAATATCTTCATACTCTTCGTCTCTCTGCTGCCGTTGGCGCCCTCCTCAATACTTTGGGGATTATACCATCTTTTTCAGCAAACTCCTTGCGTGTCCTCTATACTACTGCCTAGCGGAATGCCCGACACACAATATAGGATACTCTACGGCAAATACAGAGAGTCATTTCCTTTTGTCACATAGATAAGGCATATAATTGACATTTGGATATAGGCTCTGAACAGCGATAGAACAGCGACTAACATTTAGAACAGCACAATGAAGAGTGCTGTTCTTGTGTGTGTTAGGCTTGAATTATTCGTTCGTGTGAGGTAGGCTAGCCACGTATGGAAAAGGAATCTTTAAGAGCAATAGCAAAGGAACTTGGTGTGAGTCGTTCCTATATATCACAAGTGATTCACGGTGTACGTCCTGCTAGTGAAAAGGTGCTTACCACTTTGCTTACCAGTGGATTGCTCAGGGATAACTTTTTAACGTATAATGAAGCTAAATGCCAGCGTAGCTCAGGGGTAGAGCAGCGGTTTCGTAATTCTATGCTAAAATGTCAACCAGTGGTTTTACGCTCAAAGCAGTCCCTTTCTATCAACAGCCCAAAACCTGTTTTGTAGCTAGAGTAATGTTTGGTGACAACCAGTCCTATTCAGTTTAACGCCAAATTAACGCCAATTTTTTATCTTTAGTTTGAGCGTACGATAAAAACAAGTCCATGACACTGCTACAGAGAATACCGTCTGTCTGTCACCTTTTGTGGTTGCCCCTTTCTTAGCAATCGGCCTGGTGGCAATGGGGTGATGAACCAGGGGGATGAATACTTCCGCCACCTAGCGGTGATTCTACCTGAGGTAGTACCAGACAATGGTGATGCCGACCTTGTAGTTTTTCTTGAGAAGCTGGGGACGGATGAGGCTACCAATGATACGCTGCTTTAGCGTAACACGCCTAGCTCACTAGCTCAACATCTCATAGGTGCGTGATGCAATTTTGTCCGTCACCGGCCGCGGCCGTGGGGCATTACTCGGTTTACGGACAGGCTCGGACGACTGAAGATATTTTCCCGTATCCAGCACGGGCAACAGAGTGGCCACTCAGGCGCTCCACGAGCACCTTCTGGCGTATAACATAGACCTTGTCCATTCTCAATATTCCTTTCCTCCGGTATCCGCTGGTTTCCAAGCAGATTAACGGATTTCAAGGAGTGGCTCAATTTTTCGGAGGTGCGTCCACGATCTATGTACGAAGTATCCTGAATGCCCATGCCTTCCTCTACCTATACCACCCATATTCCCTACCCATACACCTACCTGCCTACCTGCATACCTGACTGCACACATCCCTCTGCCCGCCTCCTGGCCCCCGGGGGGGAGGGGGGGCAGAAAACAGGAAAGTCCTTGAAGCTAATCTGGCAGCGATACGCAAAGTCTCTACGAAGATGTTTAACGCTCTAGAATCAACAAAGACGGGAGTAAGTAGTAAAAGGTGACATTAGACATTAGACCGACGAGAGGTGGCTTCCTAATGCCTGTAGACCGTCAGCGATAATGAGCATCACGAATAATACCATAAAAACCGTACACTCTGGACGGGTGGCACTAGCTCCTTTAGAGGTAGTAGACTGACTATGACCTGATCCCCTAAAACGATACCAGGTATAATCTCGCAAAGACAGCTTCTATATACATTTTTTTGCTAACTTTTGTAACCCATCTAACCCTAAACAGCGGTTATAAAGGTTAGCATAGTTAGTAAAAATATATAAAGCAACAGTGTTTATATATACTTGTTATTGCTGTTTCAGTATCCCCATTTAGTTCCCACAGTCTTGACATGAGTCCGGTTCGAGTGTAGAGTTGCCATAATGTGAGTTCAGAGTCAGATGGGTTAATACCTAGATACTTGGACTAACGAATTCCGGTGTCCTAGACCAGCTTGCTAAGATATCAACCACTGGCTCCTGAGGCGATATTGACTCCAATAACGAGGTAACAAGTGATATCACTAGTGGGAGTAGGTCACTGAAGTATTCCCGTATTATAACTGGGCTAAAAAAACTGGGCTAAAAAATGTAATTTTAGATTCATATATAATTTCAGCCACACCGTACGAAAAACTACGTCTTTACTATGGTGATGGCACTTGGTCTCGAAGTGATTTCATAGGTAAACACATCCTCTGAGGTAGGATGGATAAAACGGACACCAAAGTCAGGTAAAATAGAAAGACGGAGG